>DATITS010000167.1:0-22001 GCA_035467535.1 Desulfobacterales bacterium
CAGGAACTCGCCCAGGATCGTCACCTTGCCGTAGGCCTTGTAGTCGTGCAGATAGTAGGGCAGCACCACCATGACGCCCCCGGCGGCCACCCCGACCAGGAAGGTGAAGTTGGCGATGTAAAAGCCCCAGGACACGTCCCGACTCATGCCGGTGATGCCCAGGCCGAAATCCAGCTGCTTCAGGTAGACCAGGAAACCGACCCCGGCGACACCGAGAAGCAGCGCCATCCATCCGTAATATCGTTTAGATCCTTTAACGGCTAGCTCGAGCATGCGTCACCTCACACGATGTAATAAACAGCCGGCTCGGTCCCCAGGTTGACTTTGCGCCGAATGGTGTAGTGGGTTTTGATGAGCTCCCGCACGTTGGATTTCTCATCGAAGAGGTCGCCGAACGCAATCTTGCCCTCCGAGGCCTCAACACAGGCCGGCAGCTTGCCCTCGGCCAGACGCTCGACGCAGAAACTGCACTTCTCGACGACCCCTTTCATGCGCGTGGGGAACTGCTTGTTGGTCTGCTTGAGCGCAGGGCGCGGGTCCCGGTAGTTGAAGCTGCGGGCCCCGAAGGGGCAGGCCGCCATGCAGAAGCGGCAGCCGATGCAGCGGTGGAAGTCCATCATGACGATGCCGTCTTCCGGCCGTTTGAAGGTGGCCTTGGTGGGGCAGGCGCGCACGCAGGGCGGGTTCTCGCAGTGGTTGCAGAGCACCAGGAAGGGTCGGTGCTCCACTTCCTCGGCGATGAACCGCCTGGAGGCGGTCCCCGAGAAGGCGTGCCCGTAGTGGGTCGCCCACAGCCACTTGATCTCCCAACGCTTCTCGTCCCAGTGCGGGACGTTGTGGATCTTGTGGCAGGCTTCGACCAGGGGCTCGACGTCCTTCTCGGACTTGAACTTGCGGCTGTCGATCACCATGGCCCACTGCTTGGCCGTCAAGGCCTCCTTGCCCGGCCCGATCTGGGGGGCGGCCGCCGGCGCCTCCTTGGCCAGCGCGTTGAAGACCGGCGGGGCCGACAGCGCTGCGGCGGAGAGCCCCAAAAGCTGTAGCACACGACGTCTGCTGATATCCATCACGAATTCTCCTTCGGTTTGTCTATGTGGCAATCCCAACAATACGGCCGCACGGACGCGTAGTTGTGGCACTTGTCGCAGAAGTCCGCCTTGTTGGAATGACAGTCGAGGCAGGTGTTCGAAAGGCTCATCACGAACTGTTTGCCCTTGGGGTTCGTGTAGACCCGGTCGGCTTGCCGCACCACCGACTCGCGCCAGAGGTCGAGCAGCTGCATGTGCTCGGCCCTCATGTAATCCTTGGAAAGCACGCACTCCTTGGCCGCCTTGGCCTGCTCGGTGAGCTTGACCTCGGGCGGGGGCACCGCCTTGCCCCGGTTGTACCAGAAAGGGAACAAGACGATCATGAGAAAGATGACCAATCCGGTGACAATCAGCTTCTTGTCATTCATCGGTTTCGCCCTCCGCTTGCGCCTTGAGTTCTTCGAAGTCATCGCCTCGCAGGTTGGTGGCCCGCTCGTTCTGGCCGGGCAGGTTCAGGGCGTTGGCCACCAGTTCGTGGACGCCCGCGACTTGCACATCCGGCTGCCAGTAGTCCATGAGCGCGGGCAGGGCCGCCCGGTCGATCGCGCAGATGCAGGCCAGCATGTTGACACCGTAAGTGTCGCGCACATGCTTGACGGCGTTGGCCCGCGGCATGCCGCCGCTCAGGCGCAGCTCCATGTTCTCCCCGGCATTCAGGCCCGCCCCGCTGCCGCAGCAGAAGGTCTGCTCCCGGATGGTACCGGGGGGCATGTCGTAGAAGTGGTTACAGACGTTCTGGATCACGTAGCGCGGCTCCTCGAAGAAGCCCATGCCGCGCGCGGGGTTGCAGGAGTCGTGGTAGGTCACCTTCAGGTTGTCGTTGCGGCTGGGGGTCAGATCGAGCTTGTGGTTGCGGATCAGGTCGGCGGTGAACTCGACGATGTGCACCATCTTGGTGGAGCGGGCCTGCTCGAAGCGGGTCCCGGTGATCGGGTTGACCGGCACATCCAGAAAATCGGCCGGCCCGTTCATGGTGTCCATGTACTGGTTGATCACGCGCCACATGTGCCCGCACTCACCGCCGAGGATCCACTTGACACCCAGGCGCTTGGCCTCGGCGTACATCTTGGAGTTCAAGCGCTTCATGGTCTCGTGGGAAGTGAAAAAGCCGAAGTTGCCGCCCTCGGAGGCGTAGGTGCTCCAGGTGACCTCCAGGCCGAACTTTTCCTTCAGGTAGTGGAAGAGCATGAGGTAGCCCATGGCGGTGTACGTGCCCGGGTCGGCAAAGACGTCGCCGGAGGGGGTGATGAAGAGGATGTCGGCCCCCTTCTTCATGTACTCGGGCTTCACCCGCACGCCGGTGCGCTCCTCGATGTCGTCGACGAAGAAGTCGAGCATGTCCTTGAAGGCGTGGGGCTGGATGCCGAGGTGGTTGCCGTTCATGTAGCAGTTGGACACCGGGGTGGCGATCCAGTCGATGTTCAGGCCCACCAGGTTGAGCAGTTCCCGGCCCATGATGGTGATCTCGGCTGTGTCGATGCCGTAGGGGCAGAAGAGCGAGCAGCGCCGGCACTCGGAGCACTGAAACAGGTAGTACCACCACTCCTTGAGGACATCGAGGGTGAGGGGCCGGGCGCCGTTGGCCTTGCCGAGCAGCTTGCCCATGCGGGTAAAGTCGTTGCGGTAGACCGAGCGCAGGAGCTCCGCCCGCAAGACCGGCATGTTCTTGGGGTCGCCGGTGCCGATGAAGTAGTGGCACTTGTCGGCGCAGGCGCCGCAGCGCACGCAGATGTCCATGAACACTTTGAGGGAGCGGAAGCGTTCCAGGCGCTCCTTGAACCCCTCGTGGATGATCTGCTGCCAGTTTTCCGGCAGCTTCCAGTCCGCTTCGGTGGGGTTCCACGGCCGCGCGTTGGGCAACCCCAGGTTGGCGACACTCTTGGGGTTGGAGGCGTAGCAGTACATCCCCTTGCGAATGTCGACGGGGGTGTCCATCCAGTCCGTCTGCGGCGGCTGGTAGTCGATCCGGTCTATCAGTTCTTGGGGTTTGATCAGTTTGTCAGCCATGACTTACTCCTTCTCCGCTGCTTCCGCTGAGGCTTCAAGCGGTTTGTCCACCGGCAGGCCGGCTTCGACCATCTTTTCACGGAACTCCTCTTCGTACTCCTCGTAGGTGTGGACCTTCACCGGGTAGTTCCAGGGGTTGACGTGCCGATAGGCGCGGGTGCTGGCGAGCATGTTGCGCGTGGGGCTCAGGAACACGCCCGCCAGGTGCATCAGCTTGCTGTAGGGGAAGTAGGCGAGCAGCACGCTGACAAAGAAAAGGTGGATGTAGAAAATCGCGCCGATGCCTGCCGGGACGGTGGGGTGAAACGTCACCAGCCCCATGGTCAGCTGTTTGGCCGCGTTGATGTCGATCTTGGTGACGTAGCGCATCATGATCCCCGTGAAGGCGATCCCGAAGATCAAGAGCAGCGGGAAGAAATCCGATGCGAGCGAGATGTAGCGCACCGAGGGGATGACGATCCGGCGAATCGCCAGATAGACGACGGCCGCCAGCAGGACGAACCCGGAGAGGTAGACCGCCGGCAGGCCGAACTGGAACTGGGGATAGATGATCTCTATGCGGAAGAAGCTGTCGACGTTTTCAAGCAGCTGCACGCACCAGGGCACGGGCTCGGTGAAGAAGCGCGTGTGGCGCAGGATCACCGTGAGAAAGGCGTAGTGGAACGCCAAGGCACCCACCCACAGGAAGATCTCCAGCTGGTAGGAGAGCTTGCCCGCGCTCAGCTTCATGCGGGTGTTGCGGAAAAGCGAGCGGAAGGTCAGGATCTCGAGCGCCATGCGCACCAAGACCTCGAACCGGCTGTCCGGGGTGTCGAACCTGGCATGCCGGACCCACGGGAAAGATTTGGCCTGCCCGCCGGTGGTGGGGATGGCAAACGGTACGACCGAACGCGACCACCCCATGACCTTGCGGACGAAGCCTGTGGCAAAGACCAGGACCGCCAGGTAGGGGATGACCACCCCGAAGACCCACTGCAGGCCGATGGATACCCCGGCCCAGGCAATCAGGAACAGACCGAAAACGGCGATGAAGGAGACCATGTACTTTTTATTCATCGATCAACACCTCGCGAAAATCTGCGCTTCACCGGCCGAGGGGCCGTCCAGAAGCGCGGTGGAATGTAGTTGACCTTGCATCACTCACGCCTGCGGCTCTTCGCCGGCGGGCTCTGCGACCAGCCCGGCCCGCTTGAACGCCCGAAAGGTGCGGTTGCGCATTTCGTTCGCCTTAAGCTCGAAGACCTGCTCCCGGCAGCCCAGATAAATTTCGAACGCCGCAAGGCAGACCCGGTCGATGCGCGCCTCGAACTCGAAAAACTGCCGGACAAACCCGGCGTCCTGGAGTTCCCTGTCAAACATGTCGCGCAGGATCTGCTTCAGCGCGAAGATGAACGCGGTGGCCTGGGCGGGGGATAGACTCTGAACGGCCCGGATCCGCATGATGGGATCCAGGCTGGCGGCGATTGCCTCGCCGTTCATCTCCCCCAGCAACTGGTCGAGCAGGGTCTCGATCCCCTTGCGGGTGCTCTCTCCCACCGGGTTGGCAAATTGATCTTTCTGGCTCTTGAGGAAGGCGGCCGTGTCGGGCGCGTAGGCGTGAACGGTGGAATCAAACCATTTGGCAATGATTGCGGAGCGCTTTTTATGAATGAGACTGAGCAAGGCCTCTGCCATAGGGCTGACGCTGTCCTGTTCCCCGCAATCAAAGTGAAACCGAGTGATATTTCGGTAAAAACAGCAGAAATTTTTTATTAAACGAGTTGCCGGTCCGTGTCAAGCACAAATAGGGCTGGAACCACCGCAATCGGTTGAAGCCGGTTGACTGGCGGGCGAATCTATATAAAATGGTGCCTGAAGATACGCGAAGTTATCTGCAAACCGCGGGAGTTTTGATGCATGCTTGACGCCTTTTTCTTCTTCATCGCCGGCATCTCGCCCAAGGTCAAGGTCCTGGATGAGAAACCGCGGCGCTGCCCGGTCTGCGGCCTGCACCAGGCCTATTTCAAGCGCGTAGACCATTACCTGAGCCTCTTTTTCATTCCCATCATTAAAGTCAAGACCGGCGAGCCGGTCATCATGTGCGCCCGTTGCGAGCGGGCCGTCTCCGAGTTCGGCCCTGAACCGGCAACCCCGGTTCAGGGTGAGACGAAAAGATGCCGCTTCTGCAGCAGGAACCTGTCACCCGATTACACGTATTGCCCGCATTGCGGCAAAAAGCTTTAATGCCGCTCGCCTTAGCCGACGGCCTGATGCTTGTTTTTCAGCACCCTGGTAGTCGGCTATTGATGAGTGCTCGTCTGCACAGCGGGCGCCGATTGAAAAAGAGTTGGCCCGGTGCCGGCCAGCCCGGTTAAGAAAGGCAGCCTCTTGCAAATTAATCCTGCCGGCCCTCTTCAAGAACCGAAACGACCGGAGCGCCACGTGGTCCTCGTGGCGCCCGAAATCCACTGGAACACCGGAAACATCGGCCGCACCTGCCTGGCCGCGGGCGCCTGTCTGCACCTGGTTCGACCCCTGGGATTTTCGCTTGAAAGCCGCGAGGTGAAACGGGCAGGTTTAGACTACTGGGACCAGGTGAGCGTCAGCGTGTGGGAAAGTTTCGAGGACCTCCAGGAGGGGCTGAGGCCGCAAGCGGGCGAGGTGGCTGTTTTTTCCAAGGCCGGCGCCAGACCGTTCTGGGGCCTGCCTGCACCGCCGCGGATGTTCCTGATCTTCGGCTCGGAAACCCACGGGCTGCCCGAGCGCATTCTCGCGCGCTACGCCGAATTCACCTTCCATATTCCCATAACGGCCCGGACGCGCTCGCTCAACCTCTCCACGGCGGCCGGCATTGCGCTCTATGAAAGCCTGCGGCACGCGGCCCCTTTTCACGCATGGGGGCCTGGGGATGACAAAACAGGCCAATAATCACATTACTAAAAGTAATATTAACTTATTTGACATGAACGAGATGGTGATTAAATTTCCGTAAAATTGATGGAATCGGAGATCTGCAGACGACTTCGTAAAAAGCTCCAAATTCAAGGCGCGCGAGTTGCGTGTCACGAGGCGTACATGTCGTACGCCGCAGTGACAACGCGATGAAGCGCAACGCCGAAGTTGGACTTTTTACGAAGTCGTCAAAATTGCGGATGCATTGAGGAGGACGAATGCGGTTTGATCGATTCACCATAAAATCTCAAGAGCTTGTTCAAAACGCCCAGGCCTTGGCGTCCCGGTATGGCCACCCGCAGATCGAACCCGAGCACCTGCTGGCCGTCATGCTTTCCGGCCGGGAGGGCATTGCCGTGTCGATGCTGCGCAAACTCGGCGCGGCCCCCGAGGGGCTCGGCGCCGAGGTCATGCGTTCACTCGAACGGCTGCCCAAGGTGAGTGGTGCCGGCGCGGGGGAGGCCAGCATTTCGCCCCGCACCAAGGTTTTACTGGAGGCGGCCTTTGCGGAGGCCTCCCAGATGAAGGATGAATACGTCAGCATCGAGCATCTTTTGCTCGCCGTCGTCGACGAGAAGGCGGGCGAGGCCGGGAAAATATTGTCCCGGGCCGGAGTAACGCGGGATACCGTCTACAAGGCGCTGCAGGAGATCCGCGGGAGCCAGCGCATCACCGACCCCAACCCGGAGGAAAAATACCAGGCCCTGCAGAAATTCAGTCGCGACCTCACGGATTTGGCCCGGCTGGGCAAGCTCGACCCCGTCATCGGCCGGGACGAAGAGGTCCGGCGGGTCGTGCAGGTGCTCTCGCGCCGCACCAAGAACAACCCGGTCCTGATCGGCGAGCCCGGGGTGGGCAAGACCGCCATCGTGGAGGGCCTGGCCCAGCGGATCGTGGCAGGCGATGTGTCCGAGACCCTGAAAAACCGCCGCCTGGTGGCGCTCGACATGGGAGCCCTTGTCGCCGGCGCGAAGTATCGCGGCGAGTTCGAGGACCGGCTCAAGGCGGTCCTGCGCGAGGTGGAGAACGCCGAGGGGGATATCATCCTGTTCATCGACGAGCTGCACACCGTGGTGGGCGCCGGTGCGGCCGAGGGCTCGATGGACGCCTCCAACATGCTCAAACCGGCGCTCGCCCGCGGCACCCTGCGCTGTGTCGGCGCCACCACGCTCAACGAGTACCGCAAGCACATCGAGAAGGACGCGGCCCTGGAGCGGCGCTTTCAGCCGGTGCTGGTGCGCGAGCCGACCGTGGAGGACACCATCTCCATCCTGCGGGGGCTGAAGGAAAAATACGAGGTGCACCACGGTGTGCGGATCAAGGACTCGGCCATCGTGGCGGCGGCGATCCTGTCTCAGCGCTACATCGCCGACCGGTTCCTGCCGGACAAGGCCATCGACCTGATCGACGAGTGCGCCTCGAAACTGCGGATCGAAATCGACAGCATGCCGGTCGAAATCGACGAGGTCCAGCGCCGCATCACCCAGGCCGAGATCGAGCGGCAGGCCCTGAAAAAAGAGTCCGACCCGGCCTCCCGCGAACGCCTGGCGAGACTGGAAGACGAGCTTTCGGGGATGAACGCGGAGCTTGCCCGGATGAAGCAGCACTGGAACCGTGAAAAAGAGCTCATCCAGGTGATCCGCACCATCAAGGGCGAGCAGGAGCAGCTCAACAACGAGGCCCATCTGGCCGAACGCGAGGGCAACCTGGCGAAGGTCGCCGAGATCCGGTACGGACGGATGATCGAACTCGGCAAGCGCCTGGAGGAGGCCAATCAGAAGCTTGAAACCCTTCAGAAGGGCAGCAAAATGCTCAAGGAGGAGGTCGACGACGAGGACGTGGCCGAGGTTGTTTCCCGCTGGACCGGCATCCCGGTGAGCCGGATGCTCGAGGGCGAACGCGACAAGCTCGTGCGCATGGAGGAGCGGCTAGGGGACCGGGTCATCGGCCAGGAAAAGGCCGTCGCAGCCGTGGCCGACGCCGTACGCCGGGCCCGCTCGGGCCTGCAGGACCCCAACCGACCCATCGGCTCGTTCATTTTCATGGGCCCCACCGGGGTCGGCAAGACCGAACTGGCCAAGGCACTGGCCGAGTTTCTCTTTGACAGCGAACAGGCCCTGATCCGGGTGGACATGTCCGAGTTCATGGAAAAACACTCGGTCGCCCGGCTGATCGGCGCGCCCCCGGGCTATGTGGGCTACGAGGAGGGCGGCTATCTCACCGAGGCGGTGCGGCGCCGTCCCTATTCGGTGGTGCTCTTCGACGAGATCGAAAAAGCCCACCCGGAGGTCTTCAACGTGCTGCTGCAGATCCTGGACGACGGTCGCATGACCGACGGGCAGGGCCGCACGGTGGACTTCAAGAACAGCCTCATCATCATGACCTCCAACGTGGGCAGCCAGTGGATCCTGGAACTGGGCGCGCGGGATCGCTCCGAGATGGAGCGCCGGGTGCTGGAGGCCCTGCGGGCCACCTTCAAACCCGAATTCCTGAACCGCATCGACGAGGTCGTCATCTTCCAGAACCTGACCCTGGAGCAGATCGGCCGGATCGTGGAGATTCAGCTCGAGCGCCTGAGAAAAAGGCTGGCCGAGCGGAAGATCGCGCTCGCGCTGACCGAGGCGGCCAAAGACTTGCTCGGCCGCAGGGGCTATGACCCCATCTACGGGGCCCGGCCGCTCAAGCGGGCGATCCAGCAGCTCATCGAAAACCCCCTGGCCCTGGAGATCCTTAAAGGCAATTTTCCTGCAGGCTCACAGGTGCGGGTCGAGGCCACCGGCGACCGGATGACCTTCAGCCGGGAGTAGGCCCGTCGCAAGGATCGCAAGACCCGGCAACTACTTTTTTTCTGAACCCCGAACCCTGAACCCTCGTTACCTGAGGTGTTACCTAAAATTCTTGTAATCCATGGCATCAGCAAGTATGATCAGCCCATCCGATCCTGAGGGCCCCGTCGGTTATGAGAGTTACCACGGCTGAAAAAATCAGGGAGTTTTTCAAGCAGTTTTCAAGCGCCGACCGGGTGCTGGTCGTTATATCGGCTGACCCGGATGCCATTGCCAGCGCCATGGCGGTGGGCCGCCTGCTGTGGCGCAAAGTCGACAGCGTGACGATCTCCAATGTCAACGCGATCGACCGGCCCGACAACCTGGCCATGATCCGGTTGCTGAAGGTTGCGCTCGTCCCCTTCGCTCAACTTCAGCTCGACACCTTTACAAAAACCGTCCTCGTCGACTCCCAGCCGTCTCACCACGAGCTTATGGTCCGCGCAAGCCCGCAGGTCGTGATCGATCACCATCCGGACACCCAATGCAAGGCGCTGTACACCGACATCCGTCCGACCTACGGGGCGACCGCCACCATCCTGACCGAATATCTGCGCGCAGCGCGCATCATTCCCTCCCGGAACCTGGCAACCGCCCTTTACCACGCCATCAAGACCGACACCGACGATTTCAAACGCCAGACTCTGATCGAGGACGTGCGCGCCTTTCAATATCTGTTCCGGCGGGCCAACATCCCCCTGGCGCGCCGCATCAGCCAGGCCGAGCTGCGGCTCGAATACCTGAAGTACTTCAAGACCGCCCTGCTGCACATGCGCCTGCGCAAGGGACGGGTGTTCGCGCATCTGGGGCCGGTCATCAACCCGGATGTCTGCGTCATCATCGCGGACTTTTTCATGCGCATCCACACCGTTCGATGGAGCATCGTCTCCGGCACCTGCGATGGCAAACTGGTGGTCATTTTCCGCAACGATGGCTCCCGCAAAAACGCGGGCCGCGTGGCCAAGGAAAGCCTGGGGAGTTTCGGCTCCGCGGGCGGCCACAAGACCATGGCGCGGGCGGAAATCAACCTGGCCGAGATCAAGGAGCCCCCCATCGACTTCAAAGACGACCACAAGGTCGCCGCCTGGATCGTCCTGCGCACGGAGAAGAGAGCCGGGCACAAAGCGCCCGCCGCCAAGCCCACTTCCGGGATTACGCCCAATGGGTGAGCGTTCGCCCGACATCCGAGTGACCATCCTCGGCTCCGGCACATGTGTACCCTCTCTCGCGCGCAGTTCCTGCTCCGTGCTGGTCGAGTCCGGCGGCGGCAAGTGGCTCTTCGACTGCGGGCCCGGCACCCTGCGCCGGATGCTGGAAGCCGGCACGACCATCCTCGATGTCTCGCACCTGTTCTTCAGCCACCTGCACCCCGATCACACGGCAGACCTCGTCCCGTTGCTTTTTGCCACCAAGTACCCGGACGGCGTCGGCCGGACGGGCCCGCTCACCGTGGTGGCCGGTCACGGGTTCGCCGATTTCATGGAGCGCCTCAAGAACGTATACGGTCATTGGATCGACATCGGCAGCGACTATCTGAAGATCGATGAGATGGACACCCGCGGGCCGGATCACCGGGAATTCGAGGGGCTGCGGGTGGATTCGGCCCCGATGGAGCACAGCCCGCAGAGTGTCGCATTCCGGTTGACGGGTCCGGGCGGCCGGTCATTGGTCTACTCGGGGGACACCGACTACAGCGAACAGTTGGTCACGCTTGCGGCCGGGGCCGATCTGTTGATCTGCGAAGCGGCCTTCCCCGAAGGGCACAAGGTCGCCGGCCACCTGACTCCCGCGCTGGCCGGCGAGATCGCCGCCCGCGCCGGCGTGCGCCGGTTGGCGCTTACCCATTTTTACCCGGTGTGCGAGCAGGCCGACATCGCAGCCCAGTGCCGCCGCACCTACGCGGGCCCGCTCCTCCTCGCGCAGGATCTGATGCGCATCGACGTCGGCTGATCTGATGGCTTCGTAATGAGATATTATCCTGTTCAACTGGACATCCGGGGGCGCAACTGCCTGGTGGTCGGCGGCGGCGCGGTCGGCACCCGCAAGGTGGAAACGCTGCTCGCCTGTGGGGCGCGGGTGACGGTGGTGAGCCCGGCCGCCGCCGAGCCGTTGCGCGGCCTGGCCGCAAAAGGGGCGATCACTCTTTCGCTGCGGGGCTATGCCTCGGAGGATCTGTCGGGAATGTTCCTGGTCATCGGGGCGACGGACGATGAGGCACTCAATCGCCGGATCAGTGCCGACGCCGAGCGGCGGCAGATGCTCTGCAACATTGCGGACCGGCCCGAGGTGTGCAGCTTCATCCTGCCGGCGATCCTGCAACGCGGCGATCTGACCATCACCGTTTCCACCTCGGGCAAAAGCCCGGCCTTCGCAAAGAAGCTGCGCGGCACTCTCGCGGCCCAGTACGGCCCGGAGTACGCCGCCTTCCTCGACCTGATGGGTGCGATCCGGCAGCGACTGCTGGCCCAGGCGCATGCGCCCGAGGCGCACAAGCCCCTGTTCGAGGCCCTGATCGACAGCGACCTGCCGGCGCTGATCCGCGCAAACCAGCGCGATGCGATCAACGTGCTGCTTGAGAAGGTGCTCGGCAAAGGCTATCGCGTGGAAGAACTCCTTGACTGACGGCCTGATGCTTGTTTTTCATCACCCTGTCAAGGCGGATTAACCCCAACATCATCCGTGAAGCCCATGGACGCATCCGTCATCGTCATCAGCATCGTGCTGTACATGCTCAGCGCCGCCGGTTACCTGGCCTATCTGCTGCTTCAGAAGAACGCCCTGCAGCGGGCCGGCTTTTTTCTGCTGCTGGCCGGATTCGTCTGCCACACCGGCGTCATCCTGCTTGAGGTGGTGCGGCAGGGCCACATGCCGGTCAGCAACCTGCACGAGACGCTCTCGTTTGCCGGATGGGCGATCGCGGGCGTTTTTGTCGTCCTGCACTACCGGTATGGCTTGAAAATCCTGGGCGTGGTGGCCGCACCCTTCGTGGCCCTGATCATGGTGATCGTCTCCCAGCTCCCGGACGAGCCGGCTCAGACCACCGCCATCTTCAAGAGCTTCTGGCTGGTCGCCCACGTGACGGTCATCTTCATCGGCGAGGCGGCCTTCGCCCTGGCATGCGGTGTGGGCATTCTGTACCTCACCCAGGAAAACGCCATCAAGACGAAGAGGCGCGGCTTCTTTTTCAAGCGCCTGCCCTCCCTGGACCTTCTGGACGCAACCGGGTACGCCTGCATCGTTGTGGGTTTCACGATGCTGACACTCGGGCTCATCACCGGACTCGTTTATGCCAAATCCGTCTGGGGCCGGTTCTGGAGCTGGGACCCCAAGGAGGTCTGGTCCGGCATCTCCTGGCTGTTCTACGCTGCGCTGCTGCACGAGCGCCTGACGGTCGGCTGGCGCGGCCGCCGTTCGGCCATCATGGCCATTGTCGGCTTCGGGGTGCTGATTTTCACGTTCCTGGGTGTGAACTTTTTCATGGAAGGGCACCACAAGGGATTCACGAAATGAAGGGGTCGAGGGGTCAAGTGAAAAACCATTTCTTTTAGAGCAGGGACAACGAGCAGAAATGCGACGAGAATGTCTGCGTGTTCGAGGCAGGATTTTTTCCCTTACCCTCGAACCCTTGAACCCTGGACCCCTCGAACCCTATTTCTTCTTATGCGCCAGATCATCTTAATCGGAATCAACCATAAAACGGCCCCCGTGGAGCTGCGGGAGTGCATTGCCTTTTCAAAGGACGAGGCGGTGACCGCCACCGAGGCCCTGCGCGGCCGGCCCCACATCCACGAATCCCTGCTCTACTCCACCTGCAACCGGGTGGAGCTGCTCCTGGTGACGGACGACAGGCCGGCGGCCGTCGCCGACGCCAAGGCCTTCATTGCCGATTTCAACAAAATCCCCGTCGCGCAGTTCGAAAGCGCACTCTACATCCACGCCAACGACGAGGCCGTGCGCCACCTGTTCCGGGTGGCCGCAAGCCTGGACTCGATGATCGTGGGCGAGCCCCAGATCCTGGGCCAGATCAAGGAGGCCTATCGCCTTGCGGCCGAGGCCAAGACCGCCGGGGTTATCCTCAACCGTCTGCTGCACCGCGCCTTCTTCATCGCCAAGCGCATCCGCACCGAAACCGGTATCGGCGACCGCGCGGTGTCGATCAGCTACGCCGCGGTGGAACTCGCCCGCAAGATTTTCGGGAGCCTGGACGGCAAGCGGGTGCTGTTGATCGGGGCCGGTGAAATGGCCGAGCTCGCCGTGGAGCACCTGCTGCGCCACCCGGTCGCCGAGACGTTCGTGGCCAACCGCACCTTTGAAAACGGGCTGGCGCTCGCCCGCCGTTTCAACGGCCAGGCCATCCGCTTCGAAGAGATCTGTGAGCACCTCAAACAGGTCGACATCATCATCAGCTCCACGGGTGCCCCCGGCTTCGTCATCACCCGGGATGACGTCAAGCGCATCATCCGCGCCCGCAGGAACCGGCCGATTTTTTTTATTGACATCGCCGTGCCGCGCGACATCGACCCCGACATCAACCGGCTCGACAACGCCTATGTCTACGACATCGACGACCTGAAGGGGGCCATCGAAGAGAACCTCGAGGACCGCCAGAAGGAGGCCGTCAAGGGCGAGCGCATCATCGACGAGGCCACGGTCCGTTTCCGGGAATGGCACGACAGCCTCGAGGTGGTGCCCACCATCGTCGGCCTGCGCAAAAAGCTGGAGACCATTGCAGAGGCCGAGATCAAGCGGACGGTGCACGGCAACGGCATGTCCCCGGAGGATGCCCGGGCGCTCTCCCGCATGATGGGGGCCTTCATCAACAAGATGCTGCACGACCCCACCGTGTTCTTGAAGCGGGAGGGCATGCACGGCGACAAGGCGTTGTATGTCGACACGGTCAGAAAACTGTTTAAACTCGACGAGTGAGCAGCAACGTTATTCCCAAGTTGAGCGATTCCAATTTTGGTTTTTTCGGAATGGCCCGCTGGGGTCTGCCGGCCGCATGGGCCGCCGCAAAGACCCCCAGGCTTCGTCAACGCCCCCGGGGTTTCGATAACCTTCTCACCGGCAGCGGCGGCAGGGGCTGTCGTGGGGCGCTGTCTTCCGGGGCTTTCTGGAAATATCTGAGCGGTTGTTGCTGCCGTTGAGACGGCCGGGGAAAAGATTGCGGCGGCCCATGCGGCCGGCAGACCCCAGCAGGACTCGACGAGAATCGACAGAATCGCTAAATTTTGGCTGTGATAATTCGATTGCACTCAGGAGGCAGAAAATGAAAAAGACGGCATTCTTATTCCCCGGCCAGGGGTCCCAGGCGGTCGGCATGGGGGCGGACCTGTATCGGGAGTTCGATTTCGTGCGCGAAATTTTCGACATGATGGAGGAGGTAACCAGGATCAACATATCGCGGCTCTGTTTCAAGGGCCCGATGGAAGAACTGACTCAGACGGTCAACCTTCAGCCGGCTATCACCGCCGTCAATATGGCCTGTCTGGCCGTGCTCCAACGCGAAAACGTGGCCTTCGATTTCTGCGCCGGCCACAGCCTCGGGGAGTACAGCGCGCTGAATGCGGCGGGCGTCCTGTCGCGCGCCGACACGGCACGAGTTGTCTTCCGGCGCGGCGAGCTGATGCACCGCGAGGCCCAGAAACACCAGGGGGCCATGCAGGCCATCGTCGGCCTCACCATCGCAGAGGTCCAGCAGCTGGTTGAGGAAGCTCAACCGCACGGGATCGTGGCCGTCGCCAATCACAACATGGAAACCCAGATCGTGATCACCGGTGCGCCCGGGCCGGTCGCCCAGGTCGGGGCCCGGGCTGCCGCGAAAGGGGCCAAGGCCGTCCCCTTGAAAGTGAGCGGGGCCTGGCACAGCGAGCTGATCCGGGGCGCGGAAGCCGAGTTCACGCAATGTCTCGCTGCCGCCTCCTTCCAGAAGCCGCAGGCGCACATCGTGCTGAACGTCATCGCCGAGACCGCCGAAAAACCCGAAGAGATCCGGGCCGTCATGGCCCGGCAGCTGTGCAACCCCGTGCGCTGGTACGACAGCATGGGCCGCATGCGGGATGCGGGGGTTGCGCTGTTCGTCGAGGTCGGGCCGGGTAGGGTCCTCTCCGGGATCCAGCGCAAGGTCCTGCCCAAGGACCACCCGGCGCAGATCTGCAATGTCGGTAGCCTGGCCCAACTGGAGGAATTCCTGAAGCGCCCGGCCTGAGGGGCGAACACCTGTGCGGCATTTTTTTTGTTTACTTCGTCATGCTGCTGTGATAATTAGTACCATTTTATTGACCCCATTTGCCTTCACAGTAGCAGCATGAGGTCTTCATGAAAAAAAAGGATCTGGATTTTTTCAAGAAATACCTGGAAAAGCGCATGGGTGAACTCCTCAGCCAGGCGGACGACACCGTCTCCGGGATGAACAGCTTGGCCGAGACATTCCCGGACCCGACGGACCGGGCCTCTCTGGAGGCCGACCGCAATTTCACGCTTCGCATCCGGGACCGCGAAGCCAAGCTGATCAAAAAAATCCGACAGGCGCTCGAGCGGATTGAGAACGGCACCTTCGGGATCTGCGAGTCCTGCGCCGAGGAGATCTCGGTCAAACGGCTGAAAGCGCGGCCGGTGACGACCCAGTGCATCGAGTGCAAGGCCAAAGAGGAGGCGTTGGAGAAAGCGCTTGGAATATAAGCACGAGCTTTCGATCGACCTGCACATCCACTCTACCGCCTCGGACGGAACGCTGTCGCCGACGGACATCATCGCCATGGCCCTGCGTCTGGGCCTCGGGGCGATCGCCATCACCGACCACGACTCCATCGCCGGTTCCCGCGAAGCCCTGCTCTCCGGCATCCCCCCTGAACTCGGGTTTCTGACAGGTGTGGAAATGAGCTCCGAGCCGCCGCCGTCGTACCCGGGCTCCGGCAGCATCCACATCCTGGGCTACGCCCTGCGCTTGGACGACCCGGAGCTGAACCGGACGCTGGAACGGCTGCAGACCGCTCGCAAGAACCGCAACCCGGAAATCCTCCAGCGCCTGAACCAGCTCGGCATCCCGATGCGCATAGAGGAGGTCGAGCGGGAGGCGGCCGGCGGCCAGGCGGGAAGACCCCATATTGCGACACTGCTGATCAAAAAGGGCGTGGTGAAGACCATCGACGAGGCCTTCGACCGTTACCTGGGCAACGGTAAACCCGCCTACGTGGACAAGTTCCGCATCGAGTGCCATCAGGCCATCGAGTTGATCAATGGCGCCGGCGGCATCGCGGTCCTGGCCCACCCCGGTCTGCTCGAACTTAACGACGATGAGCCGCTCGAGGAGATGCTGCAGGAGATGATCGCGATGGGGCTGAAAGGCCTGGAGGTGGTTTTTACCGAGCACTCGCCGGAGCAGACCCGCCGCTATACCGAGATAGCCCGGCGCCATATGCTGCTCATGACCGGCGGGACCGACTTTCACGGGGATATCCATCCGGACGTCAGGATGGGGGTCGGGAAGGGAGATCTCGCTGTCCCGTATTCGCTGTATGAAAAACTGATCGAACGTTGAATTTTGGAACCCGCACCGCCGGAACATACATTCTCTCGTTTTCGCCTGTCGTAGCATGTTCAGTAATTTACTCGCCCCTGCGCAGGAAGCCAGAGCAACCGGCGGCCCTGCCGCAGGATGCCCAAGGCTCCTATGGATGCGACACCGACATCTTCGATTGAAGCGCAGCTGAAATACACGTTTGCCGACAGGGGTCTGTTCGAGGAGGCCCTGCGGCACAGCTCTTACGTCAACGAGACTCCCGAGACCGGCCTGCGGGACAACGAGCGCCTGGAGTTCCTCGGCGATGCGGTCCTGAACCTGGTGGTCGGGCACATCCTGCTCACCCGGTTTCCCGTGTTCAAGGAAGGCGACCTGTCGCGCATGCGGGCAAGCCTCGTCAACGAGCAGCAGCTCGCCGGGCTGGCGCGCACGCTGAACCTGGGGAGCTTCGTCCGGCTGGGCAAGGGTGAGAACCAGACCGGCGGCTCGGAAAAAAGCTCGATCCTGGCCGGCACGCTGGAGGCACTGATGGCGGCGGTTTTTTTAGACGGCGGTTTCGACGCGGTCGCCACCCTCATTCAGACGCTTTTCCTGCCCCTGCTCCATGAGCTGGACGGCGCCTACGAGCACGCCGATTTCAAGAGCCAGCTGCAGGAGTACGTGCAGGCGCGCCCCGGCAGCATGCCGAACTACGCGATCCTTCGGCAGGAGGGCCCGGACCACGACAAGACCTTCTGGGTGGAGCTCAAGGTCCTGAACGTCGAAACCATGGGCAGCGGCAAGAGCAAGAAGACCGCCGAGCAGGATGCGGCGCGCAAGGCGCTCGCCCTGATCAAGCCGTAACAGAACAGCATGCCTCTTCGCGATCTGCAACCGGCACCCGTATCGCATGATTCCGAAGACGTCCGCCCCTTCATCGTGCCCGTGTTTATCCCGCACGCCGGCTGCCCCCACCGCTGCGTTTACTGCAACCAGGCCGCCGTCGCCGGCTGCGCGGAAACCCTGCCGGGACCCGCAGCTTTCCGAAACCAGGTAACGGCCTTCCTGAAGTTCCGCGGACGCTGCCGCGGGCGGGCCCAGATTGCCTTTTTCGGGGGCAATTTCCTGGGTATGGCGGAAGCCAGCCTCCGGCAGCTTTTGACCGAGGCCGCCGGGTTCGTCCGCACGGGCGACGTGCAGGGCATCCGGTTCTCCACCCGCCCCGACACGGTGAGCCGGCGGACCCTCGACATCCTGTCCGGGTTTCCGGTTCAAACCGTTGAGCTGGGAGCTCAGTCCATGGACCCGGAGGTGCTGCAGCGATCGCGGCGTGGCCACAGCCCGGAGGCCACGGTGAGCGCTGTCGGCCTGCTCGCGGATCGCGGCTACGAAGTGGGCCTTCAGATCATGGCCGGGCTGCCCGGCGACGACGAACACCGCCTCATGGAAACCGGCCGGCGCATCGCGGAGCTGGCCCCGGATTTCATCCGGATTTACCCCACCGTGGTGCTGGCCGGGAGCCCCCTGGAAAAATGGTACCGGCAGGGAATGTATCAGCCCCTCGCGCTGGATGCGGCCGTCGACCTCGTCCGGAGACTCTACGGTCTGTTCCGGGCGCATTCCATCCCGGTCATTCGCATGGGGCTTCAGGCGACAGACGACCTTGTGGCCGGTGGCGCGGTCCTGGCGGGCCCGTGGCACCCCGCCTTCGGTCATCTGGTCCTTTGCGCCGCATTCCTGACGGCGGCCTGCCGCGCGTTAAAGGAGGGGGGCGGCCCCGGGCTCGAACTGCTCCTCAAGGTGCACCCGAGAAGTGTTTCCAGGATGCGCGGCATGCACAACGCCAGCTGCGAACTTTTAAAGCGGGATTTCGGCTTCAGGCGGGTGGATGTAACCCCCGACCCCGCGCTTGCGGAGGATGAGATCGCGGTCCAGGGTGGCAGCGTTATGAAAGTCTGGTGAGCAGTTACAACGTCTGATGAGACTTACAAATCCTTCTTGAGGAAATCTTCCGTCTCCTTGACTTCCCCCGGACGCTTGGTGAACACGGTGGGCACGGTGCCGTCCTTGAAGCACTCGAAGATCGTCTTGCGCGATTCAGGCACCGGCAAGAGCCCCGTTTCCGCGTCGATCTTGGCGAAAACGACCCCTTCGGGCGGTTCGAACGCCTGGGCGGGCTGGTTTGCCAGCACCTGCTTCATGAATCCGAGCCAGATGGGGATGGCCGCGACAGCGCCGGTTTCGACTCTTCCCAGCGGGGCCTCGTCGTCGAAGCCGACCCAGGTACCGGCGATGTATTCCCGGGTGTAGCCTAAGAACCAGGCATCGTACATGTCGTTGGTGGTTCCGGTCTTGCCGGCGGCCGGTCGATTGAGGGCTTTGACTCTCTGGCCCGTGCCGTGCTGGACCACGCTCTCGAGCAGGCTGGTCATGAGGTAGGCCGTGTCCTTCTCGATGACCTGCCGGCGGGCGGCGCCCGCCTCTTCCAGGACCTGCCCGTTGCGGTCGACGATCTTCAGCACGAACACCGGCTCCACTAAAAAGCCCTGGTTGGCGAACACGGAGTAGGCGCGCGTGAGTTCGAACAGGGACACCCCGGATGCGCCTAGGGCAAGCGACAGCGTGCGGGTCAGGTCCGTCGTGATCCCCAGCCGGCGAGCGTAGTCGATCGCGTAGTCGACACCGATGTCCTGCAGGAGCTTGATCGTCACCAGGTTGCGCGACTGCGCCAGGGCCTCGCGCAGCAGTGTGGGCCCGTAAAAGGTCTCCTTGTAGTTCCTCGGCTTCCAGGTCTGGTCCCGCTCCTTGTCTTCGAACACCACGGCCGAGTCGATGATGACCGTGGCCGGGGTGTAGAACTTGTTGGGGTCTTTGAATTTCCGGTCCAGTGCCGCGGCGTAGATGATCGGCTTGAAGGCCGAGCCCGGCTGGCGCCGGGACTGAACGGCGCGGTTGAACTGGTTCTCGGTGAAATCGCGCCCGCCCACCATGGCCTTCACCAGCCCGGTCTCGGTCTCGAGGCACAGCAGGGCGCCCTGCACGAGGGGGTCCTGTTCGAGGGCGAGGCGCCAGCCGCTCTCCTTGGGCTCATTGCGCTTCTCCTTGACCCTCACCAGAATGACGTCGCCCACCTTGAGCGCCTCGCCGGGCCGCTTGAGCTTGGCCGCATAGTAGGCCACATCGGGGTTGGGCCTGCGCGCCCAGTCCATGTCCGCCAGAGCGAGGCTGCCCTGCTGGCTGCCGATGCGCACCGTCGCCGTCTTGCCCGCGTCGTTCACCTGGGTGACCACCCCCCGGGCCGTCGCGCCGACCTCGAGCGGTTTCTTGTCGAGCTCCGCCTGGACCTCGCGGGCGAAGACCTCGACCTCATCGGGTCGGATCGATCTCAGGGGGCCGCGGTACCCTTGGCGTTTGTCGAGCTCCAGAAGGCCCTTGACCAGTTCCGTCTCGGCGGCCTTCTGGAAGTTGATGCTCACGCCCGTTGTGATCTGAAGCCCCTGGGTGTAGAGGGCGTCGGTGCCGTACTTGGTCTCGACGTAGCGGCGCACGTGCTCCGTAAAATAGGGGATCTCCTCGATATAGATGTTCCGGCGCGGCTTGATGTCGAGTTTGACGGTGAGGGCCTCGGCGGCCTGCTCACCCGTGATGGTGCCCTCCTCGACCATCCGGTTCAGCACGTAGACCTGGCGCTGCCGGGCCTGGTCGGGGTGACGGAAAGGCGAATACCGGGAGGGCGCCTGGGGCAGGCCGGCCAGGACGGCGCACTCGGCCAGATTCAGGTCTTTAGCCCGTTTGCCGAAATAGTTCTCTGCTGCCGCCTCAACCCCGTAGGCCCCGTGGCCCAGGTAGATCTGGTTCAGGTAGAGAAAGAGGATTTCCTCCTTGCTGAAGGCCTTTTCGATCCGGAAGGATAAAATGAGTTCCTTGATCTTGCGGATGTAGCTGCGCTCGGGCGTCAGTAGGAAGGAGCGCGTCACCTGCTGGGTGATGGTGCTGCCGCCCTGCTTGATGGCGCCGGCCTCCAGGTTCTTGATGAAGGCCCGCACGATGCTGACGAGATCGAACCCCTGGTGCTTGAAGAAGCGGGAGTCCTCGGCGGCGACGAAGGCGTTGATAAGGGTGGGCGGGACCTCGCTCAGCGGGATGACGATGCGGCGCTCCTTGAAGAACTCGGCGATGACGCGGTCGTCGTCCGCAAAGACCTTGGATATGATGGATGGCCGGTAGTCCATGAGGGAGTTGATCTTGGGCAGGTCTTCGTTGATGTAGAGGTAACCCGCCACCAGACCCAGCCCCCCGAGGAGGCCAATCACCATAAAGAACAGGAACGGGAAGAAGATGAAACGCTTGAAGAAGCCGCGTTTCTTCGGTTGCCGGGATTGAGCTTGCTGCGGGGGTACGGGTTTTTTCTGAACCATGGGTCGCCAAAAAGTTGATGGTCAAAAAAATGTGCGGGTGGCGTTGTGCGCCAATCCGTCACGCAGTGAATGTGGGCCTCTGGGATGTTCGTTCGCAACCGGATGGACAGGACCAGCGCCTGTTTAGCAAAAAACGATGCTTCCGACAATAAAAAAGCATTTGACAACCGCTCTAAGCCGGTATTAATGATAAAGTTTTCAGTGCCGGCCGGGCAGTGCACGGCCTTAAATATATTGATGAGATCGCAAAAGTCCAATTAACAGATGACTTTGTAAAAAGTTCCAAATTCAAGGCGCGCGAGTCGCGCGTCACGAGGCCTACTTATCGTACGCCGCAGAGACAACGCGATGAAGCGCAACGTCGAAGTTGGACGTTTTACGACGTCGGCAATATTAAACCCGGCTCGAGCCAATTGCAACCCACCGGGAAAAATTGCCGGCTGCAGAATGACACGGATACCGCATGATCAGCCTTGATTTCGAAAAGCTCGGGGGGCTTATCCCCGCCGTTGCCCAGGATCACGTCACGGGCGAAGTGTTGATGCTCGGCTTCATGAACGAGGCGGCCTGGGAGGCGACCCTGAAGAGCGGTCGGGCGACCTACTTCAGCCGCAGCCGGAAGTCCCTGTGGGTGAAGGGCGAGACCTCCGGCAACGTGCAGCTCGTGCGCGAGATCCGCATCGACTGCGACAACGACGCGGTCATTCTCAAAATCGAGCAGGTCGGCGGAGCCGCCTGCCACACGGGCCACCGCAGCTGTTTCCACAAAATGGTCGAAGGCGCTGCCGTGCGCATCACCGGTGTGCCGGTGTTCGACCCCGAGGAGGTTTACAAGAAGTGAGCACGAAACTGAAGCTGGGGATCCCCAAAGGCAGCCTCCAGGAGGCGACGATCAGTCTGTTCAAGCGCTCGGGCTGGACCATCAACGTGAACAGCCGCAGTTATTTTCCTGAGATCAATGACGATTTTATCGATTGCGCCATCTGCCGCGCCCAGGAGATGTCCCGCTACGTGGAAAGCGGGACACTGGACGCCGGGCTCACCGGCAAGGACTGGATCGCCGAAAACAGCTCCGACGTGCACGTCGTGGCGGACCTCGTCTACTCCAAGGTGAGCGCGCGGCCGGCGCGCTGGGTGCTGGCCGTCCCCTACGACTCGCCGATCAAGCGGCTGGAGGACCTGGCCGGCAAGAAGATCGCCACCGAGCTGGTCGAGTACACCCGGCGCTACT
>DATITS010000168.1:0-14709 GCA_035467535.1 Desulfobacterales bacterium
TATTGATTTTTCGGAGCAGGAAAGGTCCTGGGATGATCCGGCGACGGCCGCTGCGACTGGCATGGTTGGCGGCACTCTGGTGGATTATCAGCCTCCAGCCCTCTCACGCCTGTACCCTCTGGGGCGCGGCGGGGAATGCCGTTGAAGGCGGGGGGGTCCTGATCACAAAGAACCGCGACTGGATCCCGGACCATCGGCAGCAGTTGGACATCGTGAGGCCGAAGGACGGTTACGCGTCCGTTGTACTCGCCGCGGTCGGCGGCGCAGAGCCCGGCGCCAAGGCGGGCGTCAACGAAAAGGGCCTGGTAATTGTCACCGCGACGGTCAGCCAGGTGTTGGCCGCGGAACGCAAACGGGCCGGTCAGATGAAAGGCTTGATGAGCCATCTTCTGGCTCGATGCGCCAGCGTGGAGGATGTCCTGAAGCAGATCGAGTTGTTCCACCGCCCGGTGTTCTACCTGGTCGGCGACCGCAGGCAGATCGCCGTCATCGAAGTGGCGCCCGATGGCAGCCGCTCCATCGCGCGCACGGACTCCGGAACACTGCACCACACGAACCACTACTGTGCCATCGACACCCCGGACCTTAAGCGAAAGCCCGGCGCCAGCAGCACGAAGCGTTCGGCGCGCATCGAGGAACTTCTGAAGAACCCGGGCAGGCCTTATACCGTCGACGATTTCATCCGTTTCAGCGAAGACAAGACCGCCGGGGCCGACAACAGCATCTGGCGCACCGGCAGCGCCCCCCAGAAGACCCGCACACTGGCCACGTGGCTGGTTTCGATCCCGGCCTCCGGCAGCCCCCGGCTCTATCTTAAGACCGCCGATCCGGGGGAAGCCGAGCGTCGCTGCCGCCTGGCGATCGACGATGCCCTCCGGATCACCGACCGGGATTCGATTCCGCTGGACAGCGATCTCTGCAAAGGACCGGCTATCTTAATCAATTAAGATCCGACAACAATTGAGCCGATTCCGCCGGCTGTTCGAATTCAGCCATCCGGCCGACCCGGGTGTTCCGGCTGGAAAGCCTCGCGCGGCTCATGCCGGCCGCCTGACGCCCGCTACCGAAGCGTAACCCATCCCCCGGCTCACGCCCTCCATCTCACCACCATGCGTTCGAGCAATGCCGGCCAGACAGGCTGCCGGCCCAGACCGTAAAGGTAGCGCATTGCGCCCCGGATCGCCCGGCGGGGCAGAAGCCGTCCGGCGATCGGCGCCAGGCGCGCTTCAAAAAACGAACCCACCGTCACGACCGGCGCCGGTGAACTGTCGCGCAACAGGCTGAGAATGACATGCGCCGCGACGCCAGGCTCCGGGGCCTTGCCGAATTTTTCCTCCTCGGCCATCCGCGACTGGCCGCGGTTAGGCTCATAGGCCTCGCACACCGGACCCCGCAGCATGCGCGTGCGCCGAAGAATGTCCGTTGCGATATCACCGGGCTGAAGGTCGACCACGCGGATGTCCGTGCCGGTCAATTCCAGGCAAAGGCATTCAGTAGCGACGCTGAGGGCTGCTTTGGCTGAACTGTAGCCGGCATTAAAAGGTATGGGAAAGCGTCCTGCCAGCGACGTGACGTTGATGATGGCACCCGTGTTGCGCCGGCGCATCCCGGGCAACGCCAAACGCATGAGTTCCAGCGGACCCAGGAAGAGTGTTTCCATCTGCGATTGCAGGACTTCTGTTGATAGGGTCTCCAACGGCCCGTTGACGACGTTTCCGGCGTTGTTGATCAAGACGCTGATCTCCCCGGCTTCCTGCTCGGCCTGCTGAAACCCCGATCGGATGCTGACCGTGTCGTTCAGGTCCATCCGAATGGGGTGGAAGCGCTCCATCGCCGGGAGTCGCTGAACCTCGCGGGCCGTACCCCAGACCTCGTGCCCGGCTGACGTAAGCAGCCGGGCCGTTGCCAGGCCGATGCCCGAGCTTGCTCCCGTAATGAACACCTTGCGATTTCCATGGTGAGTCGACATCCTGTTCCTCCTTTCGCAATCCTGCGACGGTATCTGCATGGCTATCGGTTTGGGTTGCACCTCTTTTCCGGGGCTCACCCTACACCCGCAACATGACCTGAACCTTTCTTCCGGATTACATTTTTGAAAGGATTGGGAATGGAGAGAGGCACCGCCCGAAAATTGAAGATACGGCGGAGCAGGTTGGGTCGGGAAGAGGCCGCCGGCAACAAGGTCGAGTCGGCTTCAGGATGCCGGGCGAGGGGGAAAGGCCGCTACCGGCAGAAGCACCGTGAACGTGGAGCCCTTGCCGGGATTGCTTTCGACCTCGATGCGCCCCTTGTGGGCGCGGATCACGGCTTGAACCATGCTCAATCCGAGGCCGAGCCCGCGCTGGGAGCGGCCCCTTTCCCCGCGGAAAAGGCGGTCAAATATCCGTGGCAGGTCTTGGGCCGGAATGCCGATGCCGTTGTCTCTTACCAGGATCGCCACCTCGGTCTCGCCCGTGGTCGCTTCGATGACAACCGCGCCGCCGTGGGGAGTGAATTTGACCGCATTGTCCACCAGGTTGGCAACCACTTGCCGAATTCGGTTCGAGTCCACCTGGGCATAAAGCGCCTCCGGAAGTTCCGTGGACAGGCCCACGCCCTTGTCCTCGGCCACGTACTGGTAGAGATCGGCCACGTCCCTTACCAGTGAAACGATATCCGTGCTTTCCGATTTCAGGTTCATGATCCCCTTTTCAGCCTCGGAAATGTCCATGAGCGTGTCCAGCGTATTGACGATGCGTTCCGACTCCTCGGCGCCGTCCATGAGGGCCTCGCGCAGGACGCCTGCCCCGGAATCCGATTGAAGGGCCGTTTCGATGCCGCTGCGCAGTCGGGTGACCGGGGTGCGCAGATCGTGGGCGACGTTGTCCAGCGCCTCGCGCATGCCCCCGACCAGAGTCTCGATCTTTCCGAGCATTCCATTGAACAGCTGGACAAGTTCGTCGAGTTCGTCGCCCGACTGAGCGGAGGGCACCCGCGCACTCAAATTCCCACCGTCGATGCATCGCACGGTTTGAATCAGGCTGCGAATGGGGCGCAGCGCCCGGAGGGCGAGAAACAAACCGGCGGTGATACCGACCAGAACCACCGGGATCATGATCCCTGCGAAAATGGCTCCGAAACTCTCCAGGAGTTTTCCCGGCTTTTGAGACTTCTTACCGATCTGCAGAATCGAACCGTCGGAGAGACGGCGGCAGAAAACCTCGAGCACGTCCCCGTGCTCGTTTGAAACCGGGAGTCGCCACTGCTCCTCCGACACGGGTACGGAGCTCTCTTCGATCTTTTTCAGATCAGCGGCCTTCCACCGGCTGGGAATGGTTTCCGTAAGCGTCCGGTTTTCGGAATCCGCCAGGCGAATGAGCAGGCCGTTTTCCAGGTTATTCTCCTGCTCTATGCGAATGCTCCGGATGAGCACCGGCAACCCGTCGGCCCGCTCCACGAGCGCGTATTCGCTGATCTTCGCCTGGGCCACTTTCTGGTCATAGACCCTGATCGTTGAGGAAACCAGATAAAACGTGAGCGCGAAAAGTATCAGGGAGCTAAAAATGAAGATGGCCGCGTACCAGATGGTTAACCGGAAACTGAGAGTCGTCCGGATGTGCCTAAGATTTTTTAAAAACATAGCCGACTCCCCGAATGGTGTGGATCAATTTTCGATCAAAATCCCGGTCCACCTTATTGCGGAGGCGACACACCAGGACATCCACCACATTGGTCTGCGGATCGAAGTTATAATTCCAGATATGCTCAAGAATCATGGTCTTGGACACGACCCGGTTCTCATGACGCATGAGATATTCGAGCAGGCTGAACTCGCGCGGCTGCAGCTCGAGCTTCTGTCCGCCCCGCACGACCTCCCGCTTGAGAAGATCCATGGAGAGATCGCCGATCGCCAGGCCGGCGGCTTCTGCGGTCCCCGTCGATCGGCGAATCAATGCCTGCAGCCGCGCCAGCAGCTCGGCGAAGACAAAGGGCTTTACCAGATAATCGTCGCTCCCCGTCTGCAGCCCTTTGATCCGGTCCCCGACCGAACGCTTGGCGCTCAGAATGATCACCGGGGTGTGGATCTGCGCCTTCCGCATTTCTGCAATTAGCGCCAGCCCGTCGAGACCCGGCAGCATCACGTCGATGATGGCGGCGTCGTAGGGCTCGGTTTGAGCGAGGAACAGGCCATCCTCGCCATTGCCGCTATGGTCGACGGCAAAACCGGCCTGTTCCAGACCTTTGACGACGAAGGAGGCAATCTTGATGTCATCTTCCACGACCAGAACGCGCATGGGGATATCCCTCATGATTCGAGACAGGGTGTTGAAAAACAAGCATCAGGCTGTCAGTCAAGGCAGATAGAAGCTTGAGGCAGGAGGCTTGAGGCTCGAAGCTCAAAAAAAATCAGCCACCGTCAGCCAGGCTTCCAGCTTCGAGCCTCCAGCTTCCAGCCGATTGCATATGTGCATTTACAATAGCCGCACAACGCCGGATCACGGCGCGAGGCGCAGTTTTTCAACACCCTGTTAATGAGTGCGGCGGTGTTGGCGACACCGGCCAAGGGGCAGGAAAAGCGCAACATGTGAAAACAGGCGGATCTTGCCGGCTTCATTTCAGCACGAAAACACCTACCACATCCCGTGCACGGGGTCAATTTGCGCAAGCTTGGACTGGTGGCCGGCCGGGTTGCCAACATTAGCGACCACCGGATCGTTCAAGGACAACCCGCGAAGTCTGTATGGCAGCATCTACCCCACGCCGCGTGTTGCCTATTTTCGCGACATACAGTATCGTTACAAAATCATCAATTTCAAACGGGTCGATCTCATTTTCACGGGAAAATGGCTTTCATGGTTAATCGGAGATCGTGACGCCTGCCGCGGCATATGGATCAGACCCGGAACAGGGAGGGATGGCACATGAAGTATCGCTGGCTGGGTTCATCCGGGTTGCTGGTATCCCGCATTTCACTGGGCACCATGACGTTCGGCACCGACAACTGGGGCTGCGGGGAAAAGGAATCCCATGCGATCCTGCAGGCGTTCGTCGATGCCGGGGGCAACTTCATCGACTGCGCCGACGTCTACGCGGCCGGCCGCTCCGAGGAGATCATCGGCTCCTTCCTGCCCGCAGTAAACCGGGACGAGCTCGTTGTCGCCTCGAAGTGCTACTTCCCCATGGGCCAGAAACCGAACCAGTACGGGGTCTCCCGCAAGCACGTCGTGGCCTCCTGCGAAGCCAGCCTGAAACGCTTGAAGACCGATTACATCGACCTCTATTACATCCACGGCCCGGACCCGGTGACTCCTTTTGAAGAGACCCTGCGCGCCTACGACGACCTGGTGCGGCAAGGCAAGGTCCGCTACATGGGCTGCAGCAACATCTTCGGTTGGCAGATCGCCAAGGCCGCGGGAATCTCCGCACGGCTGAACCTCGAGCACCTGGTGGCGGGCCAGTACATTTACAGCCTGATCCACCGCGAGCTGGAGCGCGAGATCATCCCGGCGGCCATCGACTCCGGGGCCGGGATCACCGCCTACAGCCCCCTGGGCGGCGGCCTGCTCACCGGCAAGTACAAAGGGATGCAGGAACCGCGGCAGGGCACCCGCCACGCGTTCCGCATCCAGACGGACGGGCCCCGGTTCTGGAACGAGCAGGGGTTTAAAACGGCCGCGATATTGGAGCAGGTTGCGCAGGAATCCGGCATCCCCATGGCGAAGCTGGCCGTCGCCTGGCCTCTGGGGCGCAAGTTCGTCAGCTCCGTCACGATCGGCGTCCGGACGGTGGGCCAGCTCAGCCTCGGCCTGGAAATCGGGGACTGGGACATGCCCCGGGACGTGTGGAACGCGCTGGAGGAGCGCACGCGGCCGCCGGAGGAGTACACGGGCTGGTTCGCCAAAACCAATTACAAGCGCTTCTTCGGCGCCGCGGAGTTTCACGACGAGCGCGGGGAACTGCCGTAGCAGGCCGCCGTCCCGCCCGTCAAGCGGGACGGCGTTCAGGAGCCCACGCCATGCCATTTTTGCCCGTTCAGACCATCCGCTCGGCCATATCCCGCACCCGACACTTCTTCCTGACCGGGCTGTGGTCGGCGCAGCTGGATGCGCTCCCGAAGCGGAAGTCCCTTCCGGCCCGGTTCCTGCGCGCCGTGACGCTGGCGGTGGTGGAGTTCTTCAAAGACGGCTGCATGCTGCGCGCCTCCGCGCTGACCTTCTACACTCTGTTGTCCATCGTGCCGATCTTCGCGGTCATGTTCGGCATTGCCAATCGGAGGACTTCTTTTCCAACTCGTCCAGTGGGTTTACATCGAGTTTCAGGTGGGGGTGCCAACTACAACGCCATTTACGGAAGCTTTGCCGCCCTGCCGCTGTTCTTTGTCTGGGTGCAGACGAGCTGGACGCTGGTGCTGTTCGGCGCGGAGCTGTGCTACGCGTTCCAGAACGCGGACACGTATTGCAGCGCCACGGGGAATCCCGTGCTGCGACCCCACGAAAAGAGACTGCTGTCGCTCGCCATCGCGCGCCTGGTGATCCAGGATTTTGCCGCCGGGCAGGCGCCGCTGACGGTCCCGCAGATGTCACAGCGTCTGCGGGTCCCGGCCCGCCTGGCGCAGGAACTGGTGGATGAACTCCGGCAAAGCGATATTTTCACCGAAACCCGCACCCGTAAAGGCCGCAAACCTGCTTTCCAGCCGGCGACCGACATCGACCGGCTCGACGTGCAGCGGGTCATTGAAGCGATAGCGCTTGCCGGTGCGCCGGAAAAAGAAATGCTGCTTCCAACCGCAGACTCCGCAACGATCGCGGTAGCCATCCGCGAACTCAACCGGGCCGCAGCCCAGTCCTCGGCCAACCGGCTCTTGAAGGACTTGTAGACCCGCAGCCGGCCGCAGGACGATCGGCCGCCCATACGGGGGGCTTCGGGCGGAGATAGAAGAGGCGCGGCGAGCAAACCACCCGGTCTTTCACACCGCAAGCTGCGCCACGATCTCCATCCCTGCGCTCGTTCCGATCCGGCAGGCGCCGGCCTCCAGCATGACGAGAGTGTCTGCGAAGCTGCGGATGCCGCCGGAGGCCTTCACCCCCAGGGCCGTCCCCACCGTCGCCCGCATGAGGCGCACGTCCGCGGCCGTCGCGCCGCCGCTGCCGAACCCTGTCGATGTTTTTACGAAACGCGCCCCGGCGGATGCGGCCAACCGGCAGGCGGCCGCCTTCTCCGCATCGGTCAGAAAACAGGTTTCGATGATGACTTTTACCAGCCCCGGGCCGGCGGCCTGGACCACCCCCCGGATATCCTGCTCGACCTCGGCGTGCTGACCGGCTTTCAGCGCGCCGATCCGAATGACCATGTCCACCTCGGCCGCACCCTGCGCCGCGGCCAGCTCGGCTTCGGCGGCCTTGATGCGGCCGGCGTTGGCCCCCAGCGGGAAGCCGATCACCGCGCAGGCTTTGACCGGAGAGCCGAAAAGCTCGGCGGCGACCAGCGGAATATGGCAGGGGTTCACACAGACGGCCGCAAAGCCTGCGGCGCGGGCGTCCCGGCAGAGGCTGCGGATCTGCTCCTGCGTCGCCGTGGGTTTCAGCAGGGTGTGGTCGATGCAGGCGGCCAGACGGCCGCGCGTCCAGGCGGTGGTCATGTCATCCTCCGGGCCCTATCATGTGCTTACCGTTTCTCCATGCGATTGAAGGCCAGCTCGAAATAGGTCTCCATCTGGCCGGCATCGGCAACCTCCGGCGTCGTGTCGGGCACTCCCATGTAGTAAACGACCAGGTCCGGCGCC
Organism: Desulfobacterales bacterium; assembly: GCA_035467535.1. Lineage (GTDB taxonomy): Bacteria > Desulfobacterota > Desulfobacteria > Desulfobacterales > SpSt-501 > SpSt-501. Next base: position 7,763 of record DATITS010000168.1, read on the forward strand.
TGATCCGGCGCGCCCGCCGCCAGCCGGTAAAACAACAACCGCCGCGATGCAAACAACTATAGATGGTACCGGAACATAGTTTGACACACAACATGGAATGGTCTAAGATTGTAGACAGCGAGCATTTCCTGAACGATGCGCCACAACTTACGCCGGTTTCACCTGGAGTTTCATTTTTTCAAATGCCTAAAGATAATGCCGATCCGCGTACCAGTTCTTCTGATATTGGTATTTTTCTTTCGACGATCTTCCATATCGCCTCCATTGCCTGCGTTCCTTTCCTGATTAGTGGAACTGTAAATGGAAACATCTATACATGCGGGTTGCTGTTGGCTTGGATCCTTTACTACTCCTTTCGGTTGGCGAAGTCCGGGAAACTGCTTGGGTTGGCTTTCTTGGTCATCACCCTGTCCGCGATGGTGTTGGGGATATACAATTTTGGATTGCTGTCCCAACATAAAAACGCGAAGATTTATCTGGGAGAGGAAAAAGAATTTTGCCGGGAAACCACATATGAAACCCTTTTGCAGAAATATGAAACAGAAAAAAGCATGATCAGTGCAAGCTTTCGAATATGCCTCGACCAGCAACACGTACAACCCGAAACCTGCATTAAGGAAGTAAATCAGCGGACCAGCCTGAATGAAGTCTTGTTCGGCAATCGTCTGTTGCGTTTGAGCAACTGCGCGAATTCTTTGGCCACCAAGGAAAAGAGCCTGGATCGTCTCAAAACTAAACCCTGGGTCAAATTCTGGCTGAGTTTGCTTTGATGAACTCGTAAAAGGCACTCTTTGTGACGACTTTGTAAAACGTTCATGTCCTTTTCAGGGACATGAGCGTTTTACAAAGTCATCTACGTTGAGCTTTTTTTCGCCCGGTGGTCGGTTTTGCCTGAAGCGGATCATCGGGCCAGGAGTGCTTCGGGTAGCGGCCCTTGAGGTCTTTCTTCACCTCGGGGTAGCCCCGGGCCCAGAACCCGGCCAGATCCGCGCTCACCTGCATGGGCCTGCCCGCCGGCGAGAGCAGATGCAGCAGCACGGGCTGGCTGCCGCCGCCGACCCGCGGGGTGTCGGTGCCGCCGAACATCTCCTGGATGCGCACGGCCAGCACCGGAGTTTCGCCGGAGTAATCCAGGCGGATACGCGAGCCGCTCGGCACCGTGAGGTGGGTGGGGGCGAGCTCGTCGAGCGCCCGCCGCTGCCGCCAGTTGAGTATTCCGGCCAGCGCGGCTTCCAGATCGACTCGCTTCAAATCGGGCAGCCGGGTGATGCCGGAAAGGTGAACGCCCAGCCACTCCTCCAGAGAGCCGGTAAGTGTCGCGTCCGACACGTCCGGCCATTCCGTCCCGCCCGCGCCGACACGCCGCAGAAATATCACGCGCGCCTGCCAGCGCCGCGCGTCTCGCGTCCAGGGCAGGCAGTCGATGCCCGTCCGCCGGATCCCCTTGATCAGCGCCGACGCGATGCCGGCGGGGTCCGGCGAAAATAGCGGCTCTGATGTGAGAATAAGGGCCCCGAGCCTCAGTTCCCTTTCGGCCACCACCGCCTGCTTGCGGGGGTCCCAGTCGAGGATCTCCCGGGTGTGGACCTGTCCGGCATACTGCTCGAGCAGGGTCGCAAGATCGTAGGCCGCGGCGAGAAAGATGCGCGCCTCGCGGCGCTCACCGTCGAGATCGGCGGCAACGATGTAGTCCGAGGTGGAAAGCGGCTCCGGCGCCGCAAAAAAAGCTCCGCGGCCGTTGGTCAACAAGTAGCGGTCCGCGGCGCCTGCGCGCCGCTGTCCAATGCGGTCGGGATAGGCCCAGGCAAGCAGTCGGCCGGTTTCTATCCGCACGGCGTCTTGCGCCGGAACTCCCACGCGCCGGCGGAGCGCCTCCGCCAGACGGATGACGCGGCGGCAGGCCGCCCGGTCCACGAACCTGTGCGACGCCTCGAGCCGTTTGCCCCCCCGCAGATCGTGCATGATCTCCAGCCGCAGTCGCAGGTCCGAGTCCTGTTCGCCGGAGGCAAACGGCACAAAATCCCGCTCACTCAAAAGGGCCGCCAGATCACAGGCCGCCCCGCCGGCCCCTGCGTCCAGCGCCGCCAGCACCATGTGGGCCAGGCGGGGGTGCATGGGCAGCTCCGCCATCCGGCGCCCGTGGCGGGTCACTGCCCCGGCGCCGTCCAGCGCCCCGACCTCGCTCAAGAGCTGTCGCCCCTGATCGAATGCAGCCGCGGGCGGCGGGTCGAGCCATCGCAGCCGGCCGGGGGAATCGACCCCCCATACGGCCAACTCGAGCGCCAGCGCGGCCAGATCGGCCTGCAGGATCTCCGGGGTGTTGCGCGGCAATAGGCTGCCGTGGGCCTCCTTGGACCAGAGCCGGATGCACACCCCCGGCCCCATGCGGCCGGCCCGGCCGCGGCGCTGGTCGGCGGACTCGCGCGAGACCGGCAGGGTCACCAGGCGCGTCATGCCGCTGCGCACATCGAACCGGGGCACGCGCGCAAACCCGCTGTCGACCACCACGCGGATGCCCTCGATGGTCAGGCTGGTCTCGGCGATGTTGGTGGCGAGCACGATCTTGCGCCGGCCCGCCGGCGCCGGGGCGATGGCCCGGTCCTGCTCTTCGCGCGTCAGGTTGCCGAAAAGCGATACCAGCACCCACTCCGGCCCCAAACGCGATGCCTGCAGCAGCGCCCGGACCCGGCGGATCTCCGGGGCACCGGGCAAAAAAACAAGAATGCTGCCGGCCTCGTCCTCCGCCGCCGCAAGCACCGCTGCCGCAACCTCCCGCTCTATGGGCTGATCGCCGCGACGGCCCGCATAGCGCGTTTCCACCTCGAACAGCCGGCCTTCGCAGGCGACGACCGGTGCTGCGCCGAGCACTGCGGCGACGGACCCCGTCTCCATGGTGGCGGACATCACCAAGAGCTTCAGGTCCGGGTTCAGCACGCCCTGCAAGTCCAGGCAGAGCGCCAATCCCAGGTCGGCCTCCAGGTGGCGCTCGTGGAACTCGTCGAAGATCAAGAGGCCCGTACCTGCCAGCGAGGCATCCGACTGCATCAGGCGCGTCAGCACCCCTTCGGTCACCACCTCGATGCGGGTCCGGGGACCGACGGCCGTGTCCATGCGCACCCGGTAGCCCACGGTTCGGCCCACGGGCTCGCCCAGGAGTCCCGCCATGTAGGCCGCCGCGGCCCGCGCCGCCAGGCGCCGCGGCTCGAGCATGACGATGCGCCGGTCGGCAAGCCAGGGCTCGTCCAGCAGGGCCAGGGGAACCCGCGTGGTCTTGCCGGACCCTGGGGGTGCCAGTAGCACAGCCCCCGGCCGCTCCCGGAGGACTGCTTTCAAATCCTCCAACACCGTAGCGATGGGAAGTGGAATCATGAGCCCTCTGAACGGCCGCAACACAAATTGACGGCGAACGGGTTTCAGGGTGAACGAATCGCCGACCCAAGTCAAGGCCGCCTGTCTCAACGGCTGAAAAAGCCATGTTTTTATTGACAGAGAACAATTTATATTTTAATTATGACATGTCTGTTGGGTAAACCAATGGGTTCGGTAAAGCTCAATTAATGATTTCAATTCAGTTGGTTGTCATACCCCATTCGGTTCATTTTCCAGATTTCCGTCATCATTCAGGCGATCATGTCAACCATCAACTTATTACCTTAACCGAGGAGGTATCATGATGAGACGTATTGTTGCTGTGCTGGCCGTTCTCGCCTTCACCACCTGCCTGATGCTCACTACCGCGGAAGCCCAAGTCAAACCCGGCTGGCCCAAGTCCATAACCATCGGCGCCGCACCGGTCGGCGGCGTTTACTTCATCTGGGGCGGCGCCTTCGCCAAGCTCGTCAACGACAAGGTCGGGGTGCCGGGCAACGTCGAAGTCACCGGCGGCCCGGTGCACAACACCCAGCTGACCCAGGCCGGCAAACTGGATTTCGGCATGGTCACGGCCGGACCCTTGTTTGAGGGCTTCAGCGGCGACCCGGACGGGTGGGCCAAGGGCCGAAAACACCCTGACCTGCGGGTGATCTTTCCGATGTACACGACCTATTTCCAGATGTATTCGCTGGCCTCCACCGGGATCAAGAGCATCAAGGATCTCAACGGCAAAAGCGTCGGCGTGGGCCCTATCGGCGGCACCCCCGCCACATACTGGCCCAAGGTCCTGGCCATCGGCGGGATCACGCCCAAGCGGATCGTCAACGCCGGCTCCTCCGACCTGAACTCCCAGCTCAAGGACGGCATGCTTGACGCCAACGGCCAGGCCGCGGGCGCCCCCTGGGTGACCATCACCGAAGTGCAGACCACCAATGACGTCAACGCCTACGGGGTCCCAGAGGATATCGCCAAGAAGGTCGCCGACAAATACCCATCGATGACCGTGGGAGCGATCCCCAAGGGCATGTACAACAGCAACAAGGACCACGACATCACCACGCTGGAGATGTTCAACTACATGATCGTGCACAAAGACGCGCCGGCGGACTTTGTCTACGAGGTGGTCAAGGCGACCTTCGCCAACAAGGACATCCTGATCGCGGCCCACAAATCCGCCAAGGAAGTGGATCCGGCAAAAATCGTCACCAGCCCCATACCGCTGCACCCCGGTGCGTTGAAGTACTACCAGGAAATCGGCATCAAGATCCCGGAAAGGCTGATCGCCAAGTAGGGATCGTGGCGCTCATCGGGTAGCTGTCATCTATCGATCTGCCCCCAGGTGCGGATGGACCGTCTTCCGGATGGACATCCGCACCTCATTTATGAAAAACAATCACACCGCTTCAACCGATACACGGGAGAGTAAAATGGCCGAAGAGTTGGTGGTCGACATCAAAGAGGTCCAAAAAAAGCTCGAGGAGATGAAGATCAAGGACATCGAGATTTCCGGCGGCCGGGAGTTCAAAGGCTCCATGTCCACCGCCATCTATCTCATCGGCCTGGTCATGAGCCTCTTCCACATCGTGGTTTTGACCGTTTACCCCATCGATCCTTGGTTTTTCAGAACCATGCACGTGGTCTTCGCCGGCGTCCTGGTGCTCGCGCTGGTGCCCGGCTGGAAAAACAGCCCCATGGACAGACTGCACCTGGTGGACGTCATTTTCATCCTGATGCTCGTGGTGCCTGCGGCCTACATCTTCATCGAGTTCGACGATTGGATCTACCGCGTCGGCGTCGTCCCGAATACCTGGGACTTCATCATGTCCGGCTTGTTCGTCGTGGCCGTCTGGGAGATGGCCCGGCGGGCATCCGGCTGGCCCCTGGCGATACTGGCCGGCGTCTTCATTCTCTATGGCCACTTCGGCAACTACATGCCCGGCCTCTTCTACCACAAGGGCTATGACTGGGATCGCGAGATCACTTACCTCTTCAGCCTGGACGGCATCCTGGGCCTGCCGGTTCTGGCCTCGGCCCATTACATTTACCTCTTTGTCCTGTTCGGGGCCTTCGTGGACTCCTCCGGCGCCGGCAAGTTTTTCGTGGATTTTGCCCGCTGCATCGCCGGCCGGCTGAGAGGCGGCCCGGCCAAGGTGTCGATCCTATCGAGTGCGCTGGTCGGAACGGCTTCCGGATCGTCGGTCGCCAACGTGGTGGTCGACGGGGTGTTCAACATCCCGCTGATGAAAGCCAGCGGTTTCAGGGGGGCCGTGGCCGGGGCCATCGAGGCCATGAACTCCACCGGCGGCCAGATCGTGCCGCCCGTCATGGGGGCCGGCGCCTTCCTGATGGCGGAGATCCTCGGGGTGCCCTACCCCAAGGTGGCGCTCGCGGCCGTGATCCCGGCCCTCTTTTATTTCATCGCCGCCTACTGGATGATCGATTTTTACTCCGCCAACGCCGGCCTCAGCGGGATGAAAAAAGAGGAGCTGCCGGTCTTTCGAAAGGTCATGATAGAACGCGGCTACCTGCTCATCCCGATCATCGTCCTGCTGATCTGCCTGATGGTGCTGATGTACTCCCCCTACCTCTCGGCCATGATCGGCATCGTCTGCCTGATCGTCGTGAGCTGGGTGCAGCCCGAGACCCGTCTCGGGCCAAAAAAAATCATCGACATCCTGTCCAAGGGCGCGCGCGGGGCCATGGAAATCGCCGCCACCTGTGCGGCCGCCGGGATCATCGTGGGCGTACTGACCCAGACCGGCCTGGGGACCAAGTTCGCCATGATCATCTTCGAGTATTCCGCGGGCAACCTTTACATCGCGCTCTTTTTCACGATGCTCATCGCCATCGTGCTCGGCATGGGCATGCCCACCACGGCCGCTTACGCCATCTGCGCATCGGTGCTGGCGCCGGCCTTGATCCAGCTGAACGTCCCGGACATCGCCGCGCACCTGTTCATCTTCTACTTTGCCTGCCTTTCGGCCTTGACGCCGCCGGTGGCGCTGGCCTCGTTTGCCGCCGCCGCCATCGCCAACGCCAAGACCTGGGAGGTCGGCTGGCAGGGCATGCGGTTTGCGATTGCGGGCTTCCTGATCCCTTACATGTTCGTCCTCGGGCCGGCCCTGGTGTTGATCGGCACCTGGTGGGAAATCGCCTTGGCAATTGTCACGGGGCTTTTCGGAACCACCGCCCTGGCCGCCTCGGTCCAGGGTTGGTTCATCACCCGCTGTGTGATGTGGGAGCGCATCGCCCTGGCGATAGCGGCCATCACGTTGATCAAGCCCGGGTTGACGACGGACCTCATCGGCGGGGTCATCATGGGGGCGATCTTTGCCATTCAACTGGTGCGGCGCAAAAAGACCGCTCCGGCAACCAGTTAGGAACTCAACCTTATCAGGGGGAAAAAGATGAGCCAGCAGATTCCTCAAATCAAAAAAATTCTCTTCACCACGGACCTCTCGAACCAGACGCGGCATGCGTTCAATTTCGCCGTCGGCCTGGCCAGCCAATACGGCGCCAGCCTGACAATCCTCTATGTGATGGAGGATCTCTCCCCGACCCAGAGCGCCAACCTG
>DATITS010000169.1:0-4796 GCA_035467535.1 Desulfobacterales bacterium
AACCTGCACACCTACCGCACGTACGCCTATGTGGTCGGCATGCTGTTTGTGCGAGCCGCCGAACGTGCGGAGCGTGTCCAGCAGGCGATGCTCTGCCGGGGATTCAAACGCAAGTTTTACTGCCTGCAGGAGTTCAAGGCCGGCCGCGGCGGACTGATCTTCTGCCTGCTGATGTCGGCGGCGCTTTTGGGGCTGGCGGCAGTCGAGCTGCGGACGGCACTATAGCCGGGCCGAAACGCCTTGCCGTGGCCTTTAAAAACCGCTAATTGTAAACAGTGGACATAGAGAAGGGCAGAACATGACCGCCGGCACGACGCTCATACGCCTCAACGGCGTCTCCTTCGGCTACCCCGGAGGGCCGCCGGTTCTGCGCGATCTCGACTTCCGCCTGAACTCCGGGGATCGAATCGGGATCATCGCCCCCAACGGCAGCGGCAAGACCACCCTGTTTCACCTGATCATGGGTCTGCTCAAGCCGCTCTCCGGCCGCATTGAAATCTTCGGCAAGCACGTCCGCGAAGAAGACGATTTTACCGAGGTGCGCCGCCGCATCGGCCTGCTGTTCCAGGACGCCGACGACCAACTCTTCAGCCCGACGGTGCTGGAGGATGTCGCTTTCGGGCCGCTCAACCTGGGCAAGCCCAAGGACGAGGCCATTGCGATCGCCCGCAGAACGCTGGCATTTCTGGGCCTGGACGGCTTCGAGGAGCGGATCACCTTCAAACTCTCCGGCGGCGAAAAGCGCCTGGTCTCTTTGGCGACGGTGCTCGCCATGGAACCCGAGGTGCTGCTGCTGGACGAGCCCGGCAACGGCCTCGACGCCCGGACGCGGGCCGCGCTGATCGAGATCCTGCGCGGCCTGGATCTATCCTACATCCTGATTTCCCACGAGCTTGATTTCATTGCGGCCACCACGAACACCGTCTACACCCTGCAGAACGGTAAAATCCGCACGGACCAGGAACTCAGCGTCCACCAGCACGTGCACGCCCACCCCGTCGGATCCTGTCCCCACGAGCATGATCCGCCGGAATGAGGATCATTCCTTCTCCGGCACCTGTGCTTCTTCAAACGTCATCACCTCGGTCATCACCTTGACGGCCGCCTCGATGACGTTCAAGGCCGCGCCGGATGACCCCGTGCGGGAAAGGCCCGGATCGTCGATGCCGGTGCCGCGGCCGGCCTTGCGGATTTCGTGATCGTGATCTACAACCCGAAAAGCAAGAAGCGCGGCTGGCAGTTGGGCGAGGCCCGCAACATCATCATGGCCCACCGCGACCCTGAGACACCGGTCGGCATCGTGACGGGCGCCAAGCGGGAAAACCAGGAGGTCCGGTTCGTACCCCTGCAGGCGCTCAGCGAAGCACCCGCGGGCATACAGACGACACAGTTCGCGGGCAGCCGCTCCTCGTGCCGTTACCTGGACATGTTCACGCCAAGGGGGTATTCCGGCAAGTACGAGATCCGATCTTTTTTCTCTAAACCCTTCACCGCTGGTGGGGGACCCGGAAAGGCTCTGCCGGTCCGGGGTTAACGCGATCAGTCGAAATTCGAATATCGAAATCCCAAACAAATTCGAAATTCAAATTTTTAAATGTTCGAAACAAGAAAGCGACGGAGGGCTGCTGATGAAAGGCTACATCCAGGTGTACACCGGAGACGGCAAGGGCAAGACCACCGCGGCCTTGGGGCTCGCCCTGCGGGCGGCCGGGGCCGGGCTCCGGGTCTTCGTCGCCCAGTTCATGAAGCTTGGCGACTACAGTGAAATTGTGGCTCTCAAACGCATGGCCGACCTGATCACGGTCGAACAGTTCGGCCTCGGGCGTTTCATCCGCGGGACACCCGAACCGGACGACATCGCCGCCGCCCGCCGGGGGCTCGCCCGCGTGCAGGAGATCTTCGCGGCCGGACGCCACGCGGTCGTGATTTTGGACGAAGCCAACGGCGCCGCCGCCTGCGGGCTGTTTTCCCCCGTCGATCTGCTGGATCTCATCAGCGCGCGGCCGGAAGGGGTGGAGGTGGTTTTAACCGGCCGCAACGCGGCGGCTGAAATCCTGGCCGTAGCCGATCTCGTCACCGAGATGAAGGCGCTCAAACACTATTACAAGGAGGGCGTCCCGGCCCGGGTCGGCATCGAAAAATGATGACCGCTTCACCCCGTTTTCAGCACCCGCCCGGCATTCCCGCTGAAAATCAACGCCCGCTCCGCCTCCGTGGCCTGAAGGCCGTTGACGCTCCGGATCGCATCGGTGGTAAATGCGACGCCGGCGGTGGCGTCCATGGGGCAGTCGGAGCCGAACAGCACGCGCTCCACCCCGAAGAAATTCACCGCCATCTGGAGCAGGAGCGGCTCGTTGCCCTGGGTGGCGGTGTCGATGTAGAACTTCTTGAAATGCTCGATGTAGGGCCGACGGATGGTAGTGGGCTGCCGCACGCCGGTGTTCTGCTCGAAGTAGTCCCACCCATACTGAAGCCGCTGCGCGAACAGCGGGATCAACGCCCCGTGGTGGTGGATGACGATCTTGATGCCGGGATACCGGTCGAACAGCCCGTTGAACACCAGGCGCACCATGGCGGTGGAGGAATCCAGCAGCCAGGATAGCCCCTGCCAGACCTGGAACTGTGACATCTTCTCGCCGACATAGTCCGGGTAGAGCGCCGGCCGCGATGGGTGGATCCACAGGGCGGCGTTCAGTTCGGCCGCCTTGCGGTAGAGCGGCTCGTAGTCCGGGTGATCGGGCGGCTTGGCGGTCGGCCCCACCACGAACATGCCCCCGGCGAATTTCAGCTCCCGCACCGCGCGCTCGAATTCGGCCACCATGATCTCGGAATTCGTGGTCGGCAGCAGCGCAACCCCGGTAAACCGGTCGAGCCGGCGGGCGACCGTGGCCGCCAGCGCATCGTTGAAAATACCGGCGGCCTCCTGGCATAGCCGCGGGTCGGCATGGACGGCCGGGCTGGTTTCCAGCCACGGGAGCGGCACCAGTACACTCCGGGCAATCCCCAACCGGTCCATCAGTTCGAGACGCCGGCCGGGCTCGATGAGGGTCGGCGTGTTGGCGAAAAGAGACCTGAAGACATGGGGCTTCTGGCCGCCTTTTTCCTCCAGGTAATCGATGACCTTGATGAAGGAAAAGTGGCTGTAGGCGTCCACGATGCCGCCGGCGGCGGATGCATTGGGCTGGGCGGCAACGGCCCGTGTCGTTTTCAAGCCCATGGCCGCCGCGGCCGCCGCGGCCAGATTGATTCGGAGGAAATCTCTGCGTTTCATCGTCACCTCGCAATTTTTCAGCATGCCCGGCACCATGGGCCGGCGGCCTGGGGAGCCTGACCGGGTTTTGTATCAGAGCGGCAGCAAACTCTCAAGGCTCGTCTCGGCCCGCTTGTTGCCGGAGGTTGACTTGTGGAGGGTCGCCTGTTATTTTGTCTTTATTTCCGCCACAAACAATCTTAATGACGGATGGAGCTTGAGATGACGCCAAAACGCAGTTTAGCAGTCTTGTTCGTGGTTTTCACCCTGTGCTTTTTCTATCTCTTTCAGGAAGCGGCCGAAGCGGCCCGCATGGGAGGGGGAAAGTCGTTCGGAAGCCGGCCGAGCTATCAGCAAAGCGCTCGCCCACCGATCTCCAGCCCGACGTCGCCGCAGTCACAGCCCGGTTTGAGCCAGCCGAATCCCATGGGGGGCCGCTGGGGCGGCATGCTCGGCGGCCTGGTCATGGGCGGATTGATCGGCTCGTTGCTCTTCGGCGGCGGTCACGGGTTCGGCGGCCCCGGCCTGATGGACATCCTCCTCCTCGGCGGGGGCCTTTTCCTTTTGATGCGCTATCTGCGCTCCCGCAAAACAGCCGCCCAATCCGCGTCGTCGGCAGGCTTCACCAACCCCTTCCATGAACGCTCCGCCCAGCAGGGCTGGGGCGCTTCCGGTGACACCCCGGACGAAACAGCAGGGCTGTCCGCGCCCGCGACCCCGCCCATCCCGCCGGGGTTCGACCAAGGCGAGTTCATGAAAGGCGCCCAGACGATCTACACCCGCATGCAGGCCTCCTGGGACAAGCGCGATCTGGAAGATATCCGCAAGTTCACCTCCCCCGAAGTGTATGCGGAAATCGAAAAACAGGCGCAGGAAGACCCCCAGCCCAGCCGGACAGAGATCCTGCTCGTGAATGCCCGGTTGCTCGAAGTCCGGTCCGTCGACAACCAGGAGATTGCCTCGGTGCACTACGATGTCATGATGCGCGAAGGGGCTGCGGACAAACTGGCCAAGCAGGTTCGCGAAGTATGGCACTTCAGCCGCGACGAAAAGGCCGCCGCATCCTTCTGGAGGCTGGAAGGCATCCAGCAGGTGGAGGGCTGACGCCCCGGCCACGATATCAAGGACGCAGCCGCCGCGACACGTAGTCCCTGATCACCTCCGCGCACGGCAGACGGTCGCCGGCGACGATGAAGCTCCCGATGCTCTTCCAGGCCCACATGGCGATGGCCGCGACTGTAAGAGAGCCTTCACGCCAGGTCGATGGTTTCATCGAATAATTTTTTACTTGCTTTTTATTTTCCGCTGCTCTATGATTGCGGTAATCAATAAAGGTCCGTCCTTAATTGGCGGGCCGGTTTCGTTCTGAAGGCGAGTTACGTTCCTCCATGTAACGTCCTCCAGGCTGGGACCATGAGAAAATTGTGAAAGGAGGAGGATGTCAGCATGGCTAATGGAACGGTAAAATGGTTCAACAGCGGCAAGGGCTACGGCTTCATCGCCCAGGAAAACGGCCCGGATGTGTTCGTCCATCACTCGGGCATCA
>DATITS010000170.1:0-3018 GCA_035467535.1 Desulfobacterales bacterium
CAAACCCGTTGCCAGCCAGATCACCGCTTTGTCCCGGGAATTCATGGGCCGCTTCTATCCGGCAGGGGCACTTTTGTCAAGCTGAGGACTTCGTAGGAAGGCCAATTTCGGCTTTGCGCTTCACCCCGCACTCGCTGCGGCGTACTATATGTGCGCCTCACTCGGCGGGGGCTCGCGCGCCTTGAACTTGGCCTTCCTACGAAGTCCTCATTCATCTTATTTTCCGGGGTTGGCTTCCCCGGCGATCCGGTCATAAACGACGCGGATGGGCAGGTTCTGCTCCAGCGCAATGCGCCGGCACTCCTCATACTCAGGCACCCGTCGAATCTCCCCCCGGGGCGAGCATACCTGTTTAACGGCAACCTTGCCGAAAGAGGTCTCAAGCGTTTCCGCCGACCGGGGCAGCATGTAACGGCCGGCCTCGAAATAGCGAACCCCCAACGAAGTGGTCTCGGTCAGGATGCAGTCGACGATCGCTTCCAACAGGTCAGGGCGGCAGAGCACCTGCAGCAGCGTTCCCGGCCGGTTTTTCTTCATGTGGATGGGAATCCAGACGACGTCGAGGGCCCCGGCCACAAAGAGCTTTTCCATCGCGTACCCGAACAGCTCGGGGTTCATGTCGTCGATGCTGGTTTCGGCGACGACGACCCGGTCCTGCAGCAACCCCGCCGGCGCGCTGCGATCTCCCGCGGCAGGCTCCCCCAGCACGATACGCAGCAGGTTGGGCCCGGGGTCCAGGTTCCGGCTGCCGGCGCCGTAGCCGATTCCGCGCAGGGTCATGGCGGGCATGGGTCCGAACTGCTGGGCCAGGCTGGTGACGATGGCCGCTCCGGTCGGTGTGGTCAACTCGAAGGCCACTTCGGAACCGGCCACCGGGACACCCTTCAGAATGGCCGCAGTGGCCGGAGCGGGAACCGGCAGCCGGCCGTGGCGGCAATTCACGAACCCGCTGCCGGTGGGAATCGGAGAGGCGACACACCGGGTGATCCCGAGATGATCCGCGCACAGGGCCGCACCGACGACATCGACGATAGCGTCCACCCCGCCGATCTCGTGGAAGTGGACCTCATCCGGCAAACAGCCGTGGATGCCGGCTTCGGCGTGGGCCAGTTTTTTGAAGATGGAGAGGGCCGTGGCCTTGACGCTTTCGGCCAGCGGGCTCTTTTCGATCAGCGTGCGGATGTCGGCGTAGTTGCGGTGCGCGTGCCCGTGGGCCAGGACCTCGACCCGCTTGGCGTGAATCCCGTTGTACGCGACATCGCTGGCCGCAAGCTCGAACCCGGCCAGGGGCAGTGCCGCCAGGCGTTCCGTGAGCCACGGCACGGGCACCCCCAGATCGATGAAGGCTCCCAGCGTCATGTCACCGCTGATGCCTGAAAAGCAGTCAAAATAGGCAATCATGATAAATTCCGCTCCGCTGAATTTATTATTTTTCAAGGAAAATTGTTAACTTTGAGCGCTCATAATATGGCAGAAACACGGCAGATGGGAGCCGTCTCACCCACTTTGGCAGTCTGCATGCAGGTTAACAATTTCCAGTAACAGTTCCGTCGCCCGGACCATGTCGTCAAGCCGCACGAACTCACGCGTCGTGTGGATTTCGCGCATGCCGGTGCCCAGAATGCCGAGGCTGATTCCGTGCTCGAAAAAAATGTTCGCGTCCGAGCCGCCGCCCGAAATTTTGGTCCGCATCGGACGGCCGAGGTGCTCGGCCGCCCGCCGGGCCAGCGTCACCAGGCGGTGGTCTTCGGGGATGCGGGTCTTGAAATAACTTCTCGCCACCCGGCTTTCCAGGCGCGGCAGGCCGTCCTGCCCCGCGGCCACGCGGTGTTCAGAGACCACGCGCTCGAAGGCTGCCAGGATCTCCTGCGTCACGTGCTCGAGTTTCTCCTCGTCGTGGCTGCGCGCCTCGCCCTGCAGGCTAACCAGCGGCGGGACGATGTTGGTGGCAAGCCCGCCCGCGATCATGCCGATGTTGCAGGTGGTCTCCCGGTCGATGCGGCCGATCGAGAGGCCGGCCATGGCTTTCGCGGCCAGGTGGATGGCGTTGATCCCTTTCTCGGAGTGCGCCCCGGCGTGGGCGTCCTTGCCGATGACCCGGATCTCGAAGCGATTGGCCGACGGCGCCTGGGTGATGATGCCTTCGGTGTCCGACCCGTCCAGGGCATATCCGAACCGGGCGTTGATCCGGCTGAAATCCAAATTCTTGGCGCCGGCGAGCCCGACCTCCTCGCAGGTGGTCAAACTGATCTCGAGCGGGCCGTGCGGCAGCCCCCTTTCGGAAACGACGCGCAGCGCTTCGAGGATCACGGCAATCGCACTCTTGTCGTCAGCCCCGAGAATGCTCGTGCCGTCGCTGGTGAAGACCCCGTCATTGAATCGAACCGCAACGCTCTCCGCCGGGCCGACCGTGTCCATGTGGGCATTCAGCAGCAGCGGCGGCGCATCGCGGTTGCCCTTCAGCCGGGCAATCAGGTTGCCGGTGTCGCTGCCCGTCCTCGGCCCGGAATCATCGACCCATGTTTCCGCACCCAGGGATTCCAGGTCCCGGCGCAGTCTCTCCGCAAGCTTCGCCTCCTGCCGCGAGAGGCTGCTCGTTTCCGCGAGAGCCCGGAAGGTCGCCGCCAGTCGATCCGAATTCAGCATGCACACCACTTTGGGGCCTCGGATTTAAAGATTGACAAAACCGATAATCCATTTAAGATTGGGACGTAAAAATCAGTCATGATTTTTCTAACGCTGGAAGTGCGCAGCTGTCTGGTGAGGCTCCCGGACTTCAAATCCGGTGTGGGGCGCTAACACCGTCCCGGGTGGGTTCGATTCCCATGCACTTCCGCCATTTTTATCATTATTTAAGATAGTTAACCTATAGCCATCCTGCGTCAAGACTTTAACAGAGAAAGATATAGCCCATAAACAAAGGGCGGTCAATTGCGACCGCCCTTTATGTATTTCTGAGAGTCGATAATCAGATTATATTCAGCACCATCCGATTTTCATCAAACCCAATCTTGGAAC
>DATITS010000171.1:0-26927 GCA_035467535.1 Desulfobacterales bacterium
TGGCCGACGTGGTCACGCACTACTGCCCGGGATGCACCCACGGGGTGGCCCACCGGCTGGTGGCCGAGGTCATCGACGAGCTGGGCATCCGCGGCCGCACCGTCGGGATCGCCCCGGTGGGCTGCGCGGTGCTGTGCTACAACTACTTCACCTTTGACTTCCAGGAGGCCGCCCACGGCCGCGCGCCGGCCATGGCGACCGGCATCAAGCGGGTGCGGCCCGACCTCGTCGTTTTCACGTACCAGGGCGACGGGGACCTTGCCAGCATCGGGATGAGCGAAATCATTCACTCCGCCAACCGCGGCGAGAAGTTTACGACCATTTTTATCAACAACGCCGTCTACGGCATGACCGGTGGCCAGATGGCCCCCACCACCATGCCCGATCAGCGCACCACCACCTCGCCCTTCGGCCGCAAGGTGCTGGAGACCGGCATGCCCGTGAAGATGGCCGAACTGCTCTCCGCCCTGGAGACCCCCGCCTACATCGCCCGGGAGGCCCTCACCCAGCCGAAGTACATCAAGCGGGCGAAAAAGGCCATCCACAAGGCCTTCAGCTACCAGCTGAGCAAGACCTGCTTCAGCCTGGTGGAGCTGATCAGCACCTGCCCCACGAACTGGGGCGTGACGCCGGTCAACGCCCTGCAATGGGCGGAGGAGAAGATGATTCCGTACTACCCTCTGGGTGAATACAAGACGCCGGAAGCCGGCCGCCTGAACCCGGCCGCGGGGAGGAAACATGCAGAGTGAAGTCCAGTTTGCCGGCTTCGGCGGGCAGGGCGTCATGCTGATGGGGCAGATCCTGGCCCAGGCGGCCATGAATGCCGGCTTCGAAGTGGTGTGGATCCCCTCCTACGGGCCCGAGATGCGGGGCGGTACGGCCTATTGCACCGTCGTGATCAGCGACCGGCCCGTCGGCTCGCCGATCATCCGCAACCCCCAGCACCTGGTCGCCATGAACCGGCCGTCCCTGGAAAAGTTCGCGCCCACGGTCAAGCCGGGTGGTGTCGTCTTTATCAACGCCTCCATCATCCCCATTGGCGCAGGCCGCAGCGACGTCGATGAGCTGCGGGTGCCCATCATGGAGATCGCCAAGGAGTTGGGCAACCTCAAAGCGGCCAACATCGTGGCACTGGCGGCGTTCGTGGCGCGCAGCCGGGTGGTGAGCTTCGAGGAGTTGACTGGGGCCGTCAAACAGAAGTTCGCCGAAAAGGCCAAGCTCATCCCGCTCAACATGAAGGCGCTCGAGGCCGGGCGCCAGGCGGCCACGGGAAGCTAAAAGCTCGAAGCTGGAAGCTGAAAGCGGAGTAGAGGGGGTCTTTTCCTTTGAGCTGACGTTGCCTCGGCTGACGGCCTGGTGCTTGTTTTTCAACATCCGTTTATGCTGTGCTTATGGGAGCCCCATCGTGAACCTCAAGGTCCCCGATCACATCCTGTCGATTCCCGCCTACGTTCCCGGAAAGCCGGTCGAGGAGGTCGAGCGCGAGCGCGGCATCCGGGGCTCGATCAAGCTCGCCTCCAACGAAAACCCCCTGGGACCTTCGCCCAAGGCAATCGAGGCCGTGCGCGGGATCCTGGCGGGTGTCCACCGCTACCCGGAAAGCAGCGGCTTTGAGCTCACCCGCAGGCTTGCCGGCCGGCTGAAGCTGACGCCGGAGCAGATCGTTCTCGGCAACGGGTCCGACGACATCATCGCCATGCTGGGCACGGCCTTTCTGCAGCCGGGGGACGAGGTGGTCATGGCACGGCCGTCGTTCCAAATGTACGAAATCGTCACCCGGGCCGCCGGCGCCGTGCCGGTGGAGGTGCCCCTCAAGGCGTTTCACAACGACCTCGCGGCCATGGCCGCGGCGCTCACGCCCCGCACCCGCATGGTGTTTCTGAACACGCCCCACAACCCCACCGGCACGATTGTCGGACGCGCGGAGCTGGAGGCGTTCATGGCCGCACTGCCGGCTGAGGTCCTCCTGGTGCTGGACGAGGCCTACATCGAGTTCGTGCGCGCGCCGGGCGGCCCGGACAGCGCTAACTACGTGAGGGCCGGCCGGCCGGTGGTGGGCCTGCGGACGTTTTCCAAGGTGTACGGCCTGGCGGGCCTGCGCGTCGGTTACGGCCTCATGCCGTCCGCTGTGGCCGAGGTCCTGAACCGGGTGCGGCAGCCGTTCAACGTCAACCTGCCGGCGCAGAACGCCGCCGTCGCGGCCCTGGACGACCACGAGTTCCTGAACGAGACCCTGCGGGTCGTGCACGCGGGTGTCGACTATCTGCAGCGGGCGCTCACCGCGCTCGGACTGGAGTGCCTTCCGACCCATTCCAATTTCCTGTTCTTCCGTGTGCCCAAGCCCGGCCGTGAGGTTTTCGAGAACCTCCTCGACCGGGGTGTCATCGTCAGCCCTCTCGCCGGCTACGGCTACCCCGAACACCTCCGGGTGAGCGTCGGCCGGCCGGAGGAGAATGCGCGATTTGTGGAGGCGCTGCGGCAAGTGCTGCATCCATGAAAAAACTTCTGATTACCATCGACGGACCGGCCGGTGCCGGCAAGACGACCGTCAGCCGGGCGTTGGCCGAGCGACTGGGATACCGCTACATCGACACCGGAGCCCTTTATCGCGGGGTGGCCTATGGCACCCAGACACGCGGGGTCCCGCCCGGCGACGACGCCGCCCTGGCGCGGATGCTGGAGGGCCTCCGGTTGGGCTTTCAACGCACTGAAAAGGGGCTGAGGCTGACGGCCGACGGCGAGGACATCACCGAGCGCATCCGCACGCCCGAGATCTCCATGCTGGCTTCGACCGTCTCCGCGCGGCCTGCGGTGCGAGCGTTCCTGCTGCAGGTGCAGCGGGAACTCGGCAGCGAAAAGGAGGCTGTTTTCGAGGGCCGCGACATGGGCACCGTGGTCTTCCCCACGGCGGACGTCAAGTTCTTCCTGAGCGCCTCGGAAGAGACCCGGGCCAAACGCCGTTTTGCCGAGCTGCAGGGCTGCAGCCCGGTCCGCCTGGAAGAAGTGGCGTGCGACATGCGCCGCCGCGACGAGCAAGACAGCACCCGGGAAATTGCGCCCCTGCGGCCGGCGGTCGATGCGATCCGGATCGATTCCTCAGCGATCACCATCGAGCAGGTGGTCGAGCTGATGCTGGGCCATGTCGCACGCGCTGCCGGTTGAAGCGCTCTTCCCCATCCACCATAGCCTCCGAGTCGTTACGCCCCCGGAACGGCCGCATCCCATTTTATAGTTGCTTTTCTCCACCATTCTGCTACAAGTACACGGTTATTTCGGGATTTCAATTCGCAGGCCAAGGGGGAAGATAGCGTTTATGGTCAACATCACAACCAACTCTGAAAGCGAAATGGTGCAGAACCCGGCGGAAGCGACCGCTGACGGGAAGGATGCGAGCATGGATTCGGCCGAGCTCTCCATGATGATGATCGAAGACAGCCTCGGGCAGTTCAAGGAAGGCGAAGTCGTCACCGGGGTGATCACATCGGTCGACAAGGATATGGTGCTGGTCGACATCGGCTACAAGTCCGAAGGCCAGATCCGCATCAATGAGTTCCGGGGGGAGGACGGCAGCATCACCGCCAAGGTCGGCGACACCATCGAGGTCATGGTGGAATGGTGGGACGACGAGGACGAGCGCGTCATCCTGTCCAAGGACAAGGCCGCCAACGTCAAGGTGTGGGAAAGCATCAAGAAGTGCCACGACGAGGACGGTACGATCACCGGCACCATCTCCAGCCGCGTCAAGGGAGGTTTCTCCGTCGACATCGGGGTCTTGGCGTTTCTGCCCGGCTCCCAGGCGGATCTGCGTCCCATCCGCAACCTGGATGAAATGGTCGGCAAGACCTTCGATTTCAAAATTCTTAAATACAACCGCAAACGCAGCAACATCGTGCTGTCCCGGCGGGTGCTGCTGGAAAAAGAGCGCGAGTCCAAACGCTCGGCGACCCTGTCCTCCATCCACGAGGGCAAGGTTCTTCAAGGCACGGTCAAAAACATCACCGAGTACGGCGTCTTCGTGGACCTGGGCGGGGTCGACGGCCTGCTGCACATCACGGACATCTCCTGGGGGCGTGTCAAGCATCCCTCCGACATGTTCCGCATGGGCGACCAGATCAACGTGAAGGTCCTCAACCTGGACCTCGAAAAAGAGCGGGTCTCTCTGGGGATGAAGCAGTTGACCCCGGATCCGTGGAGCACGGCGGTGAAGACGTTCCCGGTCGGCTCCAAGGTGACCGGGCGTGTGGTCAGTCTGACCGACTACGGTGCCTTCGTGGAACTGCAGGAGGGTATCGAGGGTCTGATCCATGTCTCCGAGATGTCCTGGACCCGCAAGGTCCGCCATCCCTCCAAGGTGGTCTCGGTGGGTGAGAGCGTGGAGGCCGTGGTCCTGGACATCAAACCGGACGCCCGGCGGATTTCCCTCGGCATGAAACAGGCGGCCCCCAACCCCTGGGACGTGATCGCCGAGAAGTACCCCGTCGGCACCACCATCGAGGGCAAGATCAAGAACATCACGGATTTCGGCATCTTCATCGGGATCGACGAGGGCATCGACGGCCTGGTGCACATCTCCGACATCTCGTGGACCAAGCGCATCAAGCACCCCTCCGAGCTCTATAAAAAGGGCGACACCGTGCAGGCCATCGTGCTGGACATCGAGAAGGATAACGAGCGCTTCTCCCTCGGCATCAAGCATCTCCTGGAGGACCCCTGGAAGACGGTCGGCCAGCGCTACAAGGTGGGCAGCGAGATCAACGGCACCATCACCAACGTGACCGATTTCGGCATCTTCGTGGAGATCGAGGAGGGCATCGAGGGCCTCGTGCACGTCTCGGAGATCAGCAAGGAGAAGATCAAGACGCCGGTCGGCCGCTACAACATCGGGGAGATGCTCACCGCCCGGGTGATGACCATCAACAGCGACGAGCGGCGCATCGGGCTTTCCGTAAAGCGTCTGGAGATTGAGGGCGAGCAGGGCCTGCTCAGCGACTACGTCAACAACCTGGGCTCCCAGAAGACCACCTCCTTCGGGGAGTTGCTGCGGGAAAACCTGCAGGAGAAGCTTAGGGAAGAGTAGGCCGATCCACGGTCGAAAAAAACAAGAAACCCCGCACGGCTGGTAGCGTGCGGGGTTTCTTGTTTGGAACGCCCGGGGCTGGGCGCTAAAGGCCGGTCAATAAAAAACAACGCTTGCTCGGCGCTGAGTGTCTGTGCTACATAGCGATATCGGTATCTGTCCATACTGTACTGAATTTATTGGCGAACGGCTGTCAGTTCAGGCGACATCCGTAAACCTATTTTCAGCAGGCGCATCGCAGAGAATCAATACGGGTGGGCTCGTAAAAAGTCGATTTACCGACGACTTTGTAAAAAGTTCCAAATTCAAGGCGCGTCCGCCGCAGGCGGAAAGTTGGACTTTTTACGAAGTCGTCAAAAAGGAGGCAGCGTGAAGAGACTGGTGTTGGTTTTGATCTGTGCCGTGATCGTGGGGTTCAGCGGGACCCCGGCGGCGGCCTATGACTACAAAGTCGACGATCCCTACGTAGCGACCATCGTCGGGACCCCCGAGGTGCTCGAGTGGGATAAGCTGCCCAAAAAGGTCGACTATGAGCTCCTGGGGTTGAAGGTTTTTCCTGACCGTCCCATGCCCGACGTGTTCTGGTATCAACGGGAGTTCCTGTACACCCTGAGCTATCAGAAGCAGGCGGCGCCGCTGATTTTCGTCATCGCCGGGACCGGCAGCAGCTTTTACGCCTCCAGCATGGTCTTTCTGCAGAAAGCCTTCTGGGGGGCCGGTTTTCACGTCATCTGCCTCTCCTCACCCACCCATATGAATTTCATTACCACGGCATCCGCGACCAGTGTCCCGGGCAACATCGCCGAGGACTCGCAGGACCTCTACCGGGTGATGACCAAGGCCTGGGAGCAAGTCAAAGACCGGATCAAGGTCTCGGAGTTCTACCTGACCGGATACAGCCTGGGAGCCTCCCAGGCGGCGTTCGTCTCCAAGCTGGACGAGGAAAAACGCGTTTTCAATTTCAAGAAGGTCTGCATGGTCAACCCGTCGGTGAGCCTGTACACCTCGGCCAAGATCCTGGACGACATGCTGCTCGAGATCGATCCCAATCTCACCCCGGAGATATTCGACCGCTGGTTTGACGCGCGTTTAGCCAAGTTCGGCGAAGTCTACCGGATGATGAAAGAACCTCAGCTCGACCACGACTTCCTCTATGATGCCTACCGGACTCTCCATAAGAAAGGCCAGACGCCCCGGCGGGAAAACCTGGCCGGCATGATCGGGACCGTGTTCCGGCTGGCGTCGAGCAACATGATTTTCACGGCGGACGTGATGGCGAACTACGGGCTGATCGTCCCGAAAAACCGTGTGCTGGAAAGTGCTGATTCGCTGACCGATTATTTCAAGGTGACCAACCGCGTCAGCTTCCTCGACTACTTCAACGAGTTTCTCTACCCCTATTCCCGGTCCCGGAACCCGGGTCTGACCAAGGAAGCGTTGATCGAAGGCACGAGCCTGCGCAGCATCGAGTCTTACCTGCGGAACAGCCCCAAGATTGTCCTGATGACCAATGAGGATGACCTGATTCTGACGCCGGCGGACCTGTCATTTTTAAAGGACGTGTTCGGCGCCCGCGCGAAGATATACCCGCGCGGCGGTCACCTCGGCAACCTGACGTTCAGGGACAATATTGGCTACATGATCAATTTCTTCCAAAACTGAAAGGACTTACTCCTATGAAACGCGCTCTGTGCCTCCTGCTGCTCACGGTGTTTATCTTTCTGGCCGGCTGCGGGACGGCGCCGGTACGCAAGGAACCGGAAATACCCGCCCAGCGGCCCGTCAGCGAACACGTCGAACCGAACGTCACCTACGCGATCGACGCCTACGATCCCTGGGAGCCGATGAACCGCCGGCTCTACAACTTCAACGCGATCTTCGACAATGTCATCTTCCTGCCGGTGGTCAGTGCCTACGAGTTTGTGTTGCCGGTCTTCGTGCAGAAGGGGATCACCAATTTCTTCAACAACCTCACCGAGGTCACCAACCTGACGAACTCGCTGCTGCAGTTCAAGATCGAAAAGGCCGTCAACACGTTCGGCCGGATCTGCATCAACACCACGGTGGGGCTGGGCGGGCTCATCGACGTGGCTACCATCAACGACGGTATCATGCGCGAGGACGAGGACTTCGGGCAGACGCTCGGGTTCTACGGCCTGGGGCCCGGCCCGTACCTGGTGCTGCCCATATTGGGCCCGTCCAACGTACGGGACACCGCCGGCCTGGCCGTGGACTCGGTCGTCTACAGCCTGATGCTAGGGCAATTGATAGCCGAACTGGGCATGGACGACACCCATGAGGACATCCTGAACTACAGCCTCACGGCGATTTACGCGATCGACAAACGCCACAACGAACCGTTCCGCTACTTCAAGACCGGGTCTCCGTTCGAATACGACCTCATCCGGAGGCTGTTCCTGATCAAGAGGCAATTCCAGATCGATCATTGATGCCGTCTCGGAGGTCTCTTGAAACTGCGGGCTGCGGTTTTTACCGGTGGGTTTCTTTCCGCAACAGCGGCAATTCATAAAGGGGGATCTGATGAAACCTCGCCGGTTCACCGGCCGGAGCTTCCGGGGCACGGTCCGCGTATTTTCTTTGATCGCAGCGCTCGTGCTGTCCGGGTGTGCCACGCCGGTGGGCGTAAGGTCGCTGGATTCAAAGGAGGCCAATCGCAGACTGACCGAAACCGTTTTGTCGAACGACAAACTGAGCGCCCCGACGCTGCAGATCCTCAACCGGGCCGGCCTGGAGAAGCAATTCCAGAGCGAGCCGGCCGCGGCAATCACCGCCCTGCACAAGGCTCTGCCCACCGCGCGCGAGGCCGACCGGCTCTTTGCCCTGGCGGAACTTTCCTTCCTGCATGCGGCCAAAAGCGGTGACCGGTCCTACTTTTTTGCCGCCGCGGTGTATGCGTATGCGTTTCTTTTCCCGCAGGATTCCGGCGCATCCCCGGACCCTTTTGACCCCCGATTTCGAACCGCCGTCGATCTTTACAACCGAGGCATCAGTGGAGGCTTCGCCGAGCCGGAAAACAGGCAGGTGCTTATACCGGAGAGACGGCGCGTAATCTTAGAGGAGGGGGTTTACAGGCTTCCCTTCGGGGAGCTATCCGTCCACGTCGATCCGGAGGAGTTTCGCTACGGCCCGTTCCGCATGGTGAGTTTTGTAGACACAGCGGAGCTCGAGGTGCGCGGCCTCCGGAACACCTACCGCTGGCCGGGAATCGGGGCGTCCCTTGCCGCCGCCTTGAAACACCGGCCGGGGGCGGAGGAACGGGAATTTGCAATGGTCCCGGCGACGTTGCGAGTGGCGGCTACCGCCTTCCTGCGCCTGGAAAATGTCGAGGAGGGGATCCGGACCGGCCGGATGGAAGGACGGCTGACCCTTTACACCACGCAGGAAGAGACCTCCGTCACCATCGGCAACCGCGTCGTACCACTGGAGTACGCGCTGACGGCCGCTCTCGCCGATACGCTGGAGGGATCGCAGGCCTACGCAATTGAGCTCAAGGGGCTTTTCTCGGGGGACTTCGCGATTTTGAAGGACACCGCCCGGTTCAAGGACAACGTGTTTCTCATGGCGCCGTACCGTCCCGGTCGGATCCCGCTGGTGCTCGTTCACGGAACGGCTTCCAGCCCGGCGCGGTGGGCGCAAATGCTCAACGAAATCCTCAACGACCGGGAACTGTGGAACCGTTACCAGGTCTGGCTGTTCACCTACAACACCGGTAACCCCATTCTGTACTCCGGCGGGATCCTCACGCAGGGACTGCGCAACGTGGTTCAGGAACTCGACCCCGCGGGCAAGGATAGCGCCCTGCGGAAAATAGTGGTCATCGGCCACAGCCAAGGGGGGTTGCTCACCAAGCTGACCGCCATCGACAGCGGCGATCGTTTCTGGGAGCAGGCGTTCAACGTACCCATCGATCGAATGGACGTCTCGTCCGATACGCGCGAGCTGCTCCGGCGCAGCCTCTACTACGAACCCCTGCCTTTTGTCCACCGGGTCGTCTTCATCTCCACGCCGCACCACGGCAGTCACTTTACCGGAGGTTATATCAGCGATTTGCTGAGACGTCTGATCTCGCTGCCCGGCACGCTTCTCAGCCCGCTGCAGGAAGTTTTCCAAAGAAGCCCCGAGGCCGTCACAGCACGTGCGATGGGGGGTGAAATCCCGCGCAGCACCGACAACATGAGCCCCAGCAGCCATTTCATTAAAACCTTTTCGTCGATCCCCATCGCGCCGGGGGTCATCGCCCACTCCATCATTGCCGTGGCCAACCCCGAAGACCCGCAGGCGGAGTGGGATGACGGTGTCGTGCCTTACAAGAGCGCCCACATCGACGGAGTGGACTCCGAGCTCGGCGTCCACTCCGGCCCCTCCGCGCAGGAATCGCCGCTGGCCATCGAGGAGGTGCGCCGCATCCTCGTTGAGAATCTCAAGGACTGAGGAGGCAAATGGTGCTGCGTTTTCTAAAGTACGCCGGGGTGTTCGTCTGCGCGGTAGTCGTCATCCTCATGGTCGCCTGGGGAACGCTTGCGATCTACTGGTCGAAGCCTCCCCCCGGCCTGCTGCGCTCGGTTTCGGCCGCGGTCTTCGGCCTGGCCACGGTGCTGGCTTTTCTTTGTCTGCGTAACCGACTCAGGACCTTGATCGGGTTTCTGCTGGTATTCGCAGCCGTTGCGGGCTGGTGGATGACCATCCCCGCCTCGAACGACCGGCCGTGGCAGCGCGACGTGGCCGTGCTGCCGTTTGCCGACGTTAAGGGCGATCTCGTCACCATCCATAACATTCGCAACCTGGCCTACCGCACCGAAACGGACTTCGACGTGCGGTATTATGACAAAACGTTCGATCTCAAACAGCTGGACTCGGTCGACCTGATCGCGGTCTACTGGATGGGGGATGCGATCGCCCACGTCATGGTCAGCTTCGGGTTTCAGGAGAAGGACTTCGTGACCTTCTCGATCGAAACCCGCAAGGAGATCGGGGAGGAATACTCGACCCTCAAAGGGTTCTTCAAACAGTACGAGTTGATCTTCATCGCCGGCGACGAGCGCGACCTGATCCGGGTGCGCACCGACTTCCGCAAACCGCCGGAGGACGTCTACCTCTATCGAACCCGCATGCCGCTGGAGAACGCCCGGAAGTTTTTCATGGAGTATGTCCGGCAGATCAACTCGATGAAGGAACATCCCGAATGGTACAACACGCTTACCACCAACTGCACCACGGACGTGGTGCGGCTCTTGCGCGACATCGGCGGCCGGGCTACCTACAACTGGAAGGTGCTGCTCTCCGGCTACGCCCCGCAGTATGCGTACGAGTTGGGAGGGTTGGATACGCGCATCCCCTTCGAAGAGCTCCGGAAACTCAGCTACGTCAACCCCAAAGCCGTAACCCTCGGCGACGATCCGGAGTTTTCACGCAAGCTCCGCGAGGGACTGCCGCGGCCCTGATGCCGACACCGGGAACGTAAAGGCTCAGGTGATAGGCTGAAGGTAGATAGACTGAAGGAAACGGCATCCGCGATCACACAAAAATGATCCTGGACTGCCTCGGCGTCTACGGCCACAGACCCATGCTCGTCAAGCCGGCCTTGAGAAGCATCACGGCGTAAACGATGAGCAGCAGGCCGAGCAGGCGCATGATCCAGCGATAGGCGCTGCTTTTAAGAAACGTGCGCGAGCTGTCCACGATCCTGGCCAGCAGCGCTTTTGAGCCGACGATGCAGAAAAAAAAAGAGCCCAGGAAAGCGGCGGCGTTGAGCGGGGACGTTTCCAACGCTTTCAAAATGGTCGGCGTGCCGACGCTGATCCAGAAGACATAGGGGTTGGGGTTGAGGAGATTGATGGCGATGCCTTTGCGGATGGATCGCGCTTCCAGGGCGTCGGTCTGTATTTCCATTCCCTGCGTCCGCATGCTTGCGTATCCCAGCCACAGGAGAAAGGCTCCGCCCGCCAGTGAAATGGCACCGAAAACCACCGGGTAGTTCAGCGCCTTTTCCAGGATCAGCATGGCCAGCAGGATGATCGGGATGTCCGTCAGGATCGGTGCGATCGCCACCTGGAGGCCCGAGCGCAGCCCGTGCCGCAGGGTTTCACCGATCACCAGGACGGTGAGCGGCCCCGGAGAGAAACCGGCCGCCAGCCCGAGCAAGGTGCCCTTGCCGAAATAGTCGATGAACTGCAGGTCCATAGGAGAGTCTCTCGCCCCGAATGCCGGTGGGTCCTACCGATGGGAGGCGGTCGCGGCCTGGCCGGCTTGTCCGGCCTTGGGCCTCTGCCGGAGGGTTTGAAGCACGTCCCGGACCCAGGCGCATGCGCACTCGGCCGGGCACGGTTTGAGATCATGCTGTTTCAAACAATACCCCGGGCAGGCGTCCGAGCCGGTTTTGCGTTCGCTGAAGACCGGGCCGTGGTGAAGGTCCTTGAAACGGGCGGCCGGAATTGCCAGGGTGGTTTTGCAGTCGTGGTGGTTGAAGAGAAACAGGCCGCGCTCGACAGCCTCGAAATCGACCTGGTAGCCGATGACCTCCAAGTCGGGGTCTTCGAGGAACACACCCATGTTCGGCCATGTCTTGCCGCAGTGCGGACATGTTTTGAAAGCGCTCATCAACGACCGACTCCTTGTTGGATGGGCTCGCTCCATGCGGGTAACGCGTCGCGCACTATAGGGTCCGGCCGGCTTAAGGTCAAGCTGAAACACCAGGGTCGACGGACGGACAGGGAGACTCACATGCTCACCCACACGTTCATTCATATCCAGGGTATCGGGGTCAAGACCGAACAAAAGCTCTGGGGATCCGGCCTCACCGACTGGAGTTGCCTCTCCCCGGGTTCCATCTGCGTGCGGTCCTCCAGACTCAACGGGTTTTTCATCGCCGGCATTGAAGCTTCGATCAAAAACCTGGACGACAACAACCCGACCTATTTTGAGAAGCGCCTGCCCGCGAGCCAGAGCTGGCGATTGTTCCCGGAATTCAGATCCTCGACCGCCTACGTCGATATCGAAACCACGGGCCTGGATCGGTACTATGATGCAATAACGACGATTGCCCTCTATGATGGCGCCTCGATCAAGACCTATGTGCAGGGCCGGAACCTCAACCAGTTTGCAGACGATATCCAGGCTTACCGCGTCCTGGTGACCTACAACGGCCGATGTTTCGATGTCCCGTTCATGGAGAGACACTTCAAGACCCGTTTCCGCCATGCCCAAATCGACCTTCGTTACATCCTCAAAAGCATGGGTTTCAAGGGCGGCCTCAAGGGATGCGAAAAGCAGCTCGAGATGGATCGGGGCGATCTGGCCGGAGTGGATGGTTTGTTGGCGGTGCATTTATGGGATCGATTCAAGCGCAAGGGGGATCTGAAGGCGCTCGAATCGCTGCTCGCATATAACGTGCAGGACACCATAAACCTGGAGCACCTGATGGTGACCGCCTACAACATGAAAGCAGGCGAGACCCCCTTTGCCGGCGAAACTCGGTTGCCGGAAGTGGTGTTGCCGGAGAACCCGTTCGGGGTCGATGTGAGAACGGTCGAGGAGGTCCAACGCAGTTTTCTGCGGGGAGCTTGCTGAAAAACCCCTTTTCGGAGTCTTGAGAACGGTATTGTATGCCCTGCGAGGCAAGGACGGGCGCAGCGGACAGTACGCATCGATGAGAGTTGGATGCATTGGCACGCCGAGTAAGGCTCTCCTGCTTTTTATTTCCCCTGCAGTGCCAGCGCTTTTTGCAGGTTGTCGAGCGCCGGGGCAAAACCGGGTTCAATTTCAAGCGCCGTTTTGAAGTGGACGATGCCCTCTTCGATCCTGCCGTTGCGCACCAGCGCCATGCCGATATTGGTGTGGATTTCGGCATCGTGGGGGTGAATCCGGAGCGCTTCGGAAAACTTCCGGATGGCCTCATCGAAGCGCCCCAGCATGGCAAAAACCACCCCCAGGTCGTTTTGGGCTTTCAGGAAATGGGGCGTGAGCCGCACCGCTTCCTCCAATTGCCGAATGGCCTCGCCCGTCTGTCCCGTGTTGACCAACGCAAGGCCCAGTTCGTGATAGGCTTCGGCGTAGTCTGCTTTCAATGCGACTGCCTGCCTGAAGTACGGCTGCGCTTCGGCCGAGCGGCCTAAGCGCGCCAGCGCGTATCCCAGGTGGAAGCAAGCCTTGGGGTCGCCGGGGTCCAGTTGCAACGTTCGTCGGAAGTATCCGACCGATTCCTCCGGCTGGCCCTGCTGCGCCAGTGCAAACCCGAGCCGGGTCTGGATGGCGGGCGACAGCGGATCCGCCGCTGCCGCCTCCTTGTAGCGAGTGACGGCTTTGGCCGGCTGTCCCTGCATGGCGTAGAGACCGGCGAGATAGGCCAGGGATGCCGCCTGGTTGGGCAACCGGTTCATCTGGTTTTCGAGTCGCTCGATCTGGATCGACAGGCAGCGCTGCCGCAGTTCGCCGTCGCGAATCATTGCATAGTCCAGCTCATTTTCAGCGCAATAACCCTCCACCAACTCAGCGAAACGTCTTTTTTGGGGCTCCCCGGCGCGTGTCATGTCGACCATGTTTCCGAAGGGGCTGTAGACGGAGAGGGCGAAAGCGGCGAAATCGATCTGCGCATCCACATCGGCCTCGAGTCGGCCAATGGTCGTCCGGGTCTCAACGGTAAGACCTTCCGGTTTTTTGGATTGGATCCGGTCGTGGATCCGTCCGGTCCGGTGGTACATGAGCCGGGGTGCTATAAATTCAAGCTGCGGATGCCGGTCGGTGTGGACTTCGCCCGGTCCGAAAAGGGCGGGCAGGTTTTCGGAGACCACGAGCCGGGTCAGCACCTGGGGATGGGTGAGAACCACGTTCCGCGACGGCACTCGGCGTGCTTGGGCACCCTGAAGGCCGGCGTGGTCTTTGCCCTTGAACCCCACCAGGATGTAATCGCCCTCCGGACGCGCCTGACTCATCACGATCATCAGGCTGTCGGGGAACACCTCCGCAAAGCTTCGGCCGACCATGGCAAACGCCCTCCAGTCCATCTGGTAGGCGTGGATCCATTGTGCGAACAGGCCACCCTCCCGCAACCGTTCCCGCGCCAGAGCAAAAAAGTCGCGCGTGAAGAGCGCCGCCAGCCCCTCCATCCATGGGTTGGACGGCTCGGATATGATCACGTCGTAGGTTTCACGGGTGAGTTGCAGGTGAGCGCGGGCGTCCTGAAGGATGAGCCGGGTCCGGGGGTCGGCCAGCACCTGGCTGTTCCACGGGTCGAAAAAACGGCTGGCTTCGACGACCTGCTGGTTGATTTCAAGCACATCCATTGCGGCGACAGGGTAGTGGAGCACTTCTCCCGCGGTGATGCCGCTGGCCAGGCCGATAACCATCACCGATCGAGGATTCCGGTGGTACAGCATCGGGACGTGCGCCAGCAGCGTCTGCGTTTCCATGTCCTGGCGGGATGACGCGTCCGTTTTCCCACTGTTGGCCAAGGCCAGGTTCGTGTTGCCCAGGGCATCCGAGAACTTGACCACGCTGGTAAACCCGCCGATGCCGTCCCCGTAGTAAACGAGTTCGCCCTTCTCGGCCTTCTCCATCTCCCGGGTTCCGTGAAAAAGCGCCTCGAGCCACCCGGATCGGGTCAGGACGGGGCGGATGTCGTCGAAGTCATGGTACTTGCCGATGGAAAGCTGGCGATGACTCCAGGAGGGGTAGTGCCAGCACAGCAGGAGCCCGACGACGGCCGTTGCCGCCATCACACCCAGTTGCCGGGGGTCACGAGCGTTCCGCTTGAATAACAGGCCGGCAATCACCACGGATGTCGCAAGCTGCAAGCCGGCAACGACTTTCAGGCTGGCCTCCTTGCCGAGCCAGGGGATGAGCACAAAGCCCGCGATAAAGGGCCCCAGCAGGGCTCCGACGGTGTTGACCATGTAGGCGAAGCCGATGGAGCGCCCCACGTGCGCCATCGAGCGGGTGTAGATCCGGCTGACCAGCGGAAAGCTCGCTCCGAAGCAGAGGGTCGGGAGAATCATGAGCAGGAAGAGGGCCCCCGCCTTCGCCACGTTCTGGAGTCCGAACTGGTCCTTGAAGGTGAATATCAATTTGGCGAAAAACAACTGGCTGTCCCCGAGAAGCTGGCTGACCCCCAGCACCAGCAGGGCCGCTGCCACCTGGGTGGCCAGCAGCAGCGCCAGACAGTTGCGGACGCGGTCGGCGAACCAGCCGAACAGGATGCTGCCGAGAGCCAACCCCGTGATAAACGTCACCAACACGACGGTGAAGGAATAAGTGGTCGGGCCCACCATCAAACCAAGCAGGCTTGTCCAGACGACCTCGCAGGCCATAGCGCAGAACCCGGAAACGGCGAAGATGACCAGGGCAGCGATCCGGTCGGTGGAGTCGGTGGGTGATTCAGCGCCGATGCCGGGATTGAGCGGTTTGGCTCTTTTGGCCGTCTGGCCGCCGGCAGGAATCCGCACCTTGAAACCGACCAGAAGACAGGCCAGCCCGATGACACTGTTTGTCGCCACCGCGAACGCCATGGTCCCTGGAACCCCCCACCACTGGATCAGCCAGAAGCCGGAAACTAAAGATCCTGCCGCAGCGCCGATGGTGTTCAGGCCATACAGCCGGCCGGCATGGGCGCCCACCTTTGGCATGCGGTCGACATAGAAACGGAACAGGATCGGCAGCGTAGCGCCCATGCAGACCACCGGGACACACAAGATAACGGCGCACAGCAAAAACGTGAACAGGTTGTAGGTCAGGAAATGAGCATACAGGTTGTTGTAGATGAGGGACTGAAGCGGCTTGAATACCAACAACAAGACCGGGATCAGGCCGGCATAGAGGCCGATGACAAGTTCCAGGGTCCCGTAAAGCTTGATCAAGGTCGATGGTGTTTTGACACGATCGATGCGACGCCCGGCAAGATAGCTGCCGAACCCTAAACCGCCCATGAAAACTGTCAGAATGATGCTGACCGAAAAGGGGGTGCCGCCGATGATCTCCACCAGCATGCGCGTCCAAAGGATTTGATAGACAAGGCCGCTCATGCCGGAGAGGAAAAAGCATGCCAGGATAAACGTGCGAATGGAAGTGGGCATATGATTCGACACTCTTAAATGTAATGGTGTTCCGGCCCTAGGATATGCGAGTTCGATCCCGAACGCACAGGCCGAAAATGAATAGCATACAAGGCCGCGCAATGGAATGGCGCTTTCGTAGGCAGCTATTCAATGAGTTGCCGCAAAAAGTCAGCACACGTTTCATGGGAAGGCAAATACCCCTTTTATTAACTGTCCCGAAATCGTACCGTCATGCCGGACTTGATCCGGCATCCAGAAAGCCACTGGATCCCGGCTTCCGCCGGAATGACAACGTAAAGACTATTGTGAGACGATTAATAAGTTTAGCGTGCCAGACTCGAATCCTGCCCGGATAACGGAAAATCTTGCACTTTTGGTCAGGTAACCCTAAAATCCCCGCCTGTGAGCTCCTGCCCACCTAATCGAAAGGATGCGGAATAATGAAAAACGCTCAGGTCCCTCGCTCCCTCGTATGGCCTGCTCCCAAAGCCGACTTTGGCGCGCGACCAGTCGAGCAGCGATTCTCAGCCGGTGCCGCATATGTCGATGGCCAGTTTTTCCCCATTGAGGAGGCACGAATTCCGCTTCTCGATTGGGGGTTTCTTCGCTCCGATGCCTGCCAGGAGACCGTCTCGGTCTGGGACGGGTCGTTCTTCCGGTTGCAGGATCACCTCGACCGTTTTCAGCGGTCCCTTGGCAGTCTCAGAATGACCTCACCCGAATCGCCTGATCAAATCCGCAAAATCGTTCACGAGCTCGTCGCCTTGCCGGGTTTCCGAAACGCATATGTGCAGGTCATCATGACGCGCGGCCGGCCGCCGATCGGAAGCCGCGACATCAGGCTCTGCAATAACCGTTTCCTGGCGTTCGCGATGCCCTATATGTGGGTAGCGGCACCCGATGTCCAGGCACGTGGCATGTCGCTGCACATCAGCAGGCGTGTACGCGTACCACCGCAGTCGGTTGACCCGAAGGTGAAGCATTACCACTGGCTCGATTTTCAGATGGGGTTGTTTGAAGCTTATGACGCTGGCGCTGAAACGGTCATTCTGCAAGATTTGGATGGTCACGTGACAGAAGGGCCTGGTTTCAATATTTTCGCAGACGTTGAAGGACGGCTTGTAACACCGGGGTATGGGGTTCTGGACGGGATGACCCGGCGAACTACTCTTGAGCTCTGCCGGGACCTGGGCATTGAAGCGGTCGAAGGCAGGCTCACACCGGAGCAACTGCGCTCGGCCGGTGAATCATTTCTCACGACGACCGCCGGCGGGGTCATTCCGGTCACATTGATCGACAATTGCAAGATCGCAGACGGCACACCGGGGCCGAAGACCGTGTGTCTACACACGGAGTATTGGAGAAGACGCGCAGCCGGTTGGCACGCCGAGCCTGTCGCCTACAAGCTTGTCTCAGAGGGAGTTTAAAATAAAGTAAAGTACAACAGAAGACTTTAAAAATGGAAAATCGTGTATAGCTCGTCAGTTACGCATAGCTCATAATGGAATCATGGGGGGTATCCGGCATTCGGTCGCGCGGCAGGCCTGCAGGATTTCTCCAGAAGCACTCTGGTGGTCTCGCCGGAGGTGAAAGTTCAGCCACGACGAAGTGCCATCCAGTTCCCACAGACGCGGCGGGACGCAGTCGGTAACCATTTCCTCGGGGTGCCCCGCATCGGCCAAGCGTTCCCAGGCTCTGAACCACACGCACTTCCGTTCGGGGACCACCTCACAGCATCCGTTGCGACTGCCGCCGCAGGCGCCATTGCGGATGTGTTTCGGGCACTGGGACTCGGGACAGAGAAACCCTACGTGCTGGATAGCACAATCTCCGCAGCGCCTGCATTCAAGCAGAAGTGTTTTAGCCGGGTCCTCAAACAGTTGTACCAGAAGCCTGCCAGCGGTCCGCTTTCCTATCCGTCGAGCCACCAGGTGAAAAAGCGGAGCCAATAAAGCATCGAAATTGAAGAACTGATGGTGGACCATTTTTAGAAGACGAAAGTGAATCCTGTCGGGAAGCGAAAGATGTACGCCGGGGGAGCACATCGATGAACTGGGCTGTTTGTTTTTTCCAGCAGGGCACCCGTTCTTGTTCTTGCTCGGCGCGAAATCGCCTATGAAATTCCGCCATTGATCCTCGATCTGCGCCATTCGGTCCAAGATCCGGCCGACAAGGTCAAAACCGCGGTGGACCCCGGCGATGTGGATGCCACGGTAACCCATGCCTTTCAGAACGACACCCAATCTTGCCGCACGCTCGACGGCCAGCGCCCGGCCCTGCCTCTTGTCTTTCCATTCGCGGATGACCTGATTCAACAACTCATCGGAAACCAAGGCACCTGGAACTTGACCGGCGTTCATGATCCGCGCCGAGACCGGCGTTAAAACGTACACCGAACCGAGGGTCGGCAATTCAAGCCCAAGCCCACGCTGGACATCCATCAATTCTTTGAACCGGCTGGTATCATAACCAAGCTGAGTAATGGCAAATCGTGCGCCGGAGGCCACCTTGCGGCAGAGCTTGGCATATTGGGCGAATACCTCTCCTCGAAGGCTTTTAAACGGCGACACGGCGCAGCCCG
The DNA here is from genome assembly GCA_035467535.1 of Desulfobacterales bacterium. Classification (GTDB taxonomy): domain Bacteria; phylum Desulfobacterota; class Desulfobacteria; order Desulfobacterales; family SpSt-501; genus SpSt-501. Next base: position 18,725 of record DATITS010000171.1, read on the forward strand.
GGAAAAACACGTCTGGATCGCCAGTCTGCTGAACGCGATTCCCCAGCATCCGAAGCATGACCAGCAACGTCACCGAATCAAGGTCGAATACGGGTGACCCCTGCCCAGCAAAGCCTTTGCCGATGTAATCCCCCGTCAGTGCCAGGATGTTTTTCATGCCCATCATGGCAAGCTGCAATGCCCGGCTTTCCATGCCGATACGGTTGACGTCGCGGCAAGTGAAATGGACAATGACGTCCATCCCGACCTTGAAGATGTCGTGGCCGATCACATCCGGGCTGAGCGCCGGGTTGCCGCCTGGGTTGTCGGTGATGGAGACGGCAGAGACCCGGCCGTCTGCAAATGCGTCTGCCGCCATACTTTTTACACTGTCGACCGACCTGCCCGCTGGTTCCCTTCCTGGCACGAGCTCCATGGTGATAACGAAACGCTTCGGGTCCAGGATTTCATTTTGGAATACACGCAGCATCAGCAGCCATGCTCCTTCATTTTCAGTTTGACACTAACGACCTTATCAGACGCTGTCCGGCGTGAAATACCCGCCGCGCAGACAGCCCTTGCAGCAATCGCCTGCGCGCGGATCGAAGGCCTCCCCGCAGCCCGGGCAAATGGCGACGGCCGCCTTTTTGGGGCGTCTGAGAAAATCGGTTACGATGACAGGCCGGCAGGAAAGCACCGCGCGGCGGGCTTCCAGGATTTTTCCCAAGAGGGTTTCCAGTGGAAGCGCGTCCTTGGGAACGCGCTTGAGGAACCAGCCGTGGACGGCGGGGTGCGCGGTCGTCTTTGCTGCATCCAGCCAGACCCGGCACCCGCGGCGGGTGGCGCGGTCGTAAAGCGTCAGGGCGAAGCGGTCCCAGTCGAGCACCCGCATCCAGCCGTTTCCCATGGTGCAGGCGGTGAAGAGCTGCACCGCGTCCGGCAGGCAGCGCAGGGTCTCAACGATGGCGTCGGCTTCGATCCCCGGACCGATGCGCTCCCGGGCCCAGTCCACCATGACGGCGCCGATCACCACCCCCGGCGCCGGAAACCCGTGGAAGTTCGTGATCTCCTCCAAGACCCGCTCGATGGGCCGTCCGCAGAGTGTGTCTTCCACACGGCTGTCTTTTTTATTCATGCCCCACCTATGGCAGTGCCGAAGCGGTCGAACGCTTGAGAATCGTGAAAAAGATCAGCGCCGAAACCGCCAACCCCAGGAACATGTAAAACCCCTGGGCATATCCGGGTTCCCCGTTCATGCGGACGAACAGTCCCAGGGCCGGAGGCAGGAGGAACCCGCCGAAGGCGCCCAGCCCGCCGATGATCCCGGCGGCGCCTCCCACGGCCTTGGGAGTGAATTTGGGCACCAGCTTGAACACCGCCGCGTTGGCGACCCCCATGCCCAGCGCCAGCAGCATCTGCCCCAGGAACGCGGCGGCGACGGACCGTCCCCCGAAGATCAGCACCAGCGAACCGGTCGCCACCACCACGAAGGAAAATTGGGCCACCATGAGCCCGCCCAGTTTGTCCGCTGCGATCCCGCCGGCAACCCGCAGAAGGCTCGCCGAAAGGGAGAAGGCGGCCGTGAACAGGCCGGCCTGCACCATGCTGATTTTGAACAATCCGGTCCAAAATGTGGGCAGCCACACCGTCAGGGCGATGAAGCCGCCAAAGGTGATGAAATAGAAATAGGTCAGCACCCAGGTGCGCCAATCGGCGCCGGCCTTGCGGATGGAGTCCATGGCCTTGCCCGTCGGCACCAGTTCCTCGCCGCAGGCCAACAGCAGCGCATCGGGGTCGATGTCCATGCCCATTTCCCTGTATTGGAAATAAGGGGCGTCCTGCATGCGCGTGAAGACCAGGAGGGTCATCGCCAGCAGCGCGACCAGCCACAGCACGTAGGACCAGGTGAACCCGAGGCCTACCACCAGGTAGGGCAGCAGCAGGGCGAACATTCCCGGCGCCAGGTTCCCCAGCCCGCCGTAGACCGCGAGGGCCGTGCCCTGCTTGCGCTGCGGGTACCAGTAGGAGACCGCCGGTACGCCGACCGAGAAGACTGCGATGCCGCAGCCGCACAGAATGCCGAAGATCAGAAAAAACGGATAGTCGGAAGCCCGGGGGGTTGGCGACAGGCTGAACATGAGCGTGATGCCCGCAACGCCGGTGGCGGCCAACAGTAGTAGAATCAGAATGGGTTTCTTGCCGCCCATACGGTCGACCATGGCTCCGAACGGAATGCGAAGGAGCGAGCCGGTCAGGGCGGGAGAGGCCGCCAGGATTCCCAACAGGAAGGGGTCCACGTCCATGGCCTGTTTCAGCTTGGGGACGATCGGCCCGAAAGCGGAAACACCGGCGAAACCGGCGAAAAACGCGAGCGTCGTCCACGTGAGCGCCGCGCGCGGATTCGAGATCGCGTAACAGACATTCTCTTCACTTTTTGCCATTTGAAATCTCCGATGCCCGCTATGCTGTGTTTTCGCAAGGGTGTCGAGAAACAAGCATCAGGCCGTCAGCCAAGGCGCGCGGGGCTTTGGAAAGCGCAGCATATTTTTATATGTGAGCATTTGCAAAGCGCTGTGCAACGCCGGATCACGGCGTGAGGCGCCGTTTCTCGGCATCCTTGTCATGCCACCACCCTCCGCCGGAAAAGGAGCGGCCGCCGGAAAATGTAGAATACCGGTACGCTCCAGATGTGGACCAGGCGTGTGAACGGGGAAAAAGCGAGCAGCGCGAAGGCCGCCAGGATGTGCAGCTTGTACTTGAACGGCACCGCGGCCATCAGGGCCGGGTCGGGCTGCAGGGTGAGGATGCCGCGGATCCAGGGCGCAATGGTGTCGAGCACGTGAAACCCTCCGAAGAAGACGTCGTAGGTACCCACACCGGTCACGAAGGCCAGCCCGCAGAGGACGGCGAAGTCGGTGGCGGTGGTCATCAGGCGAATGCGGCGGATGAAAAGCCGGCGCATCAGCAGGAACAGTGCGCCGGAGAACGCGGCTGTCCCTAACACCATTCCGGCGTAGTGTGCCAGGGCCTCGTGCGCGGCCGTATCGATCCCGACCATGTCAAAGACGGTCTGGGGGATCAACAACCCTGCGACGTGCCCCACAAGGGTGCCCAGGATCCCGAAATGAAACAGGTAGGATCCGAAGAACAGGGTCTTCTTTTCGATGAGTTCGCTGCCGTGGGAATTCCAGGCGTAGCGGTCGGTGATGTAGCGATAGGCGTGGCCGACGACGAAAAAGGTCAGGCACAGGTAGGGAAACGCCACAAACGCGAGCATATCGATCGTGCTCATATCGGCCTCTGGATCTTTCGAATTTGTTTCGAGCTTCGAGCTTCAAGCTTCGGATTTCGGGTTTTGTCCAGGCTTTCCCGGTTTCGCGAAACATGAGCTGTTTCGGGAAATACCCCACACAGCATCTCCAGCGGCACGGCATACAGCGAGCCGCTTTCCTTCAGCCGGCCGGCAAGGGCCGGTACGGCCGCCAGGCATCGCAGGATCGACGTGTGGGCATCGGCCGGCGACGCTGCCGCCAGGAATTCGAGCAACAGGGGCAGAAAATCGGGCAGCTCGTTGACGGCCGGCTCGAAGCCGGCCTGCCGGTAAACATCCAACAGCTCCGCCAGCGCCCGGCCGCGGTCCTCGCGGTCACCCATGAGATGCCAGGTGAGGTTCAGGCTGGCAGTGGGGTTCATGTCGAAAACCGCCGTGTAATGCTCCTGGAGTTTCAGCAGGGACTGCGCCTTCATCAGCGTCATGAAGTGGGACAGGCGTTCCCGCGACAGGGGATCGCGCAACCCTGCCGTTGCTTCTTCCATTTCGGGCAGGGCTGCCAGGGCCTCCGCATCGGGGTAGGCCAGGCACAGGCTCAACAGCTTGAGCAGAGTTCTCTTTTCGTCCGTCATCGCGGATACCCGCAACTTCCCTGTTCGATGTAGGGTGATGTTTCGTCGCTGCGGTCGGCCGTGGGCAGCACGAACCGTTCGCTCAGATACGCCAGAGCCAGCAGGCGGTACATCTCCTCGGCCGCCTGCGTGCCCAGGCCGACGGCGTCGAGCACGGTCCTGTCCGCCGTTTGCCCCAGCCGCACCGAGCGCATGTAGGCCCGCAGGGCCGCCAGCCGTTTGAGCGCAAGACGCACCGGTCCCTCGTCGCCCGCCGTGAGCAGGTTGGCCAGATACCTCACCGGAATCCGCAGGGAGTCGATGCCGTCCAGCGGGCCGGCGGCATCCACCGCCGGGTTAGCGGGGCTCAAGGGCGGCACGTACCAGACCATGGGCAGCGTGCGGAACTCCGGGTGCAGCGGCAGCGCCAGGCGCCACTCCTTGATCAACCGGTAGACCGGCGAGTGCTGCGCCGCCGCGAGATAGTTTTCAGGGATGCCCTGGCGCGCGGCCTCGGCTGCGACCTTGGGGTCGTGGGGGTCGAGCATGATGTCGAGGTGCGCGGGGTACACGGAGGTGGCATCCGCTGCGGCGGCCGCCTCGCGAATCCGGTCGGCGTCGTAGAGCAGGACCCCGATGTAGCGGATGCGGCCGACGCAGGAATGCGCGCAGAGCGTCGGCAGGCCGGCCTCCGTGCGGGGGTAGCAGAACAGGCACTTCTCCGCCCGGCCGGTCTTCCAGTTGAAGTAGGTCTTCTTGTAGGGGCAGCCGGAGACGCAGAAGCGCCAGCCCCGGCAGCGTTCCTGGTCCACGAGCACGATGCCGTCCTCGTTGCGCTTGTAGAGGGCGCCGGAGGGGCAGGAGGCGACGCAGGCCGGGTTGAGGCAGTGCTCGCACAGCCGGGGCAGGTAGAGGAAAAACACTTTCTTGAACTGCAGGTAGATCGCGTGGTCGAGCCCCTTGAAGTTCACGTCGCCGCTGCCGGTCTCGCTGACGCCCGCCAGATCGTCCTCCCAGTTCGGCCCCCAGTTGCTCTCCATGCTGGCGTCGTTCAACTGTGAGCGCGGGCGCAGCGACGGCTGGTGTTTCTTTCCCGGCATGCCGGCGAGCTTCTCGTAGTCGTAGGTCCAGGGTTCGTAGTACTCGTCGATGGTGGGCAGGTCGGGGTTGTGGAAAATGCCGGCCAGGCGGCGGGCCTTGTTCCCGGCCCTGAGCGACAGCTGCCCGCCCTTCAGCACCCAGCCGCCCTTGTGGATGTCCTGGTTCTCCCATTTCTTGGGATAGCCGATGCCGGGCTTGGTTTCCACATTGTTGAACCACATGTATTCGGCGCCCTTGCGGTTGGTCCACACGTTCTTGCAGGGGATGCTGCAGGTGTGGCAGCCGAGGCACTTGTCCAGATTCAACACCATGGCGAGCTGGGATTTAATCTTCATGCCACTCGACCTCCCCGGCCTTGCGTACCACGATCAGCTCGTCGCGCTGGGAGCCGACGGGGCCGTAGTAGTTGAACCCATAACTCAACTGGGCGTAGCCGCCGATCATGTGGGTGGGCTTCACCATGATGCGGGTGACGCTGTTGTGGGTGCCCCCGCGCTTGCCGGAAAGCGGCGAGCCCGGCGTGTTGATGAGCCGTTCCTGGGCGTGGTACATGAACGCCTTGCCCGGTGGAATGCGGTGGCTGACCACGGCCTTGGCCATGACCACGCCGTTGACGTTGAAACACTCCAGCCATTCGCCGTCCTTCACTCCCAGGGTGGCGGCGTCGTCGTTGTTGATCCAGATCGCCTCGCCGCCGCGGAAGAGCGTCAGCATGGTGAGGGTGTCCGAGTAGGTGCTGTGGATCGACCACTTGGAGTGGGGCGTGAGGTAGTTCAGCACGAGCTCTCTTGCGGGATCCCGTTTGACGAGCGTGGAGCCGAGCAGGGACATGTCCACCGGCGGGCGGAAGAGGGGCAGGCCCTCGCCGAAGTCGCGCATCCAGGGGTGGTCCAGGTAGAAGTGGGCCCGGCCGGTGAGCGTCCGGAACGGAACTTTCTCCTCGATGTTGATGACAAACGCCGAATAGCGCCGCTCTTCGGACTCGATGCCGCTCCACACCGGTGAGGTGATGATCTTGCGGGGCTGGGTGGTGAGTTCATCGAAGCTGAATTTTTCGCTCTGGCGCGCAGCGCTCAGGTGCGTGAGGGACAGCCCGGTCTTTTTCTCAAGCGGCCCCCAGGACTTCATGGCGACCGCCCCGTTCGTTTCCGGGGCGAGCGTCAGGATCGTTTCGGCCACCTGCTTTCCGGTCGCAAGCGACGGGCGGCCCTGGCCGACCCCCGGGGCGGTGACCGTTCCGAGCTTCTCCTTGAGTTCGGCGTACTCCTCTTCCGCCGGCCACATCAGCCCCTTGGAGCCCACCCCCGGCTTGGCGGCCAGCGGCCCCAGGGCCGTCATCATGTTGTAGGCGTTGGCATAGTCCCGGAACACGACGGAGAGGTTGGGCATGGTCTTGCCGGGCACGGGCTCGCACTCGCCCTTGCGCCACTCTTTGACATCGGCCTGGGCGAGCTCTCCGGGGCTGTCGTGCAGCAGCGGGGTCGCCACCAGGTCACGCGCCTCCTTCAGGTGCACGGCGGCGAGTTCGGAGAACTTGGCGGCGATGGCCTTGAACTGGTCCCAGTTGGTGCGCGCCTCCCAGGGCGGGTCGATGGCCGGGTTGAAGGGGTGGATGAACGGGTGCATGTCCGTGGTGTTGATGTCGTGCATCTCGTACCAGCCGGCCGCGGGCAGCGCCACGTCGGCGTACATGGCGCTCGTGGACATGCGGATTTCGAGCGTGACCAGCAGATCGAGCTTGCCTACGGGTGCGTGTTCGCGCCAGGTGATCTCCTGCGGCCGCGAGGGGCTTTCGGTGTTGAGCACGGCGCTGTCGGTCCCCAGGAGGTGCTTCAGGAAATACTCGTGGCCCTTGGAGCTGGCGCCGAGCAGGTTGGCGCGCCAGAGAAACAGGACCCGTGGAAAATTGGACGGGTGGTCGGGGTCTTCGACGGCGAATCGCACCTCGCCCTTCTTCAGTCGCTCCACCACATGGGCGACGACCTCTGCGTCCGAGCTCGCTCCGTCTGCCACGGCCTCGCGGACAAGGTCGATCGGGTTGCGGTCGAACTGCGGGAAGGAGGGCAGCCAGCCGAGGCGGGCGGCGATCACGTTGTAGTCCGCCGGGTGGCGCGGCATCCGGGCGTCCGCCAAGGGGGACTTCAGCGTGTGGGCGTCCAGTGTGTCGTAGCGCCACTGGTCCGTCGCGAAATACCACAGGGAGGTCCCGTTCTGCTGGCGGGCGGGCCGGCGCCAGTCGAGGCCAAAGGCCACCTGGGACCAGCCCGCCTGGGGGCGCACCTTTTCCTGGCCGACGTAGTGCGCCCAGCCGCCGCCGTTGACGCCCTGACAGCCGCAGAGGGTGGTCAGATTCAGGACCGAGCGGTAGATCATGTCGGAGTGGAACCAGTGGTTGGTGCCGGCGCCGAGAAAGATCATGGACTTGCCGCGGGTTTTTTCCGCATTCTCCGCAAACTCCCGGGCGACGCGGATTGCATCCGTGGCCGGGACCCCCGTGATCCCCTCCTGCCAGGCCGGCGTGTAGGCCTGCGGGTCGTCGTAGCCGGACGGATAATCCGCGGCGTGCGCATCCGTTTCGTTGCGCCGCACACCCATGTGCGCCGCCAGGAGGTCGAAGACCGTTGTGACGATGACGGGCCCGGAGGGTGTCTGCAGCGGCATGACCGGTACAACGCCGGTGCGCGTGCCGGCGCCCTTGAGGTCGAACAGGGGGGAGTGCACCCGGACCCAGCGCTCCGATGACTGCGCGAAGGTCAGCAGGGGGTCGATGGCGGCATCCGTAACCGAATCTTTTAAATTCAGGTTCCAGCGGCCCTCCTCATTCCAGCGGAAGCCGATGCTGCCGTTGGGCACAGCGAACCGGCCGGCAGCGGCGTCGAACAGCACGGTCTTCCATTGGGAGTTGTTCGACGTGTGGCCCAAATCCGAGGCCCGCAGGAACCGGCCGGCCTTGAACTCGCCCTGGTGTTCCTCCAGCACGACCGCAAACGGCAGGTCGGTGTAGGACTTGGCGTAGGAGGTGAAATACGCGCTTTGCCGGTCAACGTAGAATTCCTTCAGGATCACGTGGCTCATGGCCATGGCGAGCGCGGCATCGGTGCCCGCCTTGGCCGGCAGCCAGGTGTCGGCGAACTTGACGTACTCGGCGTAGTCCGGGGCCACGGCGGCCACCCGGGCGCCGCGGTAGCGGGCCTCCGTGAAGAAGTGGGCGTCGGGCGTGCGCGTCATGGGCAGGTTGGTG
>DATITS010000172.1:0-7973 GCA_035467535.1 Desulfobacterales bacterium
ATATATAATTCCCGAGGCATAGTTGAATTTCCGATCCGTGGCATCTTTACCAAGGGATGTCCAAGCCGGTTTCGGAGCAAAATCCCTGAGGACAGCCGCATGATTTTGTACATGATTACAGCGATAAACAAAAAGATCCGCGGTAGCGGAGGACTCGGCCTAATCGCGCCCATCGCCTTGTCAATCATCTGCCTCGCCGCCGGGTGCTCGCCGCCGGATCCGGTCCATTCCGAGGTGACTCGTCCGGTCAAGACCATGGTCGTGGCCGCCGGCGAAGAGGCTCGGGAGCGTTCATTTTCCGGCAGGGTCGAGGCCTCGAAAACGGCCGATCTGGCCTTCTCCGTGCCCGGTTTGCTGGTCAAGCTGCCGGTAAAGAACGGGCAGAGTGTCGCCACGGGCGAGCTGATCGCCCAACTGCGGGAGGATGAATTCAAGGCCCGGCTGCAAACCCTGCAAGGCCAGTTGGATCAGGCCCGGGCGGGGCTCCGGTCGCTGCAGGCAGGCGAACGCCCCGAGGAGAGATTGCGGCGGGAATCGCAGGTGCGGGCGTCCGAGGCGAGGCTCGCGAATGCCCGAACCGAATTTGATCGCCATGAGCGCCTGATTCAATCCCAAGCGGTTTCGCGCGCGGCCTTCGACCGTGCGGAAACGGCCTACCGGGTGGCCCAGGAGGATCACAAAGCAGCCCTGCAGTTGTTCGAAATGGGCACGACTGGCCGCATGGAAGACATTGATGCCCGGGAGGCCGAGGTGCGGGCGCTTGAAGGGCGCGTGGTCGAAGCGAACATCCATCTCCGGGATTGCACGCTGCGCGCTCCCTACGACGGCGTGGTTGCCCAGCGGTTCGTCGAAGTGCAACAGAATGTCAGGGCGAAGGAGCCGGTGGTCAGGTTCCAGGATGCAAACGAGATCGACATCGCCGTGGATGTACCGGAGGCCGTCATGGCCGCCGATATTCGCACCGCCGACATTGTACAGATGTCCGCGAACCTGAGTGGGGCACCCGGGCTGCAATTTCCGGTGCGGGTTCGCGAAATGGCCCAGGTGGCGGACCCGACCACCCAGACGTTCAAAGTCCGCGTCGCCATGAAATCCCCCCCCGGCATCACCGTGCTTCCAGGCATGACGGCCACTGTCAGCGTCACGTATCGCCGCGCCGACATCCTGGGCAATCGCATTCTTATCCCGATCTCGGCGGTTGCCAAACTGGATTCCGGAGAACAGGTGGCGTGGGTTTTGGGGCCGGATCAGAACGTCACGCGACGTCCTTTGAAAATCGGGGATGTCAGCGGTGGCCGGATCGAGATTCTGGACGGGCTGCAACCGGGCGACCGCATTGCCGTGGCGGGGGTGACGTTTCTCCGGGAAGGCATGAAGGTCCGTGATCTCGGCAACGCCCTCGGGGGCCGCCAGCCATGAATCCGGGCGAATTTTCAGTCAAGAACAACCGGATGGTCCTGATGGCCATGGCGATGGCCATTGTCGGCGGCCTCATCGCCTATCTGAACATGGGGCGCCTCGAGGACCCCGAGTTCACCATCAAGACAGCGCTGATCATCACCCCCTATCCCGGGGCCAGCGCCGAGGAGGTGGCCCAGGAGGTCAGCAATCCCATCGAGAGCGCCTGTCAACGGCTGGGCCAACTCGATTACGTCACGTCGGAGTCCACGCGCGGCCGGTCGCTGGTCTCCGTCCGCATCAAGGCCCGTTACGACAAGCACAGCCTCCCGCAGGTCTGGGACGAACTGCGCCGCAAGGTCGCGGACGTCCAGTCACAACTGCCCCCTGCCGTGCGCGGCCAGTCGATGGTGATTGACGATTTCGGCGACGTGTACGGCATTTTCCTGGCGGTGACCGGCGAGGGCTTTTCGTACCCGGAGCAGCGCCGCTACGTCGAGTTCCTGCGCCGCGAACTCCTCCAGGTGCCCGGCGTCAAAAGCATCGCGCTCTTTGGCGAACAACGGGAAGTCGTCTTCCTCGAAATCTCGCGGCAACGGCTGGCGCAGTTGCGCCTCAACGAGGAGCTGATCTATAGCAAACTCCAGGAGCGGAACATCGCCGCCGACGGGGGACGCATCCGCGTTGGCGACGAGCACATTCCGCTGGATCCGACGGGCGCCTTCGCCTCGGCCGATGACATGCTCGACCTGGTGATCGGTTCGGACCAGACGGGCCGCCAACTCCGCCTCCGCGATATCGCGACGGTGCAGCGCGGCGACCAGGACCCGCCGCGGCGATTGCTTCGCTACGACGGCAAGCTGGCCATCGGGCTGGGCATCTCCACGGTGCCGGGCGGCAATGTGGTGAAGATGGGGCATGCCATCCGGCAAAAGCTCGACCAGATCAAAAGCAACCAGCCGATCGGCATGGAGATCGGTGAAATCAACTTCCAGCCCCAAGCCGTCGCCCAGGCCACCAGTGAGTTCATGTTCAACCTGGGCAAGGCCGTCACCATCGTCTTCGTGGTGCTGATTGTCACCATGGGACGCAAGACCGGGCTCATTATCGGTCTGGTGCTGTTCATCACGATCATGGCGACATTCCTCGTCATGTATATGAAGGGCGACCTCCTGATGGAGCGCATCTCCCTCGGCGCGCTCATCATTGCGTTGTGCATGCTCACGGACAACGCCATCATTGTCATCGAAGGGATCAAGGTCGGGATTGAGTCCGGCAGAAAAAAGATCGAGGTGGTCCGCGAGGTGGTCGCGGAAAACCAGTGGCCGCTCTTTGGGGCGACGGCCATCGGCGTCATCGCCTTCGCGGCGATCGGCTTGTCGCAGGATTCAACCGGCGAGTATACCAACTCACTCTTTTGGGTCATCCTGATCGCCCTGAGCCTGAGTTGGGTGTCATCCGTCACGGTCACGCCCGTGTTGAGCTATATGATGTTCAAGCCCGTCGCTGGCAGTGGGGCGTCCGAAAGCAGCGATCCGTACAAGGGCCTGGCGTTTCGGATCTACCGGAAACTCCTCATTCTGGCCCTCCGCTTCCGCTGGGCCGTGGTGATCCTGTGCCTCCTGGCCTTCGTCGCGGCGGGGTTCGGCTTCCGGAAGGTCGATCAAAGCTTTTTCCCGCCGGCGACCCGGCCGCAATTCATGGTGGACGTCTTCCTGCCGGCCAGCACCCATATCCGCCAGACCGAGGCCGTCGCCGGCGACATCCAACGCTACATCCAGAGCCAGCCGCACGTCACCCACGTCACCTCGTTCGTCGGCGGCGGCGGCCTGCGCTTCCTGCTCGTCTATTCCCCCGAAAACGAGAACCCGGCCTATGTGCAGTTTCTCGTCGATGTGGATGATTCCCGGAAGATCCAAGGGTTGGTGACCGGCATTCAGAAAGAGCTGGACGAAAACTACCCGAATGCCAACGCCATCGCCAAGAAGTTCCTCCTGGGTCCGGGCGATGGCGGGCGCATCCAGATACGCTTCAGCGGCCCGGATTCCGCGAAACTGCGCGAACTCGGCAATCGGGCGATGAACGTTCTGGAGGACGATGGCCAGGCGTTATGCATCCGAAGCGACTGGCGCGAGCGGGTGAAGGCGATCCGCCCCGAGGTGCTCGATCTTCAGGCCCGGCGCAATGGCATCACGCGCGTCGAGGTGGCCCGGGCGCTGGAGAGCAGTTTTGAAGGGCGCGCGGTCGGCTTCTACCGCGAGCCTGGCGACGCCGGTGCCGGCATCTTCCCGCAGGAGACGCGGCTGCTGCCCATCATCGCTCGTCCGCCCCTGTCAGAGCGCCAGGACGTCGGCGCCATCAACAGCCTGCAGATCTGGAGCCCGGTCGCCGGACGCATGATCCCGTTGAACCAGGTCACGGCCCGCTCCGAAGTCGTCTGGGAAGACCCGATCGTGGTGCGCCGCGATCGCTTCCCGACCCTGACCGTCCATGCCGACCCGCGGTCCGGCTTGCCCAGTCAGTTGCGCGATCGGGTGAAGACCAAGATCGAGCAGATCGAGTTGCCGCCGGGCTATGCGCTCCAATGGGGCGGCGAATACGAAGATTCCGGCCGTGCCCGCGCCGCCCTGGCCGAGCCTCTCCCCTATGTGCTGGCGCTGATGGTTTTCATTGTGGTGTGTTTGTTCAATTCGTTCCGCACCACGCTGTTGATCTGGCTGATCATCCCGATGGTAATCATCGCGGTGACTTCGGGGCTGCTGCTCACGCGCATGCCCTTTGGCTTCATGGCCCTGCTCGGCGTGCTCGCCCTCGGCGGCGAGTTGATCAAGAACCAGATCGTCGTCCTTAGCAAGGTCCTGACCTTGATCGGCAAGGGGACGCCGCCGTATCAGGCGCTCCTGGACGCTGGTACCACCAAGATGCGCCCGGTGTGCATGGTGGTGCTGACGACCGTCCTGGGGATGATCCCGCTGGTCACAGACCCGTTCTTCGGGTCGATGGCGGTGTGCATCATGTTCGGGTTGTCGTTCGCCGCGGTCCTGTCCCTGATCGTGACGCCCGTGCTCTACGCCATTTTCTACAGGATCAAGGAAACCGCAAACGCACCGTCAGGCGCACAATAACGCGGCACCTGAAAGATGGCGGAAAGACACACCTGCCCCCGTTTTCCGGCTTGGAAGCGGGGGCAACCGCGCCGAAGTTTTGCGCGGCGCGGGCCGCTTCTTAGGTGAACGCGACCGCGATGCATGCGCTACGACGCAAAGGGAGACGATGCCGATGGGTCTAAAGAGGGTCCTGAAGTGGATGTTGATCGGGGTCGTCGTCGTCAGCACGGCCATTTTCGCACTGCGGTCGTATCGGGCCCTCAGCGGCCCTCCGCTCCATCCCTGGCACACCTTCGTGCCTGCCGAGTTGCACGAGACCGAACTCGACGCGGCCGACTGGCCTCGCTATCTCGCACTGGAAGGGGCGATCTTCGAAAGCGTTCGCGCCGAAGTCAGCCAGAAGCTTGATCCGGACGAGCGCGTGCCGATCAACCGCTACTTCGAGGAAAGCCCGGTCTATCCGGCGCGCTTCGCCCAGAACTGGAACCGGTCATATGTCATGGAACCCGACGGCAAGCCGATCGGGGCCGTGGTGCTGCTGCACGGGCTGACGGACTCACCCTACAGCCTGCGGCACATCGCGACGCTTTACCGCGATCGCGGCTTCGTCGCGATCGGCGTCCGTCTGCCGGGGCACGGCACCGTGCCCGCGGGCTTGACCGACGTGCGCTGGGAAGACTGGATGGCCGCCACGCGGCTTGCGGTCCGCGAGGCACGTCGGCGTGTGCCCGCCCCGGGGCCGTTGCACCTGGTCGGGTTTTCGAACGGCGGCGCGCTCGCAATGAAACATGCGCTCGAAGCGATCGAGGATCCGAAGCTTCCCCGGGCCGACCGCATCGTATTAATCACGCCCATGATCGGGATCACGCGCTTTGCGCGCTTTGCCGGTCTGGCCGGCCTGCCCGCCGTGCTGCCGCCGTTTGCGAAGGCGGCATGGCTCAGCGTCGTGCCGGAGTTCAATCCGTTCAAGTACAACTCGTTCCCGGTCAACGGCGCCCGCCAGTCGTATCGGCTGACCGATGCGCTGCAAAGCCAGATCCAGCGCTTGGCGCGTGCCGGCCAGCTCGGAAGCCTGCCGCCGGTTCTGACCTTCCAGTCGGTGGTCGATTTCACCGTCAGCACGCCGGCGATCCTGACGGCGCTGTATGCGTTCCTGCCCGACAATGGCAGTGAGATCGTTCTTTTCGACGTAAACCGGACCGTGAAATTCGGCCCGCTGCTGCGCCCTTCCGCCTATGTCGCGCTCGATCGGTTGACGCCGACGTCCCCGCAGCCGTATCGCTTCACGTCAATCATCAACGCGAGCGACGACAGCGACGCCACGGTCGAGCGCAGCATCGCGCCGGGCCAGTTGCAATCAGAGGACCACGCACTGAGCCTACCTTATCCACCGGGCATCTTCTCGCTGTCGCACCTGGCGATCCCGATTCCCATGGATGACCCGCTGTACGGGCTCCAGTCCGACCCGAAGGCGCGGCCCGAGTTCGGCTTCAATCTCGGCGCCATGAACGCTCGCGGCGAGCGTGGCGCGCTGGTCGTCGACCAGGACTTTCTGATGCGCCTTCCATCCAATCCGTTTTTCCCGTATCTACTCGAACGGGTCGACGAAGGCATCAATCGACCGTCGGGCCCGACTGGACGCAATCTCGCCGCGACCGCATCGCCCGGCATCCCGGTGCGCCTTGAAGCCCTGCTGTCCACGTTCCTCTCTGACGATGCGGAGCCGCAGTCGTTCGCCGGCCCTTAGCAGGTTCGGAGCCTGGCAGGGCGCACGTCAAAGGTGCTTGATTGCCGCTATCGGCTTCGGAATTCTGCACAACCGGACATGACGGTCTCTGGCGATGGCGTCCGGCCAGGAGGAGGAAAGCGAATCCCCCGGCCTTGGCATTCACCCGCTGTCACACACGCACTTCAGGCGAGCCCGAAAACGCTGCCGCGCGCGCGGTCGGACAGTGGCAGCCGGATCGTCATCATCATGGCCGACCTTTTTGCGATAAAAGGATCGCAATCGGCCTTGTGCCAGAAAACGCTGAAGAGACGCTCGCGATGATTGCGGTGATCGGAACTGCCAGAAAGGCGCCGGAAATGCCCCACAGCTGGGACCAGACTGCCAGACTGACCAGAATGGCAAATGGACTGAGATTGAGCGAATTGCCCATGACATATGGGTCGAGAAAGTTCCCGATAAGAAACTGCACGACGGTCAGCGTCAGCAGCACTGAAAGGATCATGTTTGGATCATTGAACTGAACGATCGACATGACGACAGGGAAAAATATGCCGAAAAATGAACCGATGTATGGAATGTAGTTGAGAAATGCAATCAGCACGGCCAAGAACACCGCGAATTCAAGTCCGACGAAGGCCATGATCGCCCAGCTGACGACCCCAACAAATATACTTAAAAATGTCTTGAGCGTTAGATAAGAGCCGACGCGTCTGTTGATGTCATTGATGATCTCGCGAACGCGGGCAACGCTTTGCGGGTCGGTCGATATGTTGGCTATTTTGGTTGCAACCATGCGTTGTTCTATCAACAAGAAGACTGCATACAGGAACACAACGATAACGCTTACTATCATGGAAGAAGCCAAAGCAGCCAGCGATCCGGCTAGTTTCGGGATATTTATATGCGCAAGAATGTCTTGGCGCAAGGTAGCCCAAGTTGGCTCGGTCTCGATCCGAAGAAAAACAGCTACTCTCTGGATGGCAGCGAGAAGGGATTGTTGATACTGGGGCGCGAGGGCGATGGCTCTGTCTTTATTAGCCATGACAACGTGAGTGACAACGAGCAATGCGAATGCGATCGCCAGCACCGACAGCGTCTGTCGGACTCCAACCGGCAGGATACGCCCGACATACGGAATCCTGTACAACGCGTGTGCAAGACCGACGATTATGTAAACGACGACTGCGCCAAAGGCGACCGGGATAAAAACGTCCTTTCCGATGTAAAGCACCCAGCCAATGATGAGCGACAGGATGGCACCATAGACGAACTTTTTAAATTGGACCATGGCTCAATGCACCCTTTTGTCCAGCGCTGTTTGCCTGATGTGTCCGGTGTGAATTGTGGCCTGGAGCGCTCAATGGCCAGGCCTGGAGGCGAACAGGTTCAGGCCCATTCGCCCGGACAAATATTTCGCGGCGCGCGCCCGGCCAGGCCGACAGCCAGACCATCGCCATGAGGGCCGCGAGGGCCATTGTTCGTGAAAGACGATGGGCTCGCTTGGCGGCGAAGTTCTAAGACACCGGGCGACTCCGATCGATGCTTCGGGTGGCTTGCTCGCCGCGGGGCGTAACGCAAAGGGGCATGGCGATCGCCGCCGTGGCCCTTTCGATCGAAGCCCGGCTGAATCCGACCGCCGACTCGGCGTTGTCCAGCTTCAAGCCTGTCAGGAAAAGCGAAGGCGAAATATTGATTGTCTTTCAAATTCGACCATATTGCATAGCAGTGAACAAGTACTT
>DATITS010000173.1:0-10151 GCA_035467535.1 Desulfobacterales bacterium
CGTGATCGATTACAAAGATTCGAAGATGCTGCGATACTTCGTGACCGAGCGGGGCAAAATCATCCCCAAGCGCATCTCCGGGTGCTGCGCCAAGCATCAGCGCTCGCTCACCCATGCCGTCAAGCGCGCGCGGACGATTGCTCTGCTGCCCTTTGTCGGCTCGATCGACAACTATTGATCACCCCAGGCGCTGGGCGGGCTTCCAGGGCCGCCTCGGCCCCCGCAACGGGAAAATGAGAACGGATATCGTCACGGGCGCCCTGATCACCTGCCTGCTGGTTGCCGCCTGCGCGCTGGTCCCGTTCGTGGGGCTGATGGGCACGGTGTTCATCCCCGTTCCGATCATGTTCTACCGCGCCAAGGCCGGGCGGCAGACGGCGGCCGTCATCGCGGCGGCAGCCCTCGGTTTTGTCAGTCTGATAGGGGGCGCCCTGGAACTCGTGTTTTTCGGAGAGTTCCTCCTTATCGGCCTGGCCTTGGGCGAACTGATGCCGAAGGGGTATTCGATCGAACGCACCGCGGGGGGGGTCTGTGCCGCGGTCTTCGCCTTTGGGCTGACCGGCTTGGCCGTCTACGGCATTTTTACCGGGATGGAGATTTACACCATCCTGTCCGAGGCGGCACGCATCAACCTGGAGCTGACCGTCGAAATTTACCGGCAGATGGGTATCTCCGAGGACCAGATTCAGTTTCTGGAGAACGCCCTGCCGGTCATCCAGCGGGTCCTGGTCGGCATCATGCCGGCACTCGCGGCGAGCTCGGTCTTGGTGGTGATCTGGGCAAGCCTGCTCACCGCGCGGACCGTGTTTGCGCGGTTCGGGCTGCCTTTTCCGGACTATGGGGCGTTGGACCACTGGAAGGCCCCCGAGCTCCTGGTGTGGGGGGTCATCGCCGCCGGGGTGCTCATGCTCGTGCCGAACTTCCCGGCCCGGATCGTGGGGTTGAACGGCCTGTTGGTGTGCATGGTCGTCTACTTTTTCCAGGGAATTGCCATTGTTGCGTTTTATTTCCGGAAGAAACAGGTGCCCCGCGTGGCGCGCCTGCTGTTCTACGGGATCATCGGCGTGCAGCAGGTGGTCATGCTGGCGGTCATCGGTGTCGGCTTCTTCGACACCTGGTTTAATTTCAGAAAACTTGGAACGCCGCTCGCCTCGCACTGAAACCGTCCGTAAACGGCGGACAGGCGGGTGTCGCGGATCATCGTGGAGGTTTCGATATGAGGGTGATTCTCACGCAAACGATTGAGTCATTGGGGATTATCGGCAGCGAGGTCGATGTCAAGCCGGGCTATGCCCGCAACTTCCTGCTGCCCCAGCAGAAGGCCGTGGCCGCTACCCCGCAGAACCGCCGCCGCATGGAGCAGGACAAATCCAAGGTCGAGCTCCAGATCGCCAAGGAGCGGACGCTGGCCGAGGAGATGGCCCGGAAGCTGGAGGGCATCGCCCTACGGATTTCCGCCAAGGTCGCCGAAGATGACCGTCTGTACGGCTCCGTCACGGTGCGGGACATCATCGACTCGCTCGCCGCCCAGAACGTCGTGGTCGAGAAGCGGATGGTCCTGCTGAGCGAGCCCATCAAGCAGCTCGGCACCCACAAGGTCCCCATCCGGGTCTACAAGGGCGTCGAGCCGGAGATCACGGTGGAAATCGTCGCGGAAGGCTGATCCGCCGGCCCCGATCGAATCTCTTGACAGGTTGCGTGCGGTGGTGTTTCATGCCCGTGGGCGTGCGGGCGCCGCCGCACGAACCCGTCATGCCTTTCCCCTCCCGCCCTTTCTCAGGACGAGCCCGATGGCCGAAAAAAGCCCCCAGACCGCCAAGGATTCGGAACGGCTCGAAGTGCCGCCCCAGAACATCGAGGCCGAAGAGTCCCTTCTGAGCCGCATCCTGCTGGAAAGCACCACCCTGCTGGAGGTGGTCGAGATCCTGGCGCCCGCGGATTTCTACCGCACCGCGCACCAGAAGATCTTCGCGACCATGACCGACCTGTTCAACCGCAACGAGCCGATCGACACGGTCACGGTCGCCAACCACCTGAAGGAGAGCGGTCAGCTGGAGCAGGCCGGCGGCGCCGCCTATCTCGCACGGTTGCTGGACGTGCCGCCGGCCGTGGATGCCCCGCACTACGCCGGGATCATCCACGACAAGGCCGTGCTGCGGCGCCTGATCGAAAAATCCAACGCCATCGCCAAGCGCTGCTTCCAGGAACAGGGCAACGCCGATGATATCGTGGACTACGCCGAGGCCTCGATCTTCGAGGTGACCGAGAAAAAGGCCCGCCAGGCCTTCTACCCTCTGAGCAAGCTGATCGACGGCAACATCGACTTCCTCGAGGAAAAGCAGAAAAACAAGAGCCTGGTGACCGGGGTGCCCACCGGCTTCACCCAGCTGGACAACCTGACCTCCGGCTTCCAGAACTCGGACCTCATCATCCTGGCCGCCCGGCCGAGCATGGGCAAGACCGCCCTGGCGCTCAACATCGCCCGCAACGCCGCCGTTGACGGCGGGGTGCCGGTCGCGATCTTCTCCCTGGAGATGTCCAAGGAGCAGCTCTCCCTGCGCATGCTCTGCGCCGAGGCCAGCATCGACTCCTCCCGCCTGCGCAGCGGCTTTTTCAGCATGGAGGACTGGGAGCGCGTGACGGACGCCGCCGGCGTCCTGTCCGCGGCGCCTATTTTCATCGACGACTCCGCGAGCCTCTCGGCCATGGATGTCCGGGCCAAGGCCCGCCGGCTGAAAATGGAAAAAAATATCGGCCTCATCATCATCGACTACCTCCAGCTCATGCAAGGCCGGGTCGGCGCCGAGCGCCGGGACCTGGAAATCTCGGAGATCTCCCGGGGCATGAAGGCGCTCGCCAAGGAGATCGGCCTGCCCGTCATCGCCCTCTCCCAGCTCAACCGCATGCTGGAGCAGCGCACCGACAAGCGGCCGCGGCTGTCGGACCTGCGCGAGTCGGGAGCCCTTGAGCAGGATGCCGACGTGGTGGCCTTCATCTACCGCGACGAGGTCTACAACAAGGAAGAGACCAACCCCCGCAAGGGCATCGCCGAGGTCATCCTCGCCAAGCAGCGCAACGGGCCCACGGGCGACGCGCTGCTGACATTCCTGGCCGCCTACACCCGCTTTGAAAACATGGCCCCCGACGCCCTGCGCGGGATCACGTAAGGGTTAGTTCCTCGATACCATGAAGAAAACCTACGGTAACACCGCCGGCTTGAAGGCCGACCACATCCGCCGTTTGGAGAACCTCTACCGCCGGCGCGTACCGCCCGAATTCCTTGTCACCCCGGAACTGGCCCGCGATGTCAGTCTGCTCTCCCACGAGATCCGCCGCCAGATCGGCCTGCTGGTCAACCGCCAGGGGCGCATCGTCACCGTGGTCGTCGGCGACACCAAGAAGATCGTGATCCCCACCGGCGACTACCATGCGGCCCCCGGCCGCCTCAACGGGCTGCGTTGCGTCCACACCCATCTGAACAACGACCCCCTCAGCCCGGACGACCTGACCGATCTGTCCCTCCTGCGGCTGGACCTCATGGCCGCCATCGGACAGTCGGCCGACGGCCTGCCGCGCGAGGTGCACGCGGCCCACGTGCTGCCCGGGCCGTCCGAGCGCCTGCCTTACCGGCTGCTGCCCCCGCTGCCGCCGGCCGCACTCGACATCGACTGCCTGGCCACGATTCAGGCGATCGAAGAGGAGCTGGAACGGCTGGCCACCGGGCATACCGCTGCAACCGGCCGCGACCGGGCGCTCCTGGTCAGCGTCTCTTCGGATTCCCGCCGCCGGACGCAGGAATCCATGGCGGAGCTGCGGGAGCTGGCGCACTCAGCCGGCATCGAGGTCATCGGCTCGGTCATCCAGCACCGCGAGCAGGTCGATCACCGCTTCCTCATCGGCACCGGCAAACTCCAGGAACTGGCCATCCACGCCCTTCAGGAGGCGGCGACGATCATCGTTTTCGACCAGGAGCTCAACCCGTCCCAGATCCGCTCCATCACCGACCAGATCGCGCTCAAGGTCATCGACCGCACCCAGTTGATCCTGGACATTTTCGCCCAGCGCGCCCGCTCCCGGGAGGGCAAGCTGCAGGTGGAGCTGGCCCAGCTGAAATACATGCTGCCGCGCCTGGTCGGCCGTAACACGGCGCTCTCGCGCCTGGCCGGCGGCATCGGCGGCCGGGGGCCGGGGGAGTCCAAGCTCGAAATCGACCGCCGCCGGGCGCGCGAACGCATCCAGCGACTCGAGGCCTCCCTGGACGAGGTGCGGCGGCACCGCCGCCAGCTGCGCGCCAAACGGAACAAGAAGGGACTTCCCGTCATCTCCATCATCGGCTACACCAACGCCGGGAAAAGCACGCTGCTCAACACGCTCACCCATAGCCGGGTGCTCGCGGAGAGCCGGCTGTTCGCCACCCTGGACCCCTCCAGCCGGCGCCTGCGGTTCCCCCGGGACATCGAGGTGATCGTCACCGATACGGTGGGCTTCATCCGGGACCTGCCCCGGGATTTGATGGTGGCCTTCCGTGCCACCCTGGAGGAGCTGGAGAGTGCCGATCTGCTGCTGCACGTGATCGACGTGAGCAACCCCGGCTTCGAGGACCAGATCCGTTCCGTCGAAACCATCATCGGCGACCTGCACCTCGAACACAAGGCCTGCCTCAGGGTGTTCAACAAACGCGACCTGCTCGCCCCCGAGGTCGTCGACAACCTTGCCCGGCTGCACGCTGCCGTCGCCGTCTCGGCCGTGGACGCCCCCACCCTTTTCCCGCTCATCGACCGGATGCAGACGATCATCGAGGAGATCCAAACGCGTGAGCCCGAACCCGCCCCGGAGGCGGATTCAGTCGAGAGCAGCCGCGCTGAGCTTCCGACGCCGGCCCGCGATCCATCGCCCCCTTGAGCGCCGGGGCCATCGGTCGTCTTCATCCATGCACCACAAGCAATTGTGGTTGACATCGTTTCGGGAAGGAATATAAGGTGTACCATATGGATCTTGATCAGGTGATGCGGGTCGCGACGAGCGCCGCGTACCGGGGGGCGGAAGCGCTGCGGTCCCGGTTTGGAAATGTGACCCGGGTGGACTCGAAAGGACCGAACGACCTGGTCACGGATGCCGACATCGCCTCGGAAAACGAAATCATCGCCACGATCCGGGCATCGTTTCCCGACCATGCCATCATCGCCGAGGAGAGCGGCCGGCGGGAGGGGAGCTCCGGGTATCGGTGGCTGGTGGACCCGCTGGACGGCACCGTCAACTATGTCCACCAGCTGCCCTTTGTGGCGGTGTCGATCGCCTTTGCCCGGGAAGACGAGCTGCTGGCCGGCCTCGTCCTCAATCCCTTCAGCGGGGAGCTCTTTTCCGCACAGGCCGGCGGGGGTGCCCGTCTGAACGGGAAGCCGATCGGCGTCTGCCCGGCCGCCCGGGTCGGTGAAAGCCTGTTGGCGACGGGCTTCCCCTACGACCGGACGCGGGACTTCGACGCCCTGGCGCAGCGGTTTCGGCGATGCCTCCGGGAGGCCCGGGGAATCCGCCGGTTCGGCGCGGCCGCCCTTGACCTTTGTTTCGTCGCCTGCGGAAGATTCGCGGGCTACTGGGAGCAGGACTTAAAGCCCTGGGACACGGCCGCCGGCGCCCTGATCGTACGGGAGGCCGGTGGCATGGTGACGGATTTTTCGAGCCGCCCCTTCGACGCGGACGGCAGTGAGATCCTGGCGACCAACGGCCGCATTCACCGGGAGATGCTGATGCTCATCAAGGCGGGAAACGATTGATGGAGAAAATAACCTGCTATAGCTTTCCGGATTCCAGCTTCTGGCAGAAAAAATCCACCTGCTGGCGGATGGCGCTGTCCTGCTTGAGCCCTTTTTCGATGGAATGGATGGAGTGCAGGGCGGTGGCGTGATACCGGTTGAAGGTTTTGCCGATGGCCTGCAGCGGGGCGTCGGTGAAGCGCCGCGCCAAATAGATGGCCATCTGGCGTGGCCGCACGAGGCTCTGCTGGCGCGAGCTCGAAACGATCTCATCCGCA
This sequence comes from Desulfobacterales bacterium, assembly GCA_035467535.1. Taxonomy (GTDB): domain Bacteria; phylum Desulfobacterota; class Desulfobacteria; order Desulfobacterales; family SpSt-501; genus SpSt-501. The sequence goes on from DATITS010000173.1 coordinate 6,032, forward strand.
GAGACGTTGTAGAACTTGCAGACGATCTTCTTGATGAGCTCGACCGTTATTTTTTGCCGCTGGCTCACGATGTGCTTGACGACACTTTCGGCCAGAGGCGTATCGATGGGCACCCCCAGCAGCGCGGACTTGGCGGCCACCCCGTTCAGGCCGCTTTCAAGTTGCCGGACGTCATCCGTCAACTCCGAGGCCAGATAGCTGATCACGGCGGCAGGAATCTGGTAGCCGCAGAACGCGGCCTTCTTCTGCAGGATGCGCATGCGGGTTCTGAAATTGGGCGGATCGATGGCCGAAATCAGGCTGCTGGAGAAGCGCGAGCGCAGCTTGTCGTGCAATTTGGGAATGTCGGAGGGCAGGTAGCTGCTGGAAAAAATGATGCGCTTGCCGGCCTCGCTGAGCGTGTCCAGGGTCGAGGCCAGTTCGACCTGGGTCCGTTCCTTTCCGCTCAAAAAGTGGACGTCCTCCAGCATCAGGACGTCGCAGTGGGTCCGGTACTTGGTCTTGAACGTGTCGATCGCGTCGTGGCGGTAGGCCTGCACCATCTCGTGGCTGAAGTCCTCGGCGGTCATGTAATAGACCCGTTCCTGCGGGAACCGGGCCAGGATGTGGTGCCCGATCGCCTGGGACAAATGACTCTTGCCGAGCCCGGTGCCTGAAAGCAAATAGAGAGCGGCCTGCTGATTTTCCCGGCGCGAGGCGAGCGACAGGGAGGCCGTGTAGGCGAAGTCGTTGTTGGTGCCCACCACGAAATGATCGAAGGTAAAGTCCCGGCGCATCAGCCGGCCGCTGTGGGGGTGGACATTCTCGCTGGGCAAGGCGAGCTGGAGGGGCGCATCGGCCTCCGGCCGCTGTCCGTTGCGGCGGCCGGCGACATGGAAGCGGATGCGGCAGCCCGCATCGCCGGCGACACGCCGCAGTTCGGCCTCGATCAGTTCGCCGTAGTGTTCCTGGACCCGCTTCTTGGAAAAGGCGTTCGGGCAGGTGATCGTCCAGTCGCCGTCCTCGCCGCCCGCCAGTTCGAGCGGCTCGATCCACATCCGGAAACTGTGAGCGGGAACGCGCTTTTTCAGTACTGCCCGAACATTTTTCCAAAGTTTATCCATTGAGTGTTCTACTCAGAGTCCCGCCGCGAGTGCTTGTATTTTCGGTAATTTAGTATGAAATCACGAGGCTGAGCGGTTTGGCGGGCGTTCGATAGACCGCCGATGTTTACCGCTCGTATGCGGCAAACTTTTAATCGATACGTCAGGTGAAGTCAAACCTGAAAAACTGGGGTTAACCACGTCCGGGGTTGCGGTTATGAACAATTTATATCAATATGTTATCATTCGTGTTATTCGATTTTTCGAGACGATAGGGCCTAACCGCAACCCTTTCGATGAATGGAGATTTTCCGAGCAAATTCGGGGCATCCCCCACCCTCGCCCTCAACCCGCCCCGAATCGTATCTGCCGAAAACTTGAGTTTTCTTTTAATATCTCTTATTTTTGAACATATTTTAGGGATGCGGACCCGGGCGCGACATGTCCGGTTGGCAGAGGAAAAATCGCTTATGACATTGGACCGAATCATCATCCGGGGCGCTCGCCAGCACAACCTGAAAAACATCGATGTCGAGATCCCGCGCAACGGGCTCGCCGTCATCACCGGGCTGTCCGGTTCGGGCAAGTCCACCCTGGCCTTCGACACCCTTTACGCCGAAGGCCAACGGCGCTACGTGGAATCCCTGTCGACCTACGCCCGGCAATTTCTCGAGCGCATGGAAAAGCCGGATGTGGACCTGATCGAAGGACTTTCACCGGCGATCGCCATCGAGCAGAAAACCGCGAGCCACAATCCGCGCTCGACGGTCGGCACCGTCACCGAAATATACGACTACCTGCGCCTGCTCTACGCGCGCGTGGGTGCGGCCCACTGCCATCGCTGCGGTAAGCCCATCTCCTCCCGCACCATCGATCAGATGGTCGATACGGTGGCGGCCCTGCCGGAGGGCACCCGGCTGATCATCATGGCGCCCGTCGTCAGCGGGGAGAAAGGCTCCCACGACAAGCTGTTCAAGCGGCTGAAAAAAGAAGGTTTTGCGCGCGTACGGGTGGATGGGACCATCGTCGAGATCGAAGCGGCGGGCCCGCTCGATCCCCGCCGGGCGCATGCCGTCGACGTCGTGATCGACCGCCTGGTGGTCAAGGAGACCTTTCGCAACCGGCTCACCGACTCCCTGGAGCTCGCCCTGGCGCAGGGGCATGGGGTGGCGCTGGTCGACGTCGCCGGCCAGGGGCCCATCGGCTTCAGTGAGAAGGCCGTCTGCCTCACCTGCGGCATCAGCCACGGCGAATTCACACCGGCCAGTTTTTCCTTCAACTCGCCGCAGGGGGCCTGCCCGAAGTGCGGGGGGCTGGGATCCACCACCGAGTTCGCCCCCCACCTGATGGTGCCCAACCCCCGTCTGTCCCTGCGCGAGGGGGCGGTCGCAGTCTGGGCCAAGCGCCACAGTGTCTACTTCATCGAGTTCCTTGAAGCGCTGACCGCCCACTACGGCACCAGCGTCTACACGCCCTTCGAGGACCTGCCCGAACGGTTTCAGAAGATCCTGTTCCACGGCTCGGGTGTGGAGCCGATCACGTATTACTTCGACCGCGGTGCGAGCCGCATCCGCTTCACAAAACCCTTCGAAGGCATCATCCCGAACCTGGAACGCCGCTACCGGGAGACCGACTCCACCCAGACCCGGGAGGAGATCAAGCGCTTCATGACCTTTCAAGCCTGCCCCGAGTGCCATGGCGCCAAGCTCAACCCCGCCAGCCGCGCCGTCACCGTCGCAGGGGTGAGCATCTCCGCGCTGTGCGCCCTGACCGTTTCGAAGGCCTGCCGGTTCTGCATGGGCCTGCGGTTCCAGGGCCAGCAGGAGCCGATCGCTCGCCGCATCCTCAAGGAGACCGTGGAGCGCCTGGGGTTCCTGGAAAATGTCGGACTCGCCTACCTGACACTTGAACGCCCGGCCCAGACCCTCTCCGGCGGGGAGAGCCAGCGCATCCGGCTGGCCACACAGATCGGCTCGAAGCTCTCCGGCGTGCTTTACGTGCTGGATGAGCCCAGCCTCGGGCTGCATCAGCGCGACAACGAGCGCCTGCTCGCCACCTTGCTGCGGCTGCGCGACCTTGGCAACACCGTGCTGGTGGTGGAGCACGACGAAAACACCATCCGGGCCGCGGACTACGTTGTGGACATGGGCCCCGGGGCGGGAGTCCACGGCGGGCACGTGGTGTTCGCCGGCCCCCCGGACCGGCTTCTGGAAGCCACCGATTCGCTCACGGGCAACTACCTCTCCGGCCGCATGCGCATCGACATCCCGACGCACCGCCGCACCACCCGCGGGCCGAAGCTCGTCCTGGAGGGTGCCGCCGCGAACAACCTGCGGGACATCACGGCGGAATTCCCGCTGGGATGCCTCGTCTGCGTCACCGGTGTCTCCGGCTCGGGCAAATCATCCCTGATCTTCGAAACCCTTTATCCGGCACTCTTCCAGAGGCTTCAGCGCGCGCCGGTGGCAGCCGGCCCCTACCGGGATCTGCGCGGAGTCGAGCACATCGACCGCGTGGTGAATATCGACCAGGCGCCGATCGGCCGCACCCCGCGCTCCAACCCCGGCACCGCCACGGGCCTGTTCGGGTTCATCCGCGAGCTGTTCGCCCGCACGCCCGAGGCCCGCATGCACGGCTACAAAGCGGGCCGGTTCAGCTTCAACGTGAAGGGAGGGCGTTGCGAAGCCTGCCAGGGCGACGGCACCCTGCGCATCGCCATGCACTTCCTGCCGGATGTCTACGTCACCTGCGACGTCTGCCACGGCCGCCGTTACAACCGCGAAACCCTGGAGATCACGTACAAGGGCAAAAGCATCGCCGAGGTGCTGGAGATGACCGTCGACCAGAGCATCGAATTCTTCAGCCGGATCGGTGCCATCCGCGAGAAGCTTCACACCCTGGCCGAGGTGGGGCTGGGCTACATCCAAATCGGCCAGCCGGCAAACACCCTCTCGGGCGGCGAGGCCCAGCGGGTGAAGCTGTCCCGGGAGCTCAGCAAAAAAGGCACGGGCCGAACACTTTACGTCCTGGACGAACCG
>DATITS010000174.1:0-10103 GCA_035467535.1 Desulfobacterales bacterium
GGATGTGCGCCACGTCGTGTACGGATGCCCGGGCGATGTAGGACTCCGCGGAAATAACAGAGAGCATTTCGGCCATCCGCAGCGGGTAGCCGCTCTCTTTCGGGTCCCGTCCGGCAGGGTAGCTCGTGGTCGGCTGCCCGAGGAGCGTCGTGGGTGCCTGCTGCCCGCCGGTGGCGCCGAACACCCCATTGTTGACGTAGATGACGGTGAGGCGTTCGCACCGTGAAGCGGCGTGCACGATCTCCCCGGTGCCGATCGCCGCCATGTCCCCGTCGCCCTGGTAGGTGAAAACGACGCTCTCGGGCCGGGCGCGTTTGATTCCCGTGGCCACGGCCGGGCCGCGCCCGTGCAGGGCCATGACCATGTCACAGTCAAACTGGCGCCAGCTGCGAACCGAGCACCCGGCGGACGTCACCCCGATGGCTCTTCCGGTGATGTCCAGCTCATCCATGACTTCGGCGACAAGGCGATGGACCGTCCCATGCGAGCATCCCGGACAATAGGGAAATGGGACGTCGGTCATGGCATCGGGTTTCTGATAAACGACTTCAACGTCCTGAATTGGCATTCACGCCCCCCGCGCGACCCGGCCGATCTCGCGGTAGATCTCGTCCGGGCTGAAAATATGGCCGCCGCCGATGCCGTAGTGCACGATCTCGGCCGCGTCGCAGACGGCCAGGCGAACGTCCTCGATCATCTGGCCGTTGTTGGCTTCCACGACCAGCAACCGGCCGACACCGGCCTGCACCAGATCCTTCAAGGCCTGCCCCGGATAGGGGTAGAGCGAGATGGGCCGGAAGAGCCCCACCGCCACCCCTTCCTGGCGAGCTCGCTGCACAGCGTCCATGGCGATGCGCGCGGAGCTGCCGAAGGCAACGACCGCCACCCGGGCGTCCTGCATGAAAAGCGCCTCGCAGCACTGCTCGCGCTCACACATCCGTTCGTATTTTTCTTTGAGCGTGATGTTCCAGGCAATGAGTTCTTCGTCGGTGTGGGGCGCGACTTTGATGACCTTCCGCGGCTGATCCCCTTTACCGCGCACGGCCCATGCCTTTTCCGGCGCTCTCTGCGGCGCAAAAGCCTCGGTCGCCACCGGCTCCATCATCTGGCCGAGAATCGCATCGGAGAGAATAATGACGGGGTTCCGGTAATGGTCCGCAAGGTCAAACGCCCGGTGCGTCAGCTCAAAGAGCTCCTGGGCGGTGGACGGGCCGAGCACCAGGCACTGGTAGTCACCGTGCCCGCCGCCGCGGGTGCAGAGCCGGTAATCGGCCTGGGAGGAGGTGATCCGGCCTAGCCCGGGGCCTGCCCGGGACACGCATACGACCACCGCGGGCAACTGAGCCGCCGCCAGCGACGAGAGGCCTTCGCTTAGCAGCGTGAACCCCGGCCCGGAGGAGGAGGTCATGCAGCGGGAACCGGCGGCGGCCGCACCGAACACCATGTTGATGCCGGCCAGTTCGCTCTCGCTCTGGAGAAAAGTGCCCCCGGCCGGCGGCAGGTGCTGGGCCATGTACTCGAAGAGCTCGTTCTGGGGTGTGATCGGGTAGCCGAAAAAAAACTGACACCCGGCCCGGATGGCTCCCTCGCCGATGGCCTCGTTGCCCCGCATCAGTGTTATTTCGCGGGCATCTTTCATGGAAATCCTCTCATGCTCATATCGCCCCGCCGGCCTGCATTCTTTTAAGCTCCTCTTCGGAATAGCCAAGCAGGTCGCGATAAATGACATCGTTGGCCGACCCTAACGGCAGCCCCGGGAACCGGATCCGCCCCGGGGTCCCGAGCAGACGGAACGGTACGTTGGGAATTTTCAAGAGCTGTCCGGTGAGCGGGTCTTCCAGTTCCACCATGCTGCCCCGCTCGCGGTAGTGGACGTTTTCAGCCACGTCCCGCATGGTGGCGATGGGACCGATCGTGATCCCCAGCTGTTCGCAGGTTTCGATGACCTCCTGCAGCTCCCGGCTGCCCACCCACTCGGAGACGACCTGGTTGATGATCCGGCGGTTCGGGTCCTTGATCCGCTCCTCGTTGATCCTGAAGCGCGCATCTTCATTCATCTCGGGGTGCCCGACGCACTCCATCAGGCGTTCGAAGGGTTTCTGGGCCGCACACGACATGGTCACCCATCGGCTGTCCCGCGTGCGATAGTTGTTGCGCGGCACCACGTAGCTGAGTTCGTTGCCTTTGGGCTCTGGGACGTCACCGGTGAGCTGGCAGCTTAAGAAGTCCGGCCCCAGCATGCAAAACAATGGTTCATAGAGGGCGAGGTCTATGATTTGCCCCCCTGCAACACCCCGCTTCTGATTCCGCAGCGCAACCATGACGGCAAAGGCCAAATGGACTCCGGCGATGAAATCGGCCAGCGCCATCGGCGCGTTGGTCGGGGGGCCGCCCGGCTGGGCGTTGAGATACGTGAATCCGCTGAACCCCTCGGCCAGTGTGCCGAAGCCAGGGCGGCCGGCATACGGGCCGGACTGGCCGTAACCGGACACCGTGCCGATGACCAGGCCCGGGTTCTCCCGCAGCAGATCGTCCTTGCCGATGCCCAGTTTCTCCAGGGCGCCCGGCCGCATGTTTTCGATGAGCACATCCGCCTGGCGGATGAGATCGATCAGGATTCGTCGACCCTCCGCGACCTTGAGATTCAAGGTGACCGGAAACTTGTTGCGGCCCACCACGGCCCAAAAGGGCTGGATGCCCTTGTCCGCTACAACCCCCCAGCCGCGGATGGCATCAGGCCCGGACGGGTTTTCCACCTTAATCACCTCGGCGCCGTAATCCCCTAAAAGGGTCGCGGCATACGGTGCCGCCATGACGGTCGCCATGTCGATCACCCGGATCCCTGCCAACGGCAAACCGGCAAAGTGCTCCTGTCGCCGCTGCGCGGCAATAAACGCTGATAGCTCAGCCTCTGATTTCATCGCATTTCCTTAATTTAAAGGCGTTTTATGGCTTAGGGTTGGGGTTTTGTGTTTGGTGCTTTGTATTTGGTAAAGACCGTACGGCTAAACAACCAAACACCCGAACACCCCTGCATCTATAAACCCAGATACGCCTTTCGGATCATATCGGACTGCAGCAACTCCTCCCCCCTGCCCTCCATGATGATCCGGCCCCGCTGCAGGACGTAGCCCTTGTCCACGATTTTCAGCACCTCGGTGACTTTCTGCTCGACCATCAGGATCGTGGTGCCGCTCTTGCGGATCTCCTCGCAGGTGTGGATCACTTTTTTGGACAGGATGGGGCTCAACCCCAGCGATGGTTCGTCCAGCATCAGCAGCCGAGGCTTAGCCATCAGGCCCCGGCCGATGGCCAGCTGCTGGCGCTCGCCGCCGCTCAAGGTCTCGCCCTTCTGGTTCTGTCGCTCCCGCAGCTTGGGGAAAAGCGTGAACATCTCCTCCAGGCTCTTCTGGACCTCTTGGTCGTCGTTGCGGGTATGGGCCCCCACCAGCAGGTTTTCCCGGACCGTGAGCTTGTCGAAGATCTTGCGTCCCTCGGGGATGTGGGCGATCCCCTTGGCGGCGATATCGTAGGGCTGCGCATCGTGGATCGCCTCGCCGCGGAATTCGATGCGGCCCTCAAACGGGTGGATGAGTCCCGAGACGGTCCTCAGGATGGTGGACTTGCCGGCACTGTTGGCCCCGACAATAGCGACGAACTGGCCTTCCTCGACCGAAAAAGAAACGTCCTGCAGCACGGGTATGATGTTGTAGCGCACCGATATGGAGCTGACCTTAAGCATGGTAGTCCTCACCCAGGTATGCCTTGATGACGCGTTCGTCCCGAACGACCTTCGCCGGCGGCCCCTCGACGATAAGCTCCCCTGAGTCGAAGACTGCAATCCGCTGGGAGATGTCCATGATCACTTCCATGACGTGCTCCACGACGATGAGGGTGAGCCCCATCGCGTGGATTTTGCGGAGCAACTCGACAGCCTCGTCGGTCTCGGTGGGGTTCAGGCCGGCCATGACCTCGTCCAGCAGCATGACCGCTGGCTGTGTCGCGATGGTGCGCGCCAGTTCAATGCGCTTCTGGTCTGCAAGGGTCAGGCTGCCGGCGAGCTGGTTGCGTTTGTCCTTCAATCCGGTGATTTCCAGGACCTGCTCGGCCCGAGCCGTGGACTCGCGCGTGGCGGCATGGCGGCAGAACGCCCCCATCATGATGTTCTCCAGCACGGTCATCTCGTTAAAGCTCTGCACGATCTGGAACGTCCGACAGATGCCCAGGTGGCAGATCCGGTGGGGCGCGAGGTGGGTGATGTTCTGGCCTTTGAAAAAAATATCGCCGCGGGTGGCATTCAAAAAACCGGTCACACAGTTGAAGAAGGTGGTCTTGCCGGCGCCGTTCGGTCCGATCAGCCCTAAAATCTCGCCCTTTTCCACGGACAGGTTGATGTTCTGGAGGGCCGCCAGCTCGCCGAAGTGCATGCCGACGTTCTTGGCTTCCAAAATCGCCATCGATCTATCCTTTCTGACGCGTGAGTCGGTGGAGGATGCCTACGATTCCCTTGGGCTCGAAGATGCAGATCAGCATGATCAACAGCCCCAGCACGATCAGGTCGATGCCCATACCGGTGCCGCCCAGCCAGATCCGGCTGTACTCCTGCAGCGGGATGAGGACCATCGCGCCGAGCAACGGCCCCCACAGCGAGCCCGCACCTCCCAGGGCCGTGACCAATACTATTTTCATAGAAATGTCCAGAGACAGCACGGTGGCCGGCTCGATGTGCAGTACGTACATGGCGTAAAAGGAGCCGCAGATGGCCGTGAAGAGCGCGCTGATCAGGAAGGCGTATTGCTTGTAGCGCGATATGTTGACCCCCATGGCCTGTGCGGCATCCGGGCGCTGCTTGATCGCCCGGAAGTAGTACCCCATGCGGGAACGCTCCATGCGAAACGTCAGCACCATCACGACCAGAAAAAAGGCGAGCGTGATGTAGAGGTAGGGCAGTTTGGTCTTGTAAAACATGAGATTGTAAAACCCCTGTTCCAGGATCGGGGCATCCAATCCGATCGGGCCGTCCACCCACTTCCAGCTCGAGAACAGTTCCTTGACCACTTCGGCCACGGCAAAGGTGGAAATGGCAAAATAATGCCCCTTCAGCCGAAAGACGGGCACGCCGATCATCAGCGCCACCAGTACGGAAATCACGCCGCCGATCGCCATCCCGACCCACGGGGTCAGCCCCCACTGGTTCAAGGGAGCCATGGCGGCGTAAGCGCCGATGCCGAAAAACACGGCATGGCCGAAGGAGACCTGCCCGGCGTAGCCGCCGATCAGGTTCCAGGCCTGGCTCAAGGTCGTGTAAAGCAGCAGCATGATCAGCAGGTGCTGAAAATGCACGTTCGCGATGACCAGCGGTGCTGCCGCGAACGCCAGCAGCAGGGCGCCGAGGGTGATGACGAAACGTTTAGTCGTTTGCATGGCCCTTATCTTTCAATGGGTGAATCACCTTGTCCATTCCAGTATTGCCGGAACCTTGGCAATGCCGGCATTACCAGCCGAACAGGCCTTTGGGCCGCATGGAGATGACGATGAGGTATAGCACGAAGACCAGCGTGTACTTGAACTCCGGCCCGATCAAGAATCCGCCGACGTTTTCCACCAGCCCCACGAAAATCCCGGCCAGAAAGGCGCCGCTGATGTTCCCGAATCCACCCAGGGCCACGATCACAAAAGACATGATCGCGAAATTCAACCCCACTTCGGGGAATATCGGGTAGAAGTTGGACAGCATGCCGCCGGCAAACCCCACACAGGCGGCCCCCAGCCCGAACGTCAGGGCAAACACCCGGTTCGTGTTGATTCCCATCAGCAGGGCCGTGTCCTTGTCCAGGGAAGTGGCCCTCAACGACCGGCCGAACTTCGTCCGAGTGATCAGGAGGTAGACGGCACAGGTGATCAACACGCACCCGATCGCCGACATCGTCTGGGAAAGGCTGAAGTGAAGGCCTAAAATGGAGAAGTTTTTCCCGGCCAGAATGGATTGGTTGATCACCCGGTAGTTCGGTCCCACGATAAACAACACCAGGTTGCGGATGAAAATGCTCAGCCCGAAAGTGGCCAGGAGGGCGATGAGGCCGGGATACCCCAACACCGGGCGGATCACCCATCGGAAGGTGAGCAGGCCGACCATGAACAGCAGCGCCACCACCATGGGCAGCGACAGCAGCGGGTCGAGGCCGAGGTTGGCAAACATCAGAAAACTGCTGAACATGGCCAGCATCAGGAAATCACCGTGGGCGAAATTGAGAATGTCCATGACCCCCCAGATCAGGGTCAGGCCCACGGCGATGAGGGAAAAGACGAAGCCGATCAGCAGGCCGCTGACGATCAGTTGAAGAAAGATGGTGGTGTCCACGGAGTACCCTCGGTCGACATCGGAAGACGGTTATAAAAGAAGGGACGCTCCCACTGACGAGTGCCGGAGAGGGAGCGTCCCTGTCGGTCGGCTCTCGCCTATGGTTTCATCGGCCACACCGTTTTGGCGGTGGCCCATTCCGCGGGCCACACGACCTTGTAGTCGCCGCCGACCACCTGGCTCATGGTAGAGTCGATCCAGATGTTCTGCCCGTTCTCGTCGAACTTCACCCCTTTGCCCGGCAGGGTGGCGATCTGAAGCTCGGTCGTCGCCAAGGCGTCCCGCACCGCATCCGGACTCAGGTCCTTGGCACGGTTGAAGGCGTCCGCCGCCACGAAGACGGAGGTCAGCGCTTCCATGGCCACGCCGTCGAGATTGCTTTTTACCTTGGCCTTGAACATGTCGTTCAGCACCTTCAACTGGGCCTTCTTGGCGATGAAGTCCTCGGCGAAGGTGCAGGACCCCATGTAGTTCTCAACCGTCTTGCCGAGCTCCTTGGCGAAGACCGGGTTCTGATAGCCGCCGCAGAAAGAAAGGTTGGCGGGCACCTTGACCCCCAGGCTTTCATACGCCTTGGCGAACAGCATCATCTCACTGAACTGGGTAGCATGCAGGACCACGTCGGGCTGGGCGGCCTTGACCTTCAACACTTCGGCGTTCACGTCCGTGGCCTTGAACTCGTAAGGGATGTCGGCCACGATCTGGTAGGCGCCGTTCGATTTGGCAACCGCTTTCTTGACTTCCTCATTGGCATGGAAACCGAACTCAGTCTTCTCGTACACCATGGCGATCTTGGACACCTTCTTGCCCTCTTTCTTCATATCGTTCAGGAACTGGAAGAACATGACGGTGTCGTGGTAGTCGGTCGGGGCGATGCGGAAGAAATACTTGAGACCGCGCTCGGTCAGGGCGGCCGAGGAGGACTCCGCGCAGAGATAGGGGAACTTCTGCCGTTCGGCCACGAAACTGGTAGGCTTGGTCACCGAGCTCTGGTAGGCGCCGATGATCAGCTTGGCCTTGCCTTCCTGGAGAATGCGTTCGGTCTCGGCCTTGCCGACCTCGGGTGAGCCCTGGGTGTCATAGTATTTCAGGACGATCTTGGCCCCGCCCTTGTTCGGAATGCCCTGGGTCTTGGCATACGGGATCCCCGGCAGATCGTAGGAGCCGTTGATAATCTCCGCCGCCACGTCGCATGCGGCCTTGGCCCGGCTGCCGGGGTCGGCCAGGGGGCCGGTCAGGGGGTAGAGGAGCGCGATTTCGATCGGGTCCGCCGCGTGAACGGCCGGGAAAAAACCCAACAGCAGAATCAAGCCAAAAAACAGAGCAAGACTTCTTTTCATGGTTGAACCTCCTTGCGGGTTGAAGAGGGAAGACTGCCTCGTCATCGGCAAACACCTCGTTTGGCCACGGCGGGTCGGCAGCCCATCGAATACCGATCTGCTCCTTTCCTGTTAATGTAAATTTATTCGTTGATCCATCCGAGACCGAGCTCCACCAACTTGCCGGAGGTGGGAATGCCGTTGCGGTCCCAGCCGTGCATGTCATAGTAAAGATCGAGGCTTGTTTCGAACTCCTTCCGATCGAGCTTTCGGCCTTTGAGCAGACCGCCCTCAAGAGGTTCGAAGAAACGGTCCGGCAGCCTGTCATCCTTGCGGGAGGCGCCTTGTCGGACGGACACGCAGCGCTTCAGAGTCACCGTGCGCTCGCCGAGTTTCATAATCTCCCACAGCCGGGTGTCCCAGCCGGTGGCCGCCGCCACCGCCTCGGCCACCTGATGCATCTTCATCAGTTTGCCCGGACCGGCGGTGAAGATACACAGCCCCAGGGTGTTGAAGAGATTCCAGGCAAACTGCATGTAAGTGAACTGGCGGACTTTGTCCGGGCTGAGCTCGATCGCGGGGGTGGGCGTGAGGATGCCGATCTCATGCAGATCGCCCACCCCCAGTGCTCCCGGCTGGAACAGGTAGTCGTGGGGTCCTTCCGTATGGTTGGCGCCCGTGGAGGAAAGCGCGTAGGCCAGCGCCAGGCTGCCCTTTCCCCGGGGTTCATGCATGGCCATCTCCTGGCCCTTGGCCTGCATGGCGAATTTTTCCGCCCCGCCCCCGATCCGGTGCGCCGCCCGCAGAGAGCCTTCGGCCAGCAGATTGCCAACGCCTTCGCGCCGTGCGATCTTGTGGATGCACTCCACCATGGCCTTGGCGTTGCCGAACCGCAGCTCCAGCCCATCGGTCTCCTTGGCTGTGAGCAGGCCGTTTTCGAAGCACTCCATGGCGAAGGCGATCGTCGCCCCGGTCGAGATGGTGTCCAGGGTGTAGGTGTTGCACAGCTCGTGGGCCTTGCAGATCGCCTCCAGATCAGAGACCCCGCAGAGGGACCCGAAGGCGGCGGCCGTCTCGTACTCAGGCCCGCCGTAGGTCGGGTCGACCTGCCATGGCCCGTCGGAGCGGGCGATCCGCTTGCACCGCACCACGCACCCCTGGCACCCGCCGGCCTCGATGAAGTATTTCTCGTGAAAAGTCTTCCCGCAGATGTCGTCGGCTTTCTCGAAGCTGCCGCTGTGAAAGTTGCGCGTCGGGAGAATCCCGGCTTCGTCCAGCTCCGTGACGTCCCAGCCGATGGTCCCGCCATCGTGCAGCACCCGCTCGATGGGGTGATCCATGAAGTGGTCGGCATACCATTTGATCATCCGCTTCAGGGCCGGCGTCTCCTTGAACGCAACGGGCTGCCGGCCGCGCACGGCGATGGCCTTCAGGTTCTTGGACCCCATGACGGCGCCCATGCCGCCGCGGCCGTTGGTGTGCTTCATGGCGTGGACCACGCAGGCGTAACGCACCAGGTTTTCGCCCGCCTGTCCGATGGCGGCCACACGCACCTTGGAGTCGGCCACTTCTTTTTCGATGAGGCGCTGGGTCTCTCCGGTCCCCTTGCCCCACAGGGAGCCGGCGTCCCGGACCTCGATCTGCCCGTCATGAATCCAGAGGTAAACCGGCTTCTCGGACCGCCCCTCCACCAGGACGGCGTCGAATCCGGCCCGTTTGAGTTCCGGCGACCACCATCCCCCGGCCTCCCCCTCGCCGTAAAAACCGGTCAGCGGCGATATGGCCGCCACGGTATAGCGGTTCGCCCCGGGAATTCCGCTGCCCACCAAGGGGCTTGATGCAAAGACCAGCAGGTTATCCGGCCCCAATGGGTCCACGCTTGCCGGCCGTTCCTTCAGGAGGTAGTAGCAGGCCAGGGCGCTGCCTCCGAAGAAAGTCCGATAGAAGCTCTCCTCCGGCTCCTCCACCCGATGGCTCTGACGGGTAAGATCCACTCTCGCAATCCTGCCGGTCGTTCCGTATTTCATGGGCAATTTTCCTGCTCCTGAGGCTGAAGGGTCATGGCTCACCCGCCGCCGATGATGGCAACGCACTTGACGTCGTCGCCGGACTGGAGGCGGTAGGATCTTTCTTGGGTGTGATCGTTGACGATGAACATGGAAACCAGGCCTGCGGGCAGACCGATATCCTGACAGACCGTTTCCAAGGTGCGCCCATCGCCGTCGTGCAGCACAATACGATCCTGTTCATCGAGCCGGTCTCGGCAAAACGCTTTCAGCAGTCCTATCGGCCGCACGACAACGCTCATGGCGATCTCGGGAGTTCGGATGCGCCCCCCGTCCGTATGGGTCCGAAATCCTCTCGCGAGGATCGGGTTTAGACAAGGCGGATTTAGCAGTGATAAATTGAGACGCAGAATAGAA
>DATITS010000175.1:0-5181 GCA_035467535.1 Desulfobacterales bacterium
CCGTCGAACTCGCAGAAGAAGATCCCCTGCCAGGTGCCCAGCACCAAGTCCCCGTTCGCGATGGCGACCGTCTGGGAAGCGCCCACCAGGGTCGATTTGACGTGGGCGGGGGAGTTGCCCTCGCGGTGGCGGTAGCCGGCCTCCCAGGGGACCATCTGGTTCAGGACCATGAGAATGTCCGCCGCCACACTCGGGTCGGCGGCCTCGTTGATCGTGACCCCGGCGGTGGTGTGGGGCACGCTGACCAGGCACAGGCCTTCGCGCACTCCCGTGCCGGAAACCGCCCGACGCACCTCCGCGGTGATGTCCACCAACTCGGTCTGAGAGCGGGTCTTGAGGCTGAGCTCCATTGGGCCACCCTGACAGAGTGTTGAAAAACCGCGCCTCAGGCCGTGATCCGGCGTTGTGCGGCTTTTGTAAATGCTCACATGGAATCGGCTGGAAGCTGGAAGCCTATCTGATCGGGTCTGAATTTGTTTTGAGCCTCGAGCTTTAAGCCTCTTGCCTCAAGCTTATATCCGTCTTGGCTGACGGCCTGATGCTTGTTTTTGAACACCCTGCTAATGCAAAGAGCCATGCCGGTTCGGCAGGGCTCTTTGCAGATCGATCGAAAAACGAAATTAAACGCAACCGGTCGGCTTGGGCAGCCCGGCCATCTTGCAGGCCCCCTTGCCCGGCCCGGAGGGGAACAGCTCGTAGATGTGTTTCAGCTTGAAACCGGTGACCTTGGAGAGAACCCGCACCATCGGGGCGATGCCGTTCTTCTCGTAGTAATCGCGGAGCACTTCGATCAACTTCTTGTGCTCGTCGGTCATCTCGTCGATACCTTCCTGCTGCTTGACGTACTGGACCCATTCCGGACCCCAGTTCGTGTAGGAATCGATGAAACCGTCTTCATCCACGCTGAACGTTTTTCCCATGAATTCTACTGTTGGCATGTAAACATCCTCCTTGTCGTAATGTTGGTGTTATGGATAGGCGGTCTGCCTGATATGCCTCTTTTAAAGCCTGTTATGTAAATGAAGCCGGCGGAGTTGTCAACACGAAAATGCCGTCTCAATATTCCCGAGGCGTCTTGTTCAGCTGCTCCAGGGTGAAGACGGGGCCGTCCTTGCAGACGAACTCCTTGCCGATGTTGCAGCGGCCGCACATGCCGATGCCGCACTTCATGCGGTTCTCGAGCGACATGATGATTTTGTCGTGGGAGTAGCCCAACCGGTCGAGCACCGGCTGGGTGAACTTGATCATGATCGGCGGCCCGCAGATGATGGCATAGGTGTCGTCGCCGGCCGGCGGCGCTTTTTTCTCGGTGATGGCCGGGACAAAGCCCACGTTGTATTTCCAGTCGGGGTCGGTGGTGGCGTCCACCGTGATGTGCATGTGGATGTCGTCCCGCCGCTCCCATGCGGCAAGCTCCTCCCGGTACAGGAGCATGCCGGGGCCGCGGGCGCCGTAGATCACATGAATGTCTTTGAATTTCGGTCGATTGTCGGGGTGCAGCATATAAACGATGGACGAGCGCAGGGTGGTGAAGGCGAAGCCGCCGCCGATGATGACGACGTTTTTGCCCTGCATGCGCTCCCAGGGGTACCAGTTGCCCATCGGACCGCGGATCCCCATGACGTCCCCGGATTTCATGGCGTGCAGGTGGGAGGATACCAGTCCGACCTTGTTGACCGTGAACATGACGAAGCCCTTTTCGGTCGGGGAGGAGGCGATACCGATGGGGATCTCCCCCTTGCCGGCCACCGACAGTTCGGCGAACTGGCCGGCCCTGTAGGCGAATTTCTGTTCGTCCCCGGAGTCCAGGAACGAGAACTTGAAGGTTTTGAGATTCTTGTCCTCGGTCTCGACCGCGATGTCGTCGATGCGGACCGGGTAGGGCAGGTACGGGTTTAGCACGGCTGATCCTCCCTGGCAGACTGTTGATAAATGCCCATCTGCGGCGTTATGCTCGCCCCTCGTCACTGCGGCGTACTGTTCGTACGCCTCACTCCTCGGGGCGTCGCAAGCCTTGCATCTGGGCATTTCTGAACAGCCTGCCTGAATATATGAGAATTAGATTTCCTGCTGCGCATTATTTAATCTCACAGGCTTCGGCCGAGGCGGCGAAGCCGTTCATCATGTTGCACACCCGGCGGATGTCGATGTTGACCGGGCAGAGGCGCACACAGCGGCCGCAGCCCACGCACTGGATGCCGCGGTCGTATTTGTCCACGAAGTACTTGAGCTTGTGCATGAAGCGCTGCCGCACCCGGTGCAGCTTGGTCCCCCGGGGGTTGTGGCCGGTGCCGTGCAGCGTGAAGAGCGGGAACATGCAACTGTCCCAGTTCTTCATCCGCACCCCGTTCTTGCCGCGGTTTTCGTCCTGGATGTCGAAGCACCAGCAGGTCGGGCAGGAGAAGGTGCAGGTGCCGCAGTTGATGCACGAAAAGGAGACCTCCTCCCAGAAGGCGGCGTTGTGAAGATCGGTGGTCTCGACGGTCCTCAGGTTATCGGTCTGCACGAACGAGGCGATCTGGGACTCGGATGCCTGTTTCAGGGCCGCGATCTTCTGATCGGCGGCTTTGGCATCGGCGGCGGCCTTCCAGCCGGCGGCGGCCACGAATTTTGTGCCCTTTTCGGTCAGGATCTTGGCCAGGTAGTGATCGCCGGCGTCGGCCAGCAGCACGTCCAGCCCCTCCTCGTGGTAGGGCCCGCAGCCGGCCGAGGTGCAGAAGCAGGAACTGCAGGGCGCCACACAGCCCAGCCCCACCAGGGTGGTGGACGCGTAGGCGCGGATCCAATAGGGGTCCTGGTAGTCCGGTGTGTCGAAATTCATGCGCACCAGGACGAAGGCCTTGGCGTCGCAGGGCCGGATGCCGATGACGGCCCGGGGCGAATCGTCCCGCGCGGGTTCTTTGAGGATGTGGTGATCCGCTTTGCTCTCGTCAAGCGTGTAATCGAACATCACCTCGGACTGGGGGTAGACGAGATGCTTGGGGGAGAGCCGGGTGTTGAGGCAGGCGAGGTCCGGCAGCACGCCGTTCTGGAGGCGCTTGAAGCTGTGGAACTCCTTTTCCTTCACCGGGCCGAACAGCCGAAAGGCCTGGGCCGCCTTTTCCAGGCCGCCCGCCCACTCGCTCTTTTGGATCGTGATCATCTTCATTTCGGAAGCCTCTGCGTGAAATGGGTATGCGTGCAAGCGCTCTCGCGCCTTACTTGATGAAATCGTTCGGGTCCTGCGGCCGGTAGACGTCGAGCGGCGGCCGCACGTCCGGGTCCAGACCCGCCTCCCAGCCGAACAGGTCGAGGCAGTCCTTCTCCAGCTTTTTGGTGAAGGTGCGCATGTTGATCCCCACCGGGCAGGCGCGCTCGCAGGCGCCGCAGTCCGTGCAGCGTCCGGCGCAGTGATAGGCCCGCAGGAAGTGGAAGGTGCGCACATCGTTTGCGTCCTGGCTCTTGCCGACCCACTGCGGCCGGGCTTCGTCCACGAAGCAGGTCGGGCAGTAGCACAGCGGGCAGGCGTTGCGGCAGGCGTAGCAGCGGATGCAGGGGGCGAGCAGATCGTCGAAGTACTTCCAGCGCTGCTCGGGCGTCATGGCCTCGAGGCTGCGCACGTCCGCGTAGCGGTCCACCCCTTCTTGCTCCTCGACCGGAGGGGCCACCATCTCGTCATGGATCACCGGGTTGCGGTGGATGCACAGCGAGCAGTTGTGCTGCAGCACGTCCATCTTCTCGAAGTCCTGGCTGAAGCCGTTGCCCTTGGCGGTGAGCCCGGTTGCGCTCTCGATCACCGCGGTGATCTCCCCCGGGCATTTCATCGCGATTTTGCGCTTGTCGACCATGCCCTTGCAGGGCACCCCGATGATCACGAGCTGCTCGCGCTTGATCTTGTTCTCGATGATGTGGGTCACGATGTTGCGCGAGTCGCAGCCCTTGGCCACCACCCCGATCTTCTCCTTGCGGTCGGTCAGGTAGTTGGCCAGGTTGATGCCGCAGTGGCTGTCCCACACCAGTCTCTGGGCCTCTGCGGGCGTCTTGGCGAAATGCGGCTCGTTCATCATCGGCACGGTCCCCGCGCGGAACCCGATGACCATCTCAACGGCGCCGGACTGCAGCAGGCGGCCGGCGATTTCCCTGATCTTCTCGGTGTAGCTCAGCATGTTAGGCGACCTCGGCCATTTTTTTGGCAAAGTTGGAATTGGGACCCAAGGCCTTGATGGCGGCGGTGACCTGGGTGACCACCTCGACGAACTTGGTGGACTCGGCCGAGGAGATCCATGAGAACTGAAGGCGGCCGGGCTCGATCCCCATGTGCTCCATCAGGTTCTTGAACAATGCGAATTTACGGCGGGCGTAGTAATTACCTTCCAGGTAATGGCATTCGCCGGGGTGTCACCCCGACACCCAGACGCCGTCGGCCCCCTCGCGCAGGGCGGCCAGGAAAAACTTCGGGTCCATGCGGCCGGTGCAGGGGATGCGGATCACCCGGATGTTGGGGGGGTATTCCATGCGGCCGACGCCGGCCAGGTCGGCGGCCCCGTAGCTGCACCAGTTGCACAGGAAGGCGGCGATTTTCGGTTCCCACTCACTCATTGTTTTCTCCTCTGTTGCGCGGCTTCGCTGAACGCCCAACTTCTGCGTTGCGCTACATCCCGCGGGCGCTGCGGTGTACTTGCATGTACGCCTCGCGCCGCGGGATTCGCGCGCCTTGAATTTGGGCGTTGATCGCAGCCGCCGTCATCCGGGATTTATCCGTCGTGCCTGACATTCAAGCTGCCTCCCGGTTGGCAATCCGGCATCTGCTGTCGTGTTTTCTTACACCGCCTCGCTCAGGCTGTAGATCTGGGCGAAAATCTGGTCGTTGTCGAAGCCCTTGAGGTGGATCGCCCCGGAGCGGCAGGAGGCGACACACAGCCCGCAGCCCTTGCACAGCACCGGGTTGACCTGGGCCTTGCCGGCAAACGGCCCCTTCTCGGTCCAGGACGGGGCCGAGTACGGGCAGACCGATACGCACACGCCGCACTGGCTGCACATGCGCTGGTCGACCTCGGCCACCGTGCCGCTCGTGTAGATCTTCTTGCGCGCGAGCAGGGTCACGGCGCGGGAGGCCGCGGCCTGGCCCTGGGCGATGGCCTCGTCGATCGGCTTCGGGTAGTGGGCCAGCCCGCACAGAAAGACGCCGTCGGTGGCGAACTC
>DATITS010000176.1:0-2127 GCA_035467535.1 Desulfobacterales bacterium
GATAATATTGACGAAGTGGCCCTTCAGCTCGGTCTCCTCACGAAAGTAAATATTCTCGGCCTCGAGTTGGTCTTTCATCGTTTTGATTTCAGAAAGAGCCGTCCGAAGCTCTACCGTCCGCTCCTCTACCTGCTCTTCGAGGTCCTCATGGACTTTTTGCAGCACCTCCTCAATCTTCTTGCGCTCGGTGATTTCCTCGGCCACGATGCTCATGCCGGTGACTCGACCATCGGCATCGGTGAGAGGCAGCCACTGCTCCAACCAGCTTCGCTTGACGCTCTGCTGGGCGGGTGTTTCGCCGACGATCTCAATGTTGAGCCGTGGCTGTCCGGTTTCGAGAACGCGCCGCATCTCAGGTTCTAACGCCTCGGCCAACTCGGGCATCAGATCGTGGACGCGTTTGCCTATATGTGCCTCGGCGGGGATTCCGTTGATCTCGGCCAGGCGTTCATTGATGCGAACATAGCGAAGATCGCGGTCCAGCACTCACAGGCCCACCGGCGCGTTGCGATAGAGATCCTCGATCTCCATGAGCCGTTGCCGCGCGGTCTCCTCAGCGGCCCTCACCGCCTCCTCCGCCTGCTTGCGCTCGGTGATGTCCAGGGAAGCGCCCATGTATTTGACGAGCTTTCCATTCTCGTCGAAATACGGAAGCGCCCGCTCGTAGAGCACCCTCACTCTGCCTTCCGGGCGCACGATGCGGTGCTCCTGCTCATAGACCGCACGGTTCCGCAGGGCTGCGCTAAAGGCCTCGTGCAGCGCGGCCGCGTCGTCGGGGTGGATATGCTTGGCGAGCATGACGTCGTAGGGAGGTGACCCGGCCGCAGGATCGATCCCGTAGATGCGGCACTGCTCGTCCGACCAGACCGTGGTCTGCGTGTCGGCCAGGTATTCCCAACTGCCGACGTGCGCGATCTTCTGGCCTTCCGCCAGCATGACCCGCATCCGGTCCAGAGCGGCTTGGGCCTCCTTCCGCGCGGTGATGTCCTGGGTGATCCCGAACCCGCCCAGGAGCTGGCCGTCGGCACCAAGCTCCAGGTAGGCTTTCTCGCGCACCCACTTGACCTGCCCGCCGACCACGATGCGGTGCTCGATGTCGTACAGCTCGCCGCGCAGGGCAGCCTGCCATCGCGTGTCCACATATTGGTGGTCGTCGGGATGGACGGTGGCCATGAACGCCTCGTAGGTCAGCGGCGTCCCTTTGGGCACGCCAAAGATGCGATGGTTTTCGTCGGACCAGGTCAGCACGTTCTTGCGCGTGTCCAGCCGCCACCAGCCGATCTGGCCGACAGCCAGGGCGCGATCGAGGTCCTCGCGGCTCTCTCGCAGCGCCTCCTCCGCCTGCTTTCGCTCGGTGATGTCCTCAATCATGACGTGACATTCCTGGCCGTCCTGCGAAACCGTGGCCGTGATGTGCACGTTGAGCGTCCCCTTGCCGCCCTTCAGGAGTGCGACCTCGCACACCTCGTTCTCCGGGCTCGCAAATACTTTTTTCAGGAAGGCATTGAAGCTGGCCCGGTCCGGCTCGGCAACCAAAACCCCAAAACGTCGACCCTGCAGCCGGGCGCGCTCCACCCCCAATAGGCTCGCCCCGGTCAGGTTCACCTGGCGGATCGCCCCGTTGCGGCCAAGGGTCAGGTAGCCCACCGGGGCAAAATCGTAGAGCTCGGTGTAGCGCTCCAGCCCCGCCTCCACCTCCGCCCGCGACTTACGCAGTTCATCGTTTTGCATCTCCAGCTCGATCTGGTGGACCTGCAGCTCATGCCCGAGCCGCTGCCTATCCTCTTCGGTCCGACCCGGAGCACCTTTCTTCCTATCCGCTCGCAGCCGCGCTTCCGCCTGGCGGCGCAGTTCGGCGGCGTCCGCTGAAGTGTTGCTGTCTTTTTTCATGACGCCCCTTCTTTCTTGCTTTTTCCCGTCCCGGCCTGGGTCTGCCGCAGTTGCGCCTCCAGCCGCTTGGCCGCCGTGATGTTCGAAAAGGTGATCACAACCCCGTCAATCCGGTTCTCCAGGGTACGGTAGGGCATGATGCGCACTAAAAACCAACGCCCGTCGCCGGTGGCGACCTGCTATTCGACGAAAACCAGGATCTTTTCGACACCGGATCGGTCGATGGCCATCCGATTC
>DATITS010000177.1:0-6352 GCA_035467535.1 Desulfobacterales bacterium
TAAGGCAAGACGGTGGCTTGCTCGAGGGAGAGCACGTTCAGATCTTTGAAGAGATTCATCGCTCCTTTCCTTGCGTGAGGAAGGCGTGCGGAACGCCAGGTGATGTCCGAGACGACCGGGCAAGCCCACGATGCCGGGGCAAGCACTGAATCGTGTTCAGTTGCTGTATACAGTATACAAATTAGGGATGTCAAGCTGAGTTTTAGAGGCAGGAGCGTTGAATGCGCTTGAGAGTGAAACGCCTGAAATCCGTCCGCTGCGGGCAGAGGATTCCATCAGAGCGTCAATTGAAATGCCGCGAGAACGCCCACCCGGACGGAGTCGATCCACCTGTCTACTTGAAGAGCTTCAGAACGCTGTGCTCCCCTAACTGCCGATAGCTTTCGAATTGGGCTTCGTCGAAAAATTGGTCCATGGTGGACTGCTGCGGAAACGGGTTCTTGGGCTTCTTGTGAGCCGCCGCGTAGCGTCTGACGTCGACATCTTCGTCACCCGTGAGCACCGGCTTGATGTATAGGATGGTCCCATCGCGATCTTCACCGACCTCCGTGTAGTGAACCGTCCCGATGCCGTAATGCGATCCAGGTTCGTTCTCGCCCGCGGGTCGCGGCAGGCCGGAAAAGGTGATCGGGATGCCCATATCGTTGCGGATTTTACGAACCGCACCCGCAAGATCTTCGTATTCGTATTTGGGATCGCACCCCGCATCGACCAACACGATAAGGCCACAGCGGCGAAACACCATCTCATAAAGTGCCAGGTTCTCGAAGTGTCCGCCATCGGACAGGTAGACATACCTCGTTTGGTCGGTGGTGCGGCCGAGCGCCTCCGCTACGAGCGGGATGAGACCGAGCCCTGGTTCGTTGCGCTTCCATACGCATTTCCCGGCTTCTCCCGGATTGGGCAGCCACCACCCCAGGCGCAAATTGAAGAACGTCATCAGGAAGGCAACGATTGTCGAAGAGTGGTATCCCATATTCGGGCTTGCGGCGGCACCCGAGATCGTGATGGCCCTGCCGAGCGACATCCCCCACTTGCCGCCGTAAACCGCTGACCGCTGGTAGCCGAGGTTGAGGCTGCCGGAGTGCAGCGGCGACACGGTGAAAGACTCGGCCTTGCGCTGCTGCCACTCGAGCCGATCCCCCTTGACGGTGTTGAGCGCGAGGTTCACGACGTGCAGCGGCCCTCGCGCCGCGCTCGCATCCGCCGGCCACAGTTCGCTCATAGACAAATTGTCGTGCGGGTCAAAGCCGGTGAACGGGTGCGGGGTGCGGCGGTCCCTCGCGGCACCGAGATAGGCTCGGACCAGACGGTTGCCGTACATGCTGTGAAGCGAGAACGTGTTGATGCCCATCAACCAGGAGAAGACCAAGGCGATGGCCAAACACCCTGCGAGAATGGCCAGGACAAGCCCCAGGGATGTAGTTGCCAGGACGTCTTTGTAGATCGCGGCATGGTTTTCGCCAATAGCGGACAGATGTTTTCCTGGATTGAGCAGGAACGATGTCGCACTAGAGATAAGGAGCAGCAAAATCAGCGCGAACACCACGCTGCCGAGCGTTGGGCCCACGCGGTTCAGCGTGCTCCGAAGTCTCGAGCCGGTCTTGACGGAATCGACCGTGCTCGTCTTGTTCAAATAGGCCCAAACGGCCGTCGCCACCCCCGTCAGGCCGCCGAGAGATACGATGAAGGCGGCCGTCTTCTCTCCCAGCAAGAGCAGAGCCGGCGGACCATAGATCACCAACGCATGGCTTGCGATCCAGAGCATGATGGTCATG
Source organism: Desulfobacterales bacterium (assembly GCA_035467535.1). Taxonomy (GTDB): domain Bacteria; phylum Desulfobacterota; class Desulfobacteria; order Desulfobacterales; family SpSt-501; genus SpSt-501. The sequence goes on from DATITS010000177.1 coordinate 1,779, forward strand.
AGGATCCAACCGCCCGCGCTGGCCCACCATTCGCGATCGTCCTCGGAAGTAAACCCTCGGCCCAGCCCTACGTACAATACGGAGCCGATGGAAAGCGCGGCGAAGAGGAAGGGCACGGCGAGGCACGCATACCCGCCTTTCACCTCCAGCGGCTGCGGGAAGAGCCCTGTACTGCCGACCCACAGCACGACCCCTCCCAGGGCGCCGCTGAGGATGACCGCGGCTGCTTCCTTAAAGAACGTCAGCGCTGATTTCGGATCCCCATTCTCCGGAGGGGCGGAGTTGGGCTTGCGACAAGCGCGAACCACCCTCCCAAGGATCACTCCGGCGCCGTTCACCCCGACGCCCACCCCCACGCACTGCCAGAAAGCAATCCCGCTTGGTCCCATCCGGGAATGCCAGGCCCAGAAGAGGCTGAGAAGAAACGCCCCCGCCAGCAGGGAGGCAAGGAGATAGATCACAGGGCGGCGGCACGGCTCCCGGTTCGAACTGGGCAAATCGGTCTCGACAAAAGCGATGCCGACCGCTCCTAAACTCAGGGCCAACCCAAACACCGCCCACCGGATCCAGGTCGGAGGATCGAGGTGGGCACTGAGCCCGAAAGTGGCCCGAGGAAGCATCAGGGCCGCAGCCAGCAGCGGGATGAAGACGACCCAGTGCAGGAGCAGGTTGCGGAGTACGACGGCGATGAGCGTCCAAAAATCGACGGAGAAGCCTACCCGGGGGGTCAGGTAATTGCTTAAGGCCCGCAGCCACCTGATGTGTTTCGACTCCGGACTCACGGCCGGCCCGCTCGGAGGCACGGTTACGCTCGGCGCCTTGTGCGGGCAAAGATCAGCGACGACCTTATCAAGGTTGCTCGAATGAATCCACGCCGATAGCCACCCCCCGATGTACCCTCCCCCCGAGACCGTGGACAGGTAGTGGAATCGTTTCAACCAGCCTGCACGGGCGAGCCCCTGGATCACGCCGAGGCTGAACGTGGCGCTCCGGATGCCCCCGCCCGAGAGGCACAACGCCGCCCTGCACGGGTCGAGGCCGTGAATGGCCTTATAGAGCTCCGCCGCGCTGTTGGGTTTATTCTGGATGCCGTGCAGTTTTTCAGCTTCCTCGTTGAGAACATCTACCCAGGTCAAGCTGACATCTTTCTCGCTCGAACTGACACGGTCTTCCGTCTTGCTGTCGTCGCCCATGTTCCTCCTCCTCGCATCGCTCCTCACGTCAGCCGGCCCAGCACCTCCATCCCCGGCAGCCCCGTATGGGACATATTCCCAGGCCACGTCATGGTTGGGATTCAAGGAATTTCACGATCCGGTCTCGGTGGTCATGGACGACTTGGTGGGCCGCCGCGATCAGGAGCGCGCCGTTGCAATGGGTGATTTGAAATCTCGTCGGGATCTGACCGACCGCTTGCCGTATCGCTTCGGGGGTGACGTCGGGCGGGAATTCGTCACGGCACTCTTCCGGCAGGTCTTGGTAGCCGCGGCTCCACTTCGCCTCGGTATACTTGAGGATTTCGACCCTCAATTGGGCGAATTCCGGCAACAGGATGTCTTGGGTCCGCAAGGCGTCCCAGAGCATGAGCTGATAGGCGTTGGCCCGCTGCTCCATGACCCCGACGATGCGGGACGGATCGTCCAGAAACATTTCAAAACCTTTTTTGTTCTGGTCCAGGTGATGCTTGCCGGCATCGAACGAATAGGCGGCATCCACGACGATGATGATCCCCCGTTTCGCGGGATCCTCCTTCGGGATCTTCTTCAGAAACAATGTGGCGAGCGATTCGGTGCCCAGGTTGTCGAACAGCCCGCCGTCGCCTATATGATGGTAGGGTGGATTGCAGTCGACGCTGTACGTTACGGGGCCGACGATCGGCGGAAACGACGCGGACGTGGCGACGCCGAGCGAAAGCCGCAAATCGTGGTGGTTGGCGCCTATCTCTTCAAAGGTGAGGGGCAGGAAGTGCGCTTTGGCGCTTTCGAGGTTTTTCACGATGATGGCAAGCCCAACCGGATTGATGTTGCTGCCCAGCCGTGCTTTGAGCTTCTCGATGAACCAGCCGACGAAGTCATAATTAAAATCCGCGGGCGGAAGTGTCGTGAGCATGAAGCGCAGGCCGGAGTTGTAGGATGTCCCGTTCAAAATCACACGCGGGCTGTCCCCCCGCCGCTCCCGCTCGTAGAGGCCGGCGAACGTTATTTCGCTGAAAAATTTGTCGTCCCACACTTCCGATAGCGAATAAGCCCCCTTGGTGCTGTTGAACAACCGGAAAAACAGCACCTGCCGCAGCGCTGCCGGCCACTCAAAATTCGCTTGCATGGCCTCCTTGTAGGCGTTGAAAAACTTCCGGTAGGCCGGTGACAGCCCCTGAGCCCCAAGGACGGGTTCGCTCTTGGGAGGCTTCAAGGCGGCGTAATAGGCCGTGGCCAAACTGCCGCCCGAGACACTGGAGATGTACTGGACCTTTTCGAGCAGGCTCCGCTCGCCGCCGCTATCCTTGATCTTTAATTCCCCCAAGGCCTCCAAAACGCCTGCCGCGAACGTGGCGGCCCGACTGCCGCCTCCGGATATCGCCAGCCCGACCATCATGTGCGGGTCCGGTTCCGGAAGCGGTGCAAACACAGGAGGGCTGCTCAGGGCGGGAAGCCGCTCGACCTTGGAAAAACAGCCCGTCAGGATCAGCGTCAAGATGGCAATCCAGAGTATCGAGCGTTTGGTCATGATGTCCCTCCCATCGCGGTTCAAAGCTTGAACGCGCCCGTGTCAATCCACTCGTTTTTTAAAAGCGACCACCAATCGACAGCCAATTCTTTCAAAATATAGTTATAGGGCAACCAGCCATAACCGCCGCTGCCCCATCCAGTTCCCCACGAGTTTCTGATCAGCAAGGCGCCTTTTGTTTCCACCGCTTTCGGATTCGTGTTCTTGATCTTCATGCGGTCATCGTAGCCAACCGCAACAACGGCATGACCGCCGACAATCTTCTCGCCCGGAGTCGGGTACGGTATTTTTCCGGTTGCGGCCGCCTGCGTGTAAGAACTATAGACGGTAAAGCCGAATATCGAGGGCAGACCGGCTGCAAGATTCATTTTGACCTTATCCAGCAACGTATCGTATGCAGTCCCCGGCGGATCGAGACGGTAGTAGCTGATCGCCTGATAGTTCTGGGCAAAGGCATAGCAGAAGCCCGATGGTTCTATGTCAAAGTCGGCAACTACATACTGCCAATACTCTTCCGGCGGAACACCGAAGAGCGCCAGGGCGCCCATGGTCGAGCGCAGAAAGGCCCCGGTATCTCCTGTCCAGTTCAGCAGGTTTCGCGTGGCCTTGTAAAGGAAGAGCCGGGATGCGTCGATATGCTTCCCAAACGCCCTCCTTTCAAAATACTCTACGATCCCAACGCCGGCGTTTGCGGTGCATGAACCCAGTGAGCCCTGGTTCTCGATCGGAGAACACCATGCCTTTAGATCTACCGACGCCGGCAAACCTGCTCTTACCCTTTTCTTGCCGCTCCCCCCTACCCGCTTTGACACCCCCACTTTAACAAGCATGTCCTTCACGGAATCTTTCTGCCCCAGCAGCTTAAGGCTGGATGAAACCTTGTCCTGCTCGGCCGTGTAATCCCTAAAATCGGGATAGTCCGGCAACCATCCCATTCCCATTTTTTCAATTGGTTGGCCCATGGTATTTTGCCTCCTTTATTTCAAGCCATCACGATAGCAACTCATTATGCAATTACCGATTTCCTCACCGTGGCTTCTCCTTCCAGTTGCGGTATCTGCGAGTAGTGATTCGCTTTCAAATCTGCAACAACCTTTTTCAGCACTTGCAGGCGCGAGAGTTTGTTCTTGCATTTCCGCATTTCTAAACAATAGTAGTACGTAAAGGCGCCATGCCATTTTGCCCCAATTTTTGCGTCGGCACTGGTTTGATCCGACCGGCAACCGGCCCACAGGATGTGATGGACCAACCCTTTCTCCAGCAGGCTCTCATGTAAGCCGCGTGATTTGCGCCCATCAACCGCCAGAAAGGCCTTTAAAGAGGGGGGCGGCAAATATCGAGGTTGGCGGTTTAAAAGCATGTCAATCGCTTTGAGGCCGGTGCCGCTGTGACAGGTGTCCAGATAAACCTCCAACAAGACATTTTTGGGCAATTGCACGAAAAGGTCATGCAGCTCGTCATCGGTAATGATAAATTTGGGATCCCAGACATTGCCTTTCTGCGCCAGGTCATGCGGGCAGAACGCCTCGTCGGCGCGGTCCGGTTCATCTCCGTTTTTGTCCGGCACCTGAGTCCCGTGGCTGGACAGGCTGAAAACGAGATAGTTGAGTTTCCCGGCTTTGGCGGCTGCAACCATTGAGGTCAGGTTCTTCATGATGCTCGCCTTGGTTGCTTGTGCATCCGTCAGAGTGGTAATGTCGGCAGCGGTGAAACCCAGAAGCTCTTTGAGCAGAGCTGCCATATCACGAGCGTCGTTGACACACCCCTGCAGAGCTGCTGCAGGGAGGTTTTTAAAGTTGTTGATTCCGACACACAGCGCTCTTCGATTGCTTGCCATAATTCGCCTCCTTTTG
>DATITS010000178.1:0-31532 GCA_035467535.1 Desulfobacterales bacterium
GAGCTGCGGCTGATGTACGTCGCCGCCACCCGCGCCCAGGAGAACCTTTTCCTCACCTACCCGCGCCAGGTCTACGACCGCAGCCTCGGGATCGTTCTCAACCGGCCGTCGCGGTTCGTGGACATGATCCCGCGGGACATCTTGGAGAAGCGCTCGGTGAGATATTGACAGTGTGTTGAAAAACAAGCATCAGGCCGTCAGCCAAGGCAGATAGACGCTTGAGGCAAGAGGCTTGAGGCTCAAGGAAACAGATACCATCACGTTCGCTTCCAGCTTCTCGCTTCAAGCATCCAGCCGTTGCATGTGAGCATTTACAAAAGCCGCGCAACGCCGGATCACGGCCTCAGGCGCGGTTTTTCAACACCCTGTTAAGGTTCGGTAAAGAAGCCCCACCACACGAAGATGATAAACGCCAGGATGGCGGCGGCGGCCGCCAGGTAGCCCTTCACGTTCGGCAGCTTTTCCGCGTGCCCCAGCTTGTTCACCGAGCCGACCGCCTTTCCGCAGGAGGTGCACACTTTCGCCGATAGCGGAAGGTAGGCGAAACACTCCGGGCATTTCTTGGTCATGTGGATGTTGGGGGATGCCTCTTTGGTGAGCTTGCGCTTCCTGTCGCCCATGGCACCTCCTGATACGATTTGTGGCAACGGCCCGGATCAGCTTTGTGCGATGCCTTTCTTGCGCACGATCTCGCTGCCCTGCCGCAGCTGATCCAGCCAGGCTTCCCAGACTTTTGATTTCTTCTGCTGCAACAGCCGGTCGTAAATCTGCACCTTTTCGCCGTCCAGCCCTTCCGCGGCCGGCGGCTTTTTGTCCTGAAAACGGATCACACTGTAACCGGTGGAGGTCTTGATCGGCTCGGCCGGCAGCGGCTCCCGCACGGAGAGCTCGAAGGCCGCACGGGCGACCTCGGCCTCTTTCGCCAGCTCCGGCGGGCTGTCTCCGCGCTTGAAAAAATCCGTCGTTTTCACGGTCAGCCCCGCCTTTTTGGCGGCCGCCTCCAACGCGGCACCATTCTTAACGTCCGCCAGCAGCGCCCGGGCATCCTTCCCGGCCTGCTCGGTCTGCTTCTCCCGGATCGCGTCCTGCTTGACCCTGGCTTCTATGGCCGCCAGCTCGGGGATGCGCGCGGGCCGGATGTCGGCGACCTGCAGCAGGGTATAGCCGTCACCGAAGTCCTGGATGTCGCTCACCTCCCCGGGGGCCAGCTGGAAGGCCGCCTGGGCGAATTCCGCGGGTTTGGAAACACCCTTCACGGGGCCGCCCCGGGCGAAGAAATCCGTGGTGTGCAGGGCGAGCTTGCGGGCCGCCGCCGCGCCGGGCAGGTCCCGGCTTCCGGAAGCGTCGTCATAGACGGCTTCGGCATCGTCGTAGGCCAGGTTGCGGGCGCGCTCGCCCCTGAGTTGGCTGGCGATCTCGGGTGCGACCTCCTCGAAGCTGCGGGTGCGCCCCTCGTTGACTTTTTCGACTTTGATCAGGTGCCAGCCGAAGCGCGTCCGCACCGGTTCGCTGATCTCGCCGGGTTTCAGGGCAAAGGCCACATCGGCAAAGGGCTGGATCATGGCCTCCTTGCGGAAGGCTCCCAGAGCGCCGCCCTGTTCGCGCGTGCCGTCCTCGGAGTACTGCTTGGCCAGCGCGGCGAAGTCCTTGCCGTCCCGAGCCTGCTTCAGCACGTCGGCAAGCTTCTCCCGGGCCTTTTCAGCGGCCTCCGGCGCGGCATCGGGCGCCACCTTGACCAGAATGTGGCGCGCCTCCACCGTTGGGGGGATCGCGAAACGCTCGGGGGCGGAATCGTAGGCGTCACGGACCTCGGCGTCCTTCAGCACCACCTTGTCGAGATAGGCCTCCGGCGTGAATCGCAGATAGCGTGCCTGCAGCTCGGGCTCGGTCCGATACGACTCCTTGTTGCGTTCGAAGTACTGGGCGACCTCTTCGGGCGAGGCCGTGATCTTGGTGTACGTCTCGGTGGCGATCGGGACGTGGTCGATCTTGACGGCGGCATTGCTCCACGCGTACCAGTCCGCGACTTCCGCCTCGGAGACCTTGACGCTGTCGGTGATGACCCGCTGCAGCTTCGCAAAAAGCATCGCGTCGCGCTGCAGCACCTCAAAGGTTTCAGGGGTTAGGCGGTTGAGGGGCAGCATCTGCTGGTAGCGGCGCGGGTCGAACACGCCTCCGGTCTGGAAGGCCGGGATGGCGCGGATCGAGCGCGCCAGCTCCTCATCGGCCACCTGCAGACCCAGGCGCGCGGCGGCCTGTTTGAGCAGCAGTCGATCGATCAACTGGTTCAATGCCTGGGTTTCCAACTGCAGCGACTTGAGCATCTCATCGGTGATGCCGGTCCCGAAATTTTGACGCACCTGGTCCATGAGCCGATTGTATTCATTGCTGTACTCCTGGCGGGATATGGCCTCGCCATCGACGGTGGCGACAACCCCTTCCTGATGGGAAGTCCAGCTGCCCACTCCCCAGAAGACAAATACCACCACGATAGCCCCCAGGAGGGCCTTGACCACCCAGGATCCCGCATTTTTCCGCATTAAATCAAGCATGCCAGAAGTCTCCGTTTCAATACAAATTAGGTGTGCCGACATGGCCGAAGGCGACTCTGCCGGCCCATCTCCGTGCGCAGCAACGTTACACGATCAGCGTCGTGGGTTTTTGATCGCGGCTGATTTTCGTACCCACCGTGCTGGAGCAGACGGCACAGAGATATTCATACTTGTCGCCTTCCGGCAGCACCAGCAGCAAGCGCTTGCGAACCGGGCCCGCCCGGCGGCATTTCGGGCAAAAAAGCTCGGTGGCATCAAAATCCTTGTACGTGCCGGCACCGCCCCGCTGACGCTGGGGCGGTCGCGGTGATCTGAAATAGGGGTTCATCACGACAACCGTCCAAACCACGTTGCCTGCCCTCCGCGCGGTGAGAGCGGCAGGGATGTCTGACCCAATGTCTTTTGAAAGCTTTCAATCATATTTTTGGCGCACCGGTTTGTCAACCCTTTCCAAGGGTGATTTCACCAAATAACTGTTGACATGCCGAGGAGCGTTTGTTAAAAAATTCGAGTTTTTGACTGGGGCTGTAGCTCAGCTGGGAGAGCGCATGACTGGCAGTCATGAGGCCAGGGGTTCGAGCCCCCTCAGCTCCACCAATTTGAAATTGACAGGGTGTTGAAAAACAAGCATCAGGCCGTCAGCCAAGGCAGATAGAAGCTTGAGGCAAGAGGCTTGAGGCTCGAAGCTCAAGGAAACAGATACCATCACGTTCGCTTCCAGCTTCTCGCCTCAAGCATCCAGCCGTTGCATGTGAGCATTTACAAAAGCCGCGCAACGCCGGCTCACGGCGTGAGTCGCGGTTTTTCGATACCCTGTTAAAAGGTTGGCCAGATGTGGCTGACCTTTTTTATTTGGAAGCAGCGGGCCGGTTTCGGCCGACCCCCGCCGTCGCTGCCGGCCGCTACGCGGTTTCGGCGGCCGGAACCCCGGCCTCCCGGCCGGGCCGCCGCGCCTTGACATCGCAAGCCGTTTGGCTTAAAAGGGCAGGTCCTGTTGAGGAACCTTCCGGCGACGCGCCTATCCGGCTGTTAACCCAACGGGGTTACGAGCCGTGATCCGGCGTTGCGCTGCGATTGAAAATGCTCACCGATTGGCCACCACGATGAAAAAGACCAAGATCAGCGCCATCCGCAACATCGGCATCATCGCGCACATCGACGCCGGCAAGACCACCGTGACGGAACGCATCCTGTTTTATTCGGGCCGCTCCCACAAACTGGGAGAGGTGCACGACGGGGAGGCCGTCATGGACTGGATGCCCGACGAGCAGGAACGCGGCATCACCATCACCTCGGCGGTGACCACCTGTCCCTGGAAGGACATCGAGATCCATCTCATCGACACGCCCGGCCACGTCGATTTCACCATCGAAGTCGAGCGGTCCCTGCGGGTCCTAGACGGTGCGGTGGGTGTTTTCAGCGCGGTGGAAGGGGTCGAGCCCCAATCCGAGACCGTGTGGCGCCAGGCCGATAAATACCACGTCCCCAAGATCGCCTTCCTGAACAAGATGGACCGCATCGGGGCCGACTTCTACGGCACGGTGGCGATGATGCGCGCCAAGCTGAACGCCAACCCCCTGGTCCTGCAACTCCCGCTGGGGATGGGCGAGGAGTTCCAGGGCGTCATCGACCTGATCCGCATGCAGCAGATCCGGTGGGACGAGGCCTCCCTGGGGACAGTGTTTGCAACCGGCGACATCCCGGCGGACATGGCCGAGCGCGTCGCCGAGTACCGCGACCGGCTGATCGAGTCGGTGGCCGGCGAGGACGACGAGCTCATGGAGGCCTACGTGTCCGAGGCCCCGATCGACGCGGCCCAACTCACTGCCGCCATCCGCCGGGCCACCATCCGGCTCAAGCTGGTGCCCGTGCTGTGCGGCGCCGCCCTCAAAAACAAGGGGATCCAGCCGCTTTTGGATGCCGTGGCCCAATTCCTGCCAAGCCCCGCCGACATCCCGCCGGCGAAGGGGGTCCACCCGCAGACCGGTGAGCTCGTCGAATGCCCGCCCCGCGACGCGAGCCCGCTGGCCGCCCTGATTTTCAAGGTCTCCATGATGGAGGGCCGCAAGCTCTGCTTCGCGCGGGTCTACAGCGGCCGCCTGCTGGCCGGCAGCGAAGTGTACAACCCCACGTTGAAACGCAAGGAAAAACCGGCCCGCCTCCTGCGCATGCACGCCAACAAGCGCGACCGCATCGAGGAGGCCGGCGCGGGCAGCATCGTCGGGGTGGTCGGCCTCAAAGACTCCTCCACCGGAGACACGCTCTGCATGCCCGAGCACCCGGTGCTGCTCGAAAAGATCGAAGCCTACGAGCCGGTGATCTCCATCGCCGTCGAACCCAAGACCCACAGCGACCAGGAGCGGATGGATGAGGTCCTCGAGAAGTTCACCGCCGAGGACCCGACCCTGCGCGTCCGCCGGGACGAGGACACGGGGCAAACGATTCTCTCGGGCATGGGCGAGCTGCACCTCGACATCATCATCAGCCGGATGCAGCGCGAGTTCAACACGAGCGTCAACGTCGGCAAGCCTCAGGTGATGTACCGGGAGACCATCGCCGCCCGAGCCGAAGCGACGGCGCTCTTCGACCGGGAGATCGCCGGCCAGCGCCAGTCAGCCGAAGTCACGCTCGCGGTGGCACCCCTGGCCCGGGGCGCCGGTGTGGCTTTCGGCTCCGCGCTGCCCGCAGACGCGCTGCCGGCCACGCTCCTGGAGGCCATACGCAAGGGTGCGGTCGAGTCTCTGGGCAGCGGGCCGCTGTCGGGCTACCCGGCGGTCGACGTGGGCATTACCCTCACGGCCGCCAGCCTGAAAGACACCCTCAGCACGGAGCTGGCCTTCACGGTCGCCGCCTCCATGGCCTGTAAAGAGGCCCTGACCCGGGCCAACCTCTTCATGCTCGAGCCGATCATGGCCGCGGAAGTACTGGTGCCGGATGCGTTCCTGGGGGATGTGATCGGGGATCTGAATTCCCGCAGCGGAAAGATCGAATCCATCGAGCACAAGCTGGGGGTTCAGGTCATCGCCGTCGAGGTGCCGCTCTCGCGGATGTTCGGCTATTCCACCGCACTGCGATCCGCCACCCAGGGGCGCGGGACCTTCTCGATGCACTTCGCCCGCTTCGACCGCAGCTAAACCATAGCTCAAAGCTGACAGCTCAAAGCAACAACGTATTCCTTGGTTGGATTGATTGGAGGCGGTTGAAAGCCGGACGGCTTCGTAATAAGCCCAAGTTCAAGGCGCGCGAGTGCCGGGTTGCGAGGCGTACTCCCAGTACGCCGCAGCGACACCGGCACGAAGCGCAACGCCGAAATTGGGCTTATTACGAAGCCGTCATTCCAGCGCCTTGCGCTCGGCCTTGAGCTCGTTTTCGGTCTGCTTGAGCAGCCGCTCGATGCGCTCCCGTTTTTCGGGGTCGGGGTTGTTGCGGAGGGCCTGCTTGAACTGGGCCGCCGCCGTCTTGTAGTCGTAGCCCCTCAGCTGGTAGATGCCCAGGTTGTAATGGGCGTCCACCAGGGCGCCCTGCTTGCCGAGGCTCTGGCCGAGAAAATAATACGCCTCCCGGTAGTCCGGCATCTTCTGAATGACGGTCTCGTAGAGCGCAATCGCCTCGCTCATCTTGCCGAGTTCCTGCTGGGTGCGGCCCAGGAAGAAGAGGCAGTCCGGATCGTTCGGAATCGACAGGCGCGCGCCCTCCAGCGTACTCAGCGCCTGGGGCAGCCGGCCCGAGAGAAAGTACACCTTTCCGAGATCCCGCAGCAGGTAGCCGTCGAAGGCCCGCCGGGCCAGGGCCTCCTTGAGCTGGGCGATGGCATCGTCCCAGCGGTTGGCCCGCGCGAGCACAAGCCCGTAGCGGTAGCGGGTCAGCACGCTGGCCGGGTCCCGCTTGAGCTCGGCCTCCAGCGCGCCCAGCTCCGAGTTCACCGTCTCGTACTCGGCGATGAGCCGGGTCTGGATGCGATCGAACTCGGCCGGGTTGACCTGGGCGATGTTTTTCAATTGGGCGGAGTGGTCCTCGTCCCAGTTCTCCACGTACACGATGCGGTCCTCGATGGCCGGGTGGGTCATCATGTAGACGGGGATCTGCTCCTTGCTCCAGGCCTGCTTGCCGCGGATCTTCTTCAGGATCTTGAGCAGGCCTTCGGGGTTGTAGCCGGCATCGACCAGGAACTTCAGGCCGAGCTGGTCGGCCTGCATCTCGTTGTCGCGGCTGAAGGCAAGCTGGGCCGTCGCCCCCGCGGCCTGGGTGCCCATGATCATGGCACCCGCCGCCCCGGCGCCGCCGGCCATACCGAGCAGCACGCTGGCAGCCGCCCCGGCCAGGCTCGCCCACCCGACCTTCTTGGACAACTCGATCTTCTGGGATATGTGGCGGCAGTAGACATGCGAAATTTCATGCGCGAGGATGCCGGCCAGCTCCTCCTCCTGGGTCATGGCCTCGATCAAGCCGGTGTGGACGAAGATGTGGCCGGCCGGGGTCGCGAAGGCATTGTAAGAGGCATCCTTGATCACGTAAAAGTGGTATTTAAAGGGCTGCTCCGGCAGAACGTTCAGGATCCGCGCCCCGACCCGCGTAACATAGCCGGCGATGTAGGGGTCCTGCACCACCTCGAATCTTTTGAAGATGATCCGCAGCATTTCGCGGGACAGTTCATCCTCCTCCCCGATGGTGATCCCGAACCCCGCACGGGGGGCGGCGAGCGATGCCGTCAGCAGCGCCAGCGCGATCCAGGAAAGAATGGGATACCGTCTTCTCAGCATCCTCTCACAATGGCACATTTTAACGTTCTTTTCAAACGCCATATTCTATGGTAGACATCGCAGCATGGCCAGAGTCATCTGCATAGCCAACCAGAAAGGCGGGGTCGGCAAGACCACCACGGCGATCAACCTGTCGGCGTCGCTGGCCGTCTTCGAGCAGCAGACCCTTCTGGTGGACTGCGACCCCCAGGCCAACTCCACCTCCGGGCTGGGAATCGACAAGAATTCCGCCCACAACACGCTCTACCACGGGCTGCTCGGGGCGGCCACGGCGGCGGACCTCGTCCACGACAGCGCCATCGCAACCCTCAAGCTCATCCCGTCCAACGTGGAGCTGATCGGCTTCGAAGTGGAGATGATGGCGGCAGCCGACCGGGAAAAGGTCTTGAAGCAGTTCCTCGCCCCGCTGCTGCCGCGGTTTGACTACATCATCCTCGACTGCCCCCCCTCGCTCAGCCTACTCACGCTCAACGCCCTCACGGCGGCCGACTCGCTCATCATCCCGCTGCAGTGCGAGTTCTATGCCCTCGAAGGCCTCGGCCAGCTGCTGCAGACCGTGAAACGCGTGAAGCGCGCGCTCAATCCGGGGCTGGACATCACCGGCATCCTGCTCACCATGTTCGACCGGCGGACCAACCTTTCCCAGCAGGTGGCGGAGGAAGCGGGCAAGTTTTTCAAGGACCTGGTGTTCCGGACGACGATCCCCCGCAACGTCCGGCTGGGCGAGGCCCCGAGCTTCGGCAAGCCCATCATCCTCTACGACGCCACCTCCCAGGGCGCCCAGAGCTACGTGGAACTGGCGCGCGAGCTCATGCACCTCGCCCGCCCCGGCAGCGAGGCCTCACATTAAGGTTATGGACAAGCACACGCCATCCCCGGAATCGACCATCAAGCACAAAAAACTCGCCCTCGGCAGGGGGCTCGGCGCGCTCATACCGGATGCCGGACCGACCTTCGAGCCCGAGGACGGCTTTTTCCTCTGCGACATCGGCCTGATTCGCCCGAACCGGTTCCAGCCCCGCCGTCAGTTTGCCGAGGAGGAGCTCGCGGAACTCACCGGCTCGATCCGCGAGCAGGGGGTCCTCCAGCCGCTGATCGTCCGCAAATCCGAGCCCGGCTTCGAGCTCATCGCCGGAGAGCGCCGCCTGCGGGCCGCCCGCCGGGCCGGGCTCTCCCAGGTACCGGTCGTGGTCAAGACGGTCAGCGACGACCAGATGCTCGAACTGTCGCTCGTGGAAAACATCCAGCGCGAGAACCTCAACCCGATCGAGGAGGCCGAGGCCTATCACCGTCTGATCGAGCAGTTTCACCTCACCCAGGACCAGGCGGCCGCGCGGGTCGGCAAAAGCCGCTCCGCGGTGGCCAATTTCCTGCGCCTGCGGCAGCTGCCGGAGGAGGTCAAGGCGAGCATCGTCAAGGGCGGCCTCAGCATGGGTCACGCCCGGGCGCTGCTCGGCGCGGAGAACGGGGCCCAGCAGCTGGCGGCGTGGCGGGCGGTGGTCGCCCGGGGACTGTCGGTGCGGGAGACCGAGGATCTGGTGCGGCGCCTGAAGGCCGAAAAGAAAAAGCCGCGGGTCGCCCTGCACGGCTCCGAGGCCGTGCACCTGGCGAGCCTGTCCGAGGACCTCTCGCGTCAGCTGGGGACCAAGGTCACCATCCGCAAGTCGGGAAGGCAGGGTCGGGTCGAGATCGAGTTCTACGGCAACGACGACCTGGACCGGTTGATAACGCGGCTGCGCCAGATCAAGCTCTGACGACTTTGTAAAAAGGCCAACCTCTGCGTTGCGCTTCATCTCGCTGCCGCTGCGGCGTACTGTCAGTACGCCTCGCGCCGCGAAATTTGCGCGCCTTGATCTTGGCCTTTTTACAAAGCCGTCCAAGCAGATGACTTTTTTCGAAGTCCTCAAGCTCTGAGCGCCGCCCGGTTTTATGACGATTCACATCATCATCGACGGCTACAACCTGATCCGCCAGTCGCCGGCGTTGAGCCGCCTGGATCGCCAGGAGATCGCCTTGGGCCGTGAGGCCCTCGTCGCCCGGCTGGCCGCCTACCGCCGGCTCAAGCCGCACCGCATCACGGTGGTGTTTGACGGCGCCCAGGCCCCGGCGCTCGCCGCGGCCCGGGACCAGATCAACGGCATCCGGATCGTCTTTTCCCGCGACGGGGAATCCGCCGACACCGTCATCGTGCGCATGGCCCGGCAGGAGCGCGAGAAGGCCATCGTGGTGAGTTCGGATGCCGCGGTGGCCCGCGCTGCGGAGTCCTGCGGTGCGACGGCGCTGGACTCCCCCGCGTTCGAGGCCCGTGTCGCCATGGCCGTGGCCCTGGAGGGTACGGACGGCCCGGAAGAAGAGGGCGCCGCGCGACGGATCTCGACCCGCAAGAAGGGGGCCGGGAAACGTCTTCCCAAACGGATGCGCCAGCAGCAGAACAAAACCGCGAAACTGTGACCGCAGGTTTATGAACCGGGTTTGAGCCATGAAACGAGTCTGCGTGATCGATGGCCAGGGCGGGGGCATCGGCAGCACCATTATCCGGAAGCTCAGGGAGGCGTTCGAGGAGCGCATCGAGGTGATCGCCCTCGGCACGAACGCGATCGCCGCGGCCCAGATGCTCAAGGCCCGCGCCAACCGCGGGGCCTCCGGCGAAAACGCCATCCGCCAGACCGTGCTCAGGGTGGACATCATCCTCGGCCCCGTCGGCATCGTCCTGGCCCACGCCATGATGGGCGAAGTGACTCCGGCCATGGCCGAGGCCGTGGCAGCCAGCCCCGCCCCCAAACTGCTCCTGCCCCTTTCCCAGGAGAACGTCGCCATCGTCGGCTGCTCTCCCATGCCGCTGCCGAAGCTCGTCGATGAGCTGATCGAGAGGCATCTGCGACCGTTCATCGAAACCCATGCATGATGGCTTTCTACTACCTAAGTTCAGCGATTCTAATTGTGGTTTCTGCGAAAGGGCCCGCTGGGGTCTGCCGTCCGCATGGGCCGCCGCAAAAGAGACCCCGGCTTCGACAACGCCCCCGGGGTTTCGAGAACCTCCTGCCAGGCAGCGTCGGCCGTCTCTGTCGTGGGGCGCAGTCTTCCGGGGCTTTCCGGCACTATCTGAGCGGCCCTGCTGCCGTTGCCACGGCCGGGGAAAAGATTGCGGCGGCCCATGCGGACGGCAGACCCCAGCGGGACTCGATGCGCATCGACAAAATCGCTCAATTTAGGTACTAGTCTATACCGCAGGCATTATGAAAATCGTGATCGCCAAAATGTCGGGCTTCTGCATGGGTGTGCGCCGGGCCGTCGAAACGGTGCTGGATGCGCCGGAGAAGCACCCTGCCCCGATCTGCACCTACGGCCCGCTCATTCACAACCCCCAAGTGTTGGAGTTGCTGCAGGCCAAGGGAATCGCGGCGATCTCGGACATCCCGGAAAGGGGGGCCGGCACCGTCCTGATCCGGGCCCACGGCGTGCCGCCGGACACCAAGAAGCGGCTGAAGGAAGCCGGCTTCAACGTCATCGATGCCACCTGCCCGCGGGTGATCCGGGTGCAGTCCATCATCCGCCGGCACGCCCGGCAGGGATTTGCCGTCGTCATCATCGGCGAAAAGGACCACCCGGAAGTCGTCGGCCTGCTGGGATACGCCGGCACGAACGGGCATGTGGTTGCCAGCATCGAAGAGCTCGACACGCTGCCGGCGTTCGCGAAGGCGATCGTCGTGGCCCAGACCACCCAGAACATGCGGTTTTACGAGGCGGTGAAGGAGTGGGCCGGCCGCACCCATCCCCATTACAAGATCTTCGAAACCATCTGCGACTCCACCGAAAGTCGCCAGGCGGACGTCCAACAGTTGGCCGAATCGGTGGATGCGGTCGTCGTCGTCGGCGGCCGCGACAGCGGCAACACCCGGCGCCTCTACGAGATCGCCTGTCAAACCGGCAAGCCCGCCTTCCACGTGGAATCCGAGGCCGATCTGGACACTATCGACCTGGGGGCCCTCGTTGCCGCACGCACGATCGGCGTCTCGGCCGGCGCCTCCACCCCGAACTGGGTCATCCGCAAGGTGACCATGGCCCTCGAGACGAAGCTCTTCAAACGCCGGTCGTGGGGGCACAAGGCCCTGCATGCCCTGCTGCGTTTGAGCCTGCTCACCAACCTCTACGTGTCCGTCGCCGCCGGCGGCCTGTGTTATGCCGCCTGCCTGCTCCAGGGGGTCGCCCAGCCCTTCCCGTTTGTGTTGATGTCCTGCCTGTACGTCCAGTCCATGCACATCCTGAACCATCTGACCGGCAGCCTGGCCGATCGCTACAACGACCCGGACCGGGCCAGCTTCTACCAGCGCCGCCAGGCCCCCTTGACCGTCCTGGCCCTGGCGTGCGGCGCGGCCGGGCTTCTGATCGCCTTCAGCCAGGGGCTGATGCCGTTTCTCGTCCTGCTGCTCATGAGCCTGATGGGGCTCTCTTACAACCTCTATCTCATCCCGAAGTCGATTTCCGGCTTCATGTACCGAAGGATCCGGGATATCCCGGGTTCCAAGACCGTCCTGATCGCCGTGGCCTGGGGGGTGGCGACCGCGGTGCTGCCGCCGCTTTCGTTCTTCGGCACCTACCGGTGGGCAAGCGCGGGCGTCTTTGTCTGGACGGCCGGGCTGGTCTTCGTACGCACCGCGTTCTTCGACATCCTCGACATGCAGGGCGACCGATTGGTCGGCCGGGAGAGCATCCCCATCCTGATCGGCGAGAAGGCCTCCCTGCGGCTGCTGAAGGGCATCCTGGCCGGCCTCGCCGCCGCACTCCCGCCGCTGACCGCGGCAGGGCTGATGACGAGTTTCGGGTTTCTGCTGGCCCTCTGCCCGGCAGCGATGTTCGCCATCATCATCGCGTACGAAAAAGGCGGGATCCTGCCGGGACTGCGGCTCGAATTCCTGGTGGAAAGCCACTTGGTGCTGGGGGGGATTTTAGCGCTCGCCTGGAGCCTGGGTTCGGGCTGAACCGGACGGGTCAGCGCGGCACCCGGAATTCAGGTTCCGTGCCGGCGCGCAGGCGCCGGATGTTTTCGGCGTGGCGCAGGAAGATGAAGAGGGCCACGATGACGGCCCCGGCGCAAACGACACCGGCCTGTCCGGTCAGGAAAACCGCTGCCGGCAACGCCGCCGCCGCGGCGAGGGATGCGGCCGACACCCTGCGGCCGATGAAAAAAACGACCAGAAACACCGCCAAAACGCCCATTACGGCCCCGGGGGCCAGCAGAAGGAAGGAGCCGAGACCGGTGGCCACCCCCTTCCCGCCGCCCCGGAAACGGGTGTACAGCGGGTAAAGATGGCCGCAGAACGCCAGCAATGCCGCGGCCGTGGCCCACGTTTCAAGGTCGGCCGCAGGTGCCGGAAGCGAGCGTACGAGATAGACCGGGAGGAGACCCTTGAGGACGTCGGCGGCCAGGGTGGCCAGCCCCAGCCAGCGACCGGCGACGCGCGCCACGTTGGTGGCGCCGATGTTGCCGCTGCCGCTCCTCCGGACATCGGTCGCCGTAAAAGCGCGGGTCAACACCAGCCCGCAGGGGATCGAGCCCAACAGGTAGGCCAGCACCGCTATCCCGATTTTACAGGAAAGTTCCGACGTCTGCATGAAATTGTTTCGGGTTTCGTGCTTCGGATTTAGGATTTAACTACCGCCGGCCTCCACCGGTTTCTCAACACTAATTAAACGATATGTCTCGAAACTTCAACCGCCCGCGCGCGGGCCGGCACCAGGGGTGATTCACGATGAACGCGGTTCGCATCCCCATCGAGGACGTCATCGACCTGCACACCTTCCGCCCGGAGGACATTGCCGACCTGATTGAAGACTACATCGACGAGTGCATCCGGGCGGGTTTGACCGCGGTCCGGATCATCCACGGCAAGGGCACGGGGCGTCAGAAGGCACGCGTCCAGGAACTCCTGCGGCGCCACCCCCAGGTGCTTTCCTTCACGGACGCGCCCCCCGAGGCCGGCGGCTGGGGAGCGACGATCGTGGAGTTGGAAAAAACCTTGCATCATCGGGACGAATTCGATAATGTACGAACAGAATAATAGAAGAATACCCGAAAAGGAGAATGGTGCCACCGATGCGAGCGATCGCCGTCGCCATGGCGAAGGGGGGTGTCGGCAAGACCACCACGGCTGTGAGCCTGGCCGGGGGGCTGGCCGCATGCGGGCAGCGAGTGCTGCTGGTGGACTGCGACACCCAGGACCAGGTCGCCAAATTCCTGGGCGTGAAGCCGCCCTACGGGCTGGCCGAGTTTCTCACCGAGAGCACCGAGGCCGGTTCGCCCTTCTCCCGCAACGAGGCCGTGTTCCGCGCCCGGGAGAACCTGTGGGTGCTGGCGGGCGGGATCCGGCTCGTGGAGCTGAAACACTGGCTCGGCGAGCAGCCCCGGGAAGTGCGCCAGACCGTTCTCAAACAGAAACTGGCCCCTCGGCCGGGGAGCATCGATTTCATGATCTTCGACTGCGCCCCCGGTTGGGACGTGCTGAGCGTCAACATCCTCATGGCGGCCACCGAGGTGCTGTGCCCGGTCGCGCTGCAGGGACCCTCCATGGCAGGGCTCAAGACGTTTTTCCGCTACCTGCACTCCGCCCAGAGGCTCAATCCCGAGTTGCGTCTGAAATACATTCTGCCGACCCTGTTCGATCGACGCACCCGCCACAGCCATGAGATGCTGACGCAACTGGGACGCCATTTCGCCCGGCAGCTGTGCCCGCCGGTCCACTACACGGTGCGGCTTTGCGAGGCCCCCTTCCACGGACGCACCATTTTCGAATACGACAGAAGCAGCCCGGCCGCCCAAGACTATGACCTGCTGGTGAGGAGGGTTTTGAACGATGCCGACCAGACGCCACCAGATGCCTGACCTCTTCGATGACCACCTGCCCGATCCGATGGAAGCCGCGACCGGGCGCCGGCAGCCCGCCGAAGGTCTGCGGCCGCCCGGCCGAAAGGCGCCCACCACGCCGGAGGCCAAGCGCAAAGCCGGGTTTTACCTGCCGGACGAACTCCTCGAGCGCTTCAACACCCGCTTCTATGAACTCAAGCTCGCCGGAGCGGCGGTGGGCAACAAGTCCGCCCTGCTCGAGGCGGCCCTGGGGTATGCCCTTGACGATTTAGACCGAGGCGCGGACAGCCGGATCCTGAAACGGATCGGGCCGGTGGGTCGGCGCCGGTAACCGGCCGCAGCGGTTCGCCCCCGCGCGCGGATGTCTATGATGCGCCCGCCACGGGAGGCGCCCGGACGACATGGATGGAAGGAGGCATGCGCCATGCAAACCAGAATTCCCGCGGTGTTTATGCGCGGGGGAACCAGCAAGGGGTTGTTCTTCCACGAGAAGCACCTGCCGGTGGATGCGGCCGTCAGAGACCGTGTGATTCTATACGCCTATGGCAGCCCGGACCCCTATCGAAGACAGATGGACGGAATCGGCGGGGCCGTCCCGGCCAGCAGCAAAACAGCCATTATCTGCCCTTCAACCGACCCCGACTATGACGTCGAATACTATTTCGGCCAAGTCGCGATCGACCGGCCCGCCATCGAGTTCAACGGCAATTGCGGGAACATGTCGTCGGCCGTCGGCCCGTTTGCCGTCGACGAGGGACTGGTCGAGGCCCGCGAACCCGTCACCCGGGTCCGGATTTTTCAAAGAAACACCCGCAAGCTGATCATCGCTGAAGTGCCCGTCGTCGGGGGGCGTTTCGCCGAGGACGGCGACTACCGGATCTCGGGAGTCCCCGGCACGGGCTCCAAGATCACCCTGCGGTTTGTGGACCCCGGCGGTTCGATGACCGGCACGCTTTTGCCGACCGGCAACCTTCAGGACAACCTGAAAGTGCCTGCGATCGGATCCGTCCGCGTCACCATTTTGGACGCGGCCAACCCGGTGGTGTTTGTCCAGGCCTCGCAGGTCGGGCTCCTGGGGGCGGAGATCGATGAGATCGACACGGCGGTGATCCGCGCAAAACTTGAAGCCATCCGCAGCCATGCCGCCGCCCTGATCGGACTATCCCCTTCCCCCGCCGCGGCCAGCCGCAGCAGCCAGGCGGTTCCGAAGATGGCCGTCGTGGCGCCCGCCCAGTCCTACACCTGCACGAGCGGGGAGATCATCCGGGATTCCCAGATCGACCTGACGGCCCGCATCATGTCGATGGGAATGCTGCACCGGTCCTACGCCGTGACGGGGGCCATCTGCACCGCCGGCGCAGCCATGATCGACGGCACCGTCGTACACGAGATGCTGACCCGTGGCAGTCACGCAAAACCGATGATCCGTCTGGGACATCCGGGCGGCACGATCGAGATCGGGGCGGTCGTGGAAAAGAACGGCCATGCCTGCATCTACCGCGAGGCCGTTCTGGGCCGAACCGCGCGGCGATTGATGGAGGGTCATGTACTGGTGCCCGCGACGTGTTTCCTCCCGGGATAATACGAATTATTCAGAGATGCCGTAAGCCGAGGGGGACGCTTTCTAAAGTCGCCCCGGCGGGTCCCCTCCCCGGCTCCATCAGTTTGAGATTGACTCGAATTTCTCTCTCCTGATAAAGCTGAATTTTACACTCCGAACGGTTTAATAAAATTTTCATAATCGGGATTATCAAACACCAAACCTAATAAGGAGGCATGCAATGCGAAAGGTGAAGAGACTGACCTGGGTGGTTCTTTTCGTGACCGGGCTGGCCCTGGTCGCCGCGAACCTCATGGCGGCCGACTATCCCGAGCGGGCGATTGAAATCCTGGTTCCCTTCGGCGCCGGCGGCGGCAGCGACACTGCAGCGCGGGCGGTCGCCGAGGGGTTGAAACCCCAGCTTAAAAACGGCGTGGTGGTGAACAACATGCCCGGCGGCGGTGCGACCAAGGGCATGCTCTATGTCTCCCAGCAGCCGGCCGACGGGTACACGGTTCTTGCCGTTACCACCTCGCATCTGATCGATGCGGTCAAGCCCAAGACGCGGGCCAACATCCTGAGGGACTTCGACCCCCTGTGCCGGATCCAGTGGGACACCTCGGCGGTGACCATCTCCGGCGAATCGCAGTTCAAGACCCTGGCCGACCTGATCGAGTGGGGCAAGAAAAACCCCAAAGGGTTGAAGTTCGCAGGAACCTCTCCCGGCGGCTGGTCCGAGATTCAGACCGTGGCCTTCTTCAAAAAGGCCGGGGTGGAAGTGATCTTCGTGCCCTTTGATTCGGGTGCGGAGATCAAAGCGGCCATCCTGGGCGGGCACATCACCGGCGCCGTCGAAGAGCTGGCCGAGACCCTGCCCCTGATCGAGGCCGGCAAGCTGAAGTCGCTGTGCGTCATCATGGAAAAGCGCCACCCGGCCCTTCCGGACGTGCCGTGCTCGAAGGAGCTGGGCATCGACTACACCCACGGCCTCATGCGGGCCTGGGCCGTCAAGAAGGGCACCCCGCCGGAGCAGCAGAAATTCCTGGTCGAGGCGATCAAAAAATCCCTGGATCACCCGATGTACGTAAAGTTCATCAAGGACAACCACCTGGATGCGCGGCCGGGCTACCTGGGGCCGGAGGAGACCCGGAAGTACTGGGAAGAAGAGGTCGCGTTTTTTGCGACGGTCTTAAAGGAACTGGGATACGCGAAATAGGCGGGACAGGGCCTTTTTTAATCCGATGGTGCGGGGAGGTTCGCTCTCCTCGCATCCGACACCACAGGCAGGTCGCCGATGAAAAAGGGTGAGGTCGTCTTCTTTGCTGTTTGCGTCGTCTTTTTCAGTTTCATGTTCTACGACGGGCTGGAGCTGAGGGGCCACGGCCGCTCGGGGGAAATCGGCAGCGGCCTCTGGCCGCTGATGGCGCTCGGGGCGTCGGCGCTGTTCAGCGTCGCCCTGCTGATCACCAGCGTCAAAAAATTCCGGCGGGAGGACGCCGCCGAAGACCAGACGCCGGAGGCCATCGCCGAGAAAAACCGGCAGCGGATCACCGTCGCGCTGAGCGTGGTCTGCTTTCTGGCGTACCTGGTGGGGATTCCCTGGATCGGCTTCATCCTGGCGACCTTTGTCTACATCCCCGTCTTTGCCCTGGCCTTGGGCGAACGGCGCACGCCGGTGCTGCTCATCTCTCCCTTTCTGCTCACCGCCATCATCGTGGCCGTGTTCGCAAAATTCATCACCATCCCTTTCCCCAAAGGCATCGGGATCTTCGCTGAATTCAGCCGCCTGTTCTATTAGACATGGAGAGTTGCCGACATGGTTGACATCTACCTGCAGGCCTTCGCAACGGTCCTGATGCCGCAGAACCTGATCGCGATGGCGCTCGGCGCCCTCTGGGGGCTTTTGGCCGGGGCGCTGCCGGGCATCAGCACGTCCATGGGCGTGGTTCTGCTGCTCTCCTTCACCTACACGCTTTCGCCGATGACCGCCTTCGTTCTGCTCATCGGCGCCTATCTGGGGGGCATCACCGGCGGGTCCGTCACCTCGATTCTCTTCGGCATCCCGGGCGAGCCGTCCTCGGTGCCCACGGTGATCGAGGGACATGCGCTCGCCAAGCAGGGGCGCGCCGCCTATGCCATGTGGGTGTACCTGCTCTGCTCGATCTTCGGGGGCCTTTTCAGCGTCTTCGTCATGATCCTGGCCACCCCCCTGATCGCCAATTTCGCCCTGCGGTTCGGCCCGGCGGAGTATTTCGCACTGACCGTTCTCGGGTTGAGCGTAGTGTCCGGATTGTCGGGCGGCTCGATGATGAAGGGGTTTCTCTCCTGCTTTTTCGGCTTGTTCCTGGCGACCGTCGGCACCGACGGCATCACGGGCGAGGAGCGTTTCACGTTTGACACGGTGACGCTGCTGGGCGGAATCAATTTCGTGGTGGCGATGGTGGGGCTGCTGGCCGTCTCCGAGATCTTCATCGAGGCCGAGGAACCGTTCAAGCAGTACAAGGGCATCGTCGAGTACCGCGGCCTGCTCAAGGAGATGCCCCCGTTCGCGCTGTTCAAAAAATACTGGTTGACGATGATCCGCTCCCCCGTCATCGGGACCATCGTCGGCGCGCTGCCGGGCGCCGGGGCGACCATTGCCGCCTTTCTCGCCTACGGAGAGGCGGCCCGCACGGCCAAGCACGAGCCGGAGAAGTTCGGCAAGGGTGCGGTGGAGGGGCTGATGGCTGCGGAGTGCGCCAACAACGCCTCCACCGGCGGGTCGATGACCATCCTGCTCTCCCTCGGGATCCCCGGCAGCAACACCACGGCCATGATGGTGGCGGCCTTCATGATCCACGGCATGCAGCCCGGCCCGCTGCTCCTGTCCACCCGGCCCGACATCGTTTACGGGATCTTCGTGGCCATGCTGCTCACCAACCTTCTGCTCCTGGTGCTGACCGGCGTATCCATCCGGCTCTTCCTGGAGCTGAACCGGCTGCCCTACTCGGTTTTTTCGGCTGCGATCATGATCCTGTGCGTCATCGGCGCCTTCGGGCTCAACAACAGCGTGGACGACCTGTTCCTGATGTTCGGCTTCTCGGTCATCGGCTACTTCATGCGCAAGTTCGGGATCCCGGTCGCCCCCTGCATCCTGGCGCTGGTGCTGGGGGACCTGGCGGAGCTGTCGCTGCGCCGCGCGCTGCTGCTCTCCGGCGGCAGCCCGCTCGGCCTGGTCAGCAGCCCGATCAGCGTCGTTCTGCTTGCAGGCGCGCTCTTTTCAATCGTCTACCCGCTGTTCAAGAAGCCCAAAATGCTCGACGGGGTGTAACCCGCTACGCACGGCCCGCGGGAGCAGGGCTTCCTCAATTGCAGGGGAGGCATCCGGCCACGATGGGCCAATGGGCTTCGACGCCGCAAGCCGATCGCGGCGGGGAATGCCGTACCCACACGCACCGGTGATGCACCACGCGACATAAATAAAGGGACTCATGGGGAAAATCGAGGTCAAAACCCCGCCGATGGTGCCTGTCACGCGCAGCCTGGCCGGCTTCGCCTCCGGGTTGTCGTTCGACGCCCTGGAGCCGGAGCTCGTTGTGAGCTTCAAGAAGTATCTGCTGGATGCCATCGGCTGCGGCCTCCACGGCGGATCGCAGCCGTGGGCCCGCATCATCAACCGCTGGGTGGTGGAACAGCAGGGAAAAAGCGAAGCGACCCTGTGGCGCAATCAGTTCCAGGGGCCCGCGGCGAACGTGGCCCTGGGCCTGGGAGTGATGATCCACAGCTTCGATTTCGACGACTACCACCAGGCCAAGATTCACCCCGGGGCACCGGTGATCCCCGCGGCGGTAGCCGTCGGGGAGTGCCTCGGCGCTTCCGGCCGGGAGGTGCTCACGGCCATGGTGGCCGGCTACGAAACCATGATCCGGGTCAGCCTGGCCACCGGTCCGAACGCCTCCCGCCTGAAGGGATGGCACCTGACGGGGACCACCGGCACCTTCGGCGCCGCGGCCGCCGCCGGCAGGCTGCTGGGACTCACCGCGGCGGACATGGCGAGCGCCCTGGGCCTGGCCGGCACCCAGTCCGCCGGCCTCTGGGCGTTTCTGGCCGACGGCGCCATGAGCAAACGCCTCCACCCGGGCCGCGCGGCCCAGAGCGGCGTCATGGCCGCTTTTCTCGCACGGGGCGGGTTCCGCGGCCCGACGCAGATCCTGGAAGCCCAGGACGGCGGCTTCTGCCGGGCGACCTCGGACCGGTTCGATCTTTCCCTGATCACGGACAGGCTCGGGGAGCGGTTTCACTGCGGCGAGGTGAACATCAAGCCCTATGCCTGCTGCGCGAGCTCGCACTCCGCCGTCGATGCCGCCCTGGAGCTCAAGCGCCGGCATGGCTTCACCGCGGCGGAAGTGGACCGGGTGCGGGTGAAGACCGCCGGCAGCGTCGTGGTGCAATGCGGGTTTGCGTACCAAGAGAAGGCCGGCATCGTCCAGGCCCAGATGAGCCTGCAGTATATCGTGGCTGTAACCCTGCTGGAGGATGCCGCGCTGCTCGCGCAGTTCTCGGAGAAAAAGATCGCTGACCCTCTGGTGCTGGACCTGGCCCGACGCGTGGAGGTCGCCGTGGACCCCGACATAGACAGGGTTTACCCGGAACGATACGCAAACCGCGTGGAGATCGTTCTGAGGGACGGCCGCCGTTACGAAACACGGGTGGATTACGCCAAGGGCTCTACCGGGCAGCCGCTGAGCCTGCCGGAAGTGGCCGGGAAGTTCCGCAGTCTTGCCGCCGATGTGCTTTCACCCGCACAGGCCGATCAGATCGTCGCGGCCGTCGGGAACCTGGAGCAGATCGACGACATCCGGGATCTCACGCGGCTGCTGGCATAAGCCCCGCTGCTGCAGGCTATAAGGAACTACGAAATACGCGAAAGGCGCGAAAACAGTAGCCAAGCACTTTCGCGTATTTCGCGCTTTTCGTAGTTAAAAGTCCGAGATACGCCACGCTACAAGGAGGCAACGCCATGGCTAAGATACAGGTCAAGACACCGATCGTCGAACTGGACGGAGACGAGATGACGCGGATCATCTGGGCGATGATCAAGGAGAAGCTCATCCGGCCCTTCCTGGACGTGAACTTGAAGTACTACGACCTCGGCGTGCAGAAACGCGACGAAACCGACGACCGCATCACCACCGAGTCGGCCCGCGCGATCCAGCAGTACGGCGTGGGCGTGAAATGCGCCACCATCACCCCGGACGCCGAGCGCGTGGTGGAGTACAAACTCAAGAAAGCCTGGCCCTCCCCCAACGGCCAGATCCGTTCGATCCTCGACGGCACGGTGTTCCGCAAACCCATCCTGGTGAAAAACGTCACCCCGGCCGTGCGCAGCTGGAAGATGCCCATCATTATTGGACGGCACGCCTACGGCGACCTGTACCGCGGGGTCGAACTCGTCGTGGACACGCCCGGCAAGGTGGAGATCGTCTACAGCCCCGCGGGCGGACCGGAAACCCGCCTGCTGCTGCACGATTTCAAGGGGCCCGGGGTGGTGATGGGCATCCACAACCTCGAAAAGTCCATCCGCTCCTTCGCGCGCGCCTGCATCACCTATGCGCTCAGCGAAAAGATGCCCCTGTGGTTCTCGGCCAAGGACACCATCAGCAAGACATACCATGCCTATTTCAAGGAGATTTTTGCCGAGGAGGCGGCAGCCCGGCAGGCCCGGCTTGAGCAGGCCGGCATCCAGTACCGCTACATGCTGATCGACGACGCCGCGGCCCAGATGATGAAACAGACCGGCGGCATCCTCTGGGCCCTCAGCAACTACGACGGCGACGTGTTCTCGGATGTGGTGGCAGCGGGGTTCGGCAGCCTGGGGATGATGACCTCGGTGCTGGTCTCCCCCGACGGCCAATACGAGTTCGAGGCCGCCCACGGCACGGTGCGGCGCCACTACTACGAGCACCTCAAGGGACAACCCACCAGCACCAACTCGGTGGCCTCCATTTTCGCCTGGACCGGCGGCATCAAAAAGCGCGGCGAGCTCGACGGGACCCCCGAGGTGACTGAATTCGGCGCGAAAATCGAAAAGGCCGTCATCGCCTGCATCGAGGCGGGCATCGTGACGAAGGACCTGGTGCCGCTGATCGAACCCCGGCCGGGAGCGCATCAGTCCACCGAGGGCTTCATCGACGCTGTGGCCGCGCGCCTCAAGGGGATGCTTCGTTGATAGATCTGGTCAAAATCGGCTTCATTATCGCCGCCATCATTGTCCTGATCCGCCTCAAGGTCCCCCTGAGCATCACGCTGATCGCCAGTTCCATCGCGCTGGGGTTTCTCTTCCACCTTCCCGTCGCGGCGATGCGCGCTGCCATGTGATGACCCTGGAGTACTACCAGGCCGGCATGGGGAAAACCTACCGACTCCTCCTGGCCCCCGCACTCCTGACCTTTTTCACTGGGGTGGCCGTTTTTCTGGCCGCAACGTGGCTCAGCGGCTGATGGCAAACGCTCTATGACCTCCTTCCAGCGCGTTTCCTGCCAAAGAACGCCATGAACGCACCCAGGCTCAATAGGGTCAGCAGAGTCGATGGACTGCCGGCTGCCCCTGAGGAAGCGATGAAGCACCCGCCGCCGGCAGCCGATCCAACGGATCCGATGGCTTTGCCGATCCCTCCCACCACACCTCCAACGAGGTCATCGCCGCCGGAGGAGGATGAGGCCATGACCACCCCAGCCGGATCGATGATGATCCCGTTCGCCACCCCGTCCGCATCCCCCGACCCGCCGTCCCGCAGCGTGAGAGTCATGGACTTGCAATCCGCACTGAAAACGGCATGGCTGGAAAAGTCCGACCACGCGTGCTGAACCGGGTCATATTTGTACCATCGGCCTTTCGCCGGTACCGGCTCGGAGAAATGGACCGTCACCACCGCCTCGTCCCCGGGGGTGTCGACAATCAGCTTGAAGTTAACCAGTCCGAACGGCATCTGGTCGATGATCCCGTCCACGTCGACGTCGAAATCAACGACATCCTCATCCGCGGATTCGATCGAGGTGATGAATGCGCCCCCGCTCGAGCCGCCTGCCTGGATTCCGATCTTGCGCGTGCCGTCCGCCAGGACGATGCTCTTGATGCCCGCCTGGGCGTCATCCGGCACCCCGTCGCCGTCCAGGTCGGTCGCGCCATCCACCTCCTGATCGTCCGGGATCCCGTTCCCGTTGCTGTCGAGCAGATCGAAGTCCGTCGCAAAAGAGCCGGCCTGCGACCACTCGGAAGCGCTCCCGCGGTTGTCGTTAAACTTCGCCCGCCATTGATAGAGCGTGTTTTCGTCCAGGACCAACCGGGGGATCTGCAGCGAGGTCAACTCGGTCGCACTTGTCACATCCAGGACCACCAGGCCGTCGGTGGCCTGCAGAATCTGCCAGCGGGTGCCGGCATGGGAATCTCCGGCATCCGGGTCGTGGAAGGCTGCGGTCCGCAGCAGCGGCGTCAGTGCGACGGTGGCGTTCACCGCCGGGGCGATCAGCACCGGCGCCTCCGGTGCATGGTTGACCTGGGCCGCCGCATCGGCGTTGTCGCCGATGCCATTGCCGTTGCTGTCCCGCCACTCGGTCGGATCGTTGGGGAAGGCGTCCTGGCTGTTGGGCACCCCGTCGCCGTCCGAATCCGGATCCACCGGCGGCGGGCTGGAGATGGTGACGGTCTTGGCACTCGACCAGGACGATTCCGCCAAATGGCTGTCCCGCGCCTGGGCTTTCACGGCATACGCGCCGGCTGCCGACCAGCTGTGTGACTGGCTGGCCGCACCCCAGCTGGAAAGCACACCCCCGCCCCAATCGTAGCGGTATTCCAGGCTGTCGCCGGTGGGGTCGGTCGTCGACGTGCTGAAAGCGATGGATGCGTTCACCATGGCCGCCGAGGCCCCGGTCGGGGTCGTCGGGGTCGCCGGGGCACCGTTCGGCGCCGGCACTGAATAGCTCACCTGGTTGGAATAGCCGCTCTCGTTGTTCGCGGCATTGTAGGCGGTGACGACAAAGTAATACGTCTGCCCGGCCGCCAGGCCGATCACGGTCGCGGTGATGACATTGTGCACATCCACGATGGTCGTGTAGCTGCCGCTCGCAGTACCGTAGTGGACCTTGTAGCCCGCAAGGTCGGGCTCCGTGTTCGCATCCCAGGCGAGCGTCACTTGTTCCGCACGCGCCCAGACGGAGATCAGCAGCGCTACCAACAACACCGAGAAAAACACGAGATTTCTGGATAACTTCCTGGATCCGGATCCGCTTGTCTTCATCATCGCACCTTCCAGAACCGTTTGGCCGGAAAACGACCCGCACGCTTCCGAAGGCGCTGCGTTCGCCCGGCAACCCCGCTGCCCTATCTCGCTTGCGCGCGACGTAGGCCGGTGGCTTTGCGTCCCACCCTTTCGAGTGGTTTGCCTTTATCAAGCTATCGGACATTGAAAATAACAGTGACCGCAGATACAATTAGCAAAAGAAGTGCCAGCCGGGCCGAAAAAAAGTCATGCCGGACAGTAGGCTGATTTAAAAAGAAATAATTAAAAATAGGCGATAAAAAAGTACGGGGTTTCGGCGGTGTCTGTAAGAAATAGAAAGGCCGGAGGTAATTGCAGTTACGTGTATGTAATGCAATATTGAAGTGCTAATAAAAAGCAGGTTATGGCGCACTGCACCATAACCTGCTTTTTACGACGTCGTCACTCTTGCCTGGCGCTGGTCGCACGCATCATAATGCATGCTGTTATAGCCAAGGCGACCAAAGAGAGGAAAATAGGGACATTCGCTTCGGATGAGGCACTGATGAAGCACCCGCCACCGCCACCGCCACCACTGCCGCCGCCGCCAGAAACAGAGCCACTGCTTGGGGGTGCCGCAGCGCAAGGCGTTATGGTATCCCCGATATCGGCGCAAACCGCACTTGAAAAGGTGCTCTCGTTTCCGGCAGTATCGTAGGCGGTAACGGCAAAATAATACTTAAACCCTTTTTCGAGACTGCTCACAATAAAAAAAGGGGCGTAAGGATTGGTGATGTCCGCGAGGGCCAGGTTTCCAGCCAGTTCATAAGGCGGACCCGGGGTGCCTTTGCGGAAATAGACACCGTAGCCTTCAAGGTCGGGTTCGCTGTTGGGGTCCCAGGCAAGTGTCACGTCGGCTGATAATACAGAAGTAGACCAAAGGAGGGTGATAAGAAAACCGAATAAGACCAATCGCCATCCCAAGAATAAATTTCGCACTTTTTCCATTAATTCCTCTTGAGGGGCTCCACGGCGAAGAAGTTAGCGCGACTCGAGATGGCAGATGATTTGGAGCCCCTGAGAATATGAAGGTCCACTATATCGAATTGTAATGTTGAGTGCAAGTGAAATTTTATCCAAGAAGCTTACATATAATATCCTAAATTGTTTTAGATAGTTGCGTTATTTGACGACATTTTGAAATAACATGGCTTACCTTGATATCACCCGCAGGCGTTTATATTGAATGCTCGAGATAGCAGGGTGTTGAAAAACGAGCATCAGGCCGTCAGCCAAGGCAGATAGAAGCTTGAGGCAAGAGGCTTGAGGCTCGAAGCTCAAGGAAACAGATACCATCACGTTCGCTTCCAGCTTCTCGCCTCAAGCATCCAGCCGTTGCATGTGAGCATTTGCAAAAGCCGCACAATGCCGGATCACGGCCTCAGGCGCGGTTTTTCAACACCCTGATAGTGCGCCCCCCTTCTTCTTCAGCACCACAAAAATGGTCTCAAACAGCATGCTCAGATCCAGATCAAAGCTGCGGTTGTAGATGTAGTAGAGGTCAAGAATGATCATGTCCTCGAAGCTCACTTCACTGCGGCCCAGCACCTGCCGAAGTCCCGTGATGCCCGGCCGCACGGCGGAACGCTTCTTGTGCCAATCCTTGTAGATCTCCCACTCGTACGGCAGGCAGGGCCGGGGCACTGTCAGGTTCATGTCGCCCTTGAGCACGTTGATCAGCTGGGGCATCTCGTCCAGGCTCGTTTTGCGCAGAAATCCACCGACCCGCGTCACGCGCGCATCGTTGGTGATCTTCAACGGCTGCCCGGAGGGGTCCTGGCGGATCTCGCCTTTAATCTGCTTCGTCACGTAGTCCTGATGCAGGCGCTTGCTGGCACCGGTGAACATCGATCGGAACTTGAACATG
Organism: Desulfobacterales bacterium; assembly: GCA_035467535.1. GTDB lineage: Bacteria > Desulfobacterota > Desulfobacteria > Desulfobacterales > SpSt-501 > SpSt-501. The sequence continues at coordinate 25,878 of DATITS010000178.1, forward strand.
GTGAACAACCGGCCGCCTTTGCCGATGGCGCGGGGGCGATAGAACACAGGCCCCCTGGAGGTGAAAAAATCCAGCAAGCCGACCAATTCCGCCTTCTCAATCAGCTCATCGGTGATGATGACTTCTTGAAAAAAGTGCTCGCCGACGATCGCCTCCAGGTCCTTGATCCTTCCCAGGCTGCTCTTGGGGACCAGGCTGCCCAGCCGGCAGTCCTCGCAGGTGCTCACCGTGCCGGCGATCCAGAACGGCGCGTTCTGGCGGATGATCAGGTCGCCAGAACAATACCCAGGGTGAGCAGGCTCAGAACGAACGCCTTGCAGATGTTGAGCAGGTGGTAGCGGGGGGCGTATATCAGGTGGTAGCTGTAAAGGCGGAACGAGTTGAAATAGGCGATCGGCATCAGGCAGAGGCCGAGCAGCAGGGTCTGCTGCATCAGGCCCGCGCCCGGGAAGAACGCCCCCGCGGCCAGCCAGGCACCCACGACGCCGCCACATGTTGCCACCAGCACGTCATGCAGCGCCAGCATCGGCTGGTATGGGATCAGCCCATCAGCCCGGGTCTCTTTTCCCGGGGCAAATTATTTTCGGCTTCTTTCGGATTCCCCATTTCCCAAATCCCCAATACCCAATACTTCCGATCAATGTCCCCGCGCCATTCGTGACCAGATCCCTCAGGCTCGAATCCCTTGAGGGCAGGAACGCCTGTAAATACTCAACGCCGAAGCTGACGACGAAGCCGGCTGAAACGGCCATGCACAGCGCGGCCGCCGCATTCATCCCGCGGCCGGTGAGCCAGCACATGAGAAGAACGCCCAGGGGCATAAAACCGAGGCTATTGACCGCCACATCCAGCCAGTTCGACGTGTATTGCATCCAGTCATTCTGCCCCCCGAGATAGACCCTCTGATACGGCACGAAATACTCCGGGACCACCAGGTCCGCCGCCGCTCCCCTCCCCAGGTCCCGCACCGCCAGGGCCTTGCCGCCGCTGAACCCCGTCGCATACGTATTCTCCGGCGCGAACACATACTGAATCACCGGCCGGGTATCTTCCGCTGCTTGGCTTTTTGATCGGCCGGTCGGCGACGGTCTGCCGTCCGCTTCTGTCTTGTTGCTTTCACGCTCCCCTGTCCACGGATCAGCGGCCGCCGGGGCGTCGGCACCGTTGCACCCTTGCACCTCCTCCGGCGCCAGCACCCGATCATAAACGGCGATTTCGTAAACTGTCCCCCGCCACTGTGAATTCCCATGGCCGTCGGTGCCCATCACCAGCGGATAGAAACCCTCCCACGCATTGAACCTCAGTGCGCCGACGTCTCGCGTTTTGCGAATAGTTCCATTCTCGTACAGACGAAGCGTGTTCCCGTCGTAGGATATAACAAGAGAAGCCCTCGCATCCCTTCTCAACACCCCGAGGGCGCCGAAGTGAATCTCCTGAGATTTTTCACCGGTCCGCAAATGCAGCACCAGGCCGTCTTTCCACTGGCCCAGGATAACGTTCGCTTCCTGCTGGGTTACCGCGTAACTGAATATTCTTTCGAAGCTGCTCAGGCCCGAACTATCCGTCGCCAGTCGTATGGCAATGGTAAACGCGGTCAGATCCCGAAGCTTGCCCGGCGGCATAGACGCATATGCCGTTGCCGGCCGTTCGAACCGTAGACCATTATCAGGAGTCAATGCGGCGTTGTTGACGTGGCGGAACGTGAAAGGCCACAACCCGACGACGAATATCAGCAGAAGATAACCTAAGAGTAGCCGGCGGCAATTGCTTCGAATACACTCAAGATGATTTTTTGTGTTGAACAACGCAACCCTTCCCCCGCGTCTCTTCCCACGATCGCTTTCGCGATGCGCGCGGCGGCGCGTCCATCCACCGCGGGTGGTTTTGAGGTAAATTTTTGCACCTTAGGGTATCATTCTGAACCCATATGCCCGAAAATGAGCATCGAAGGTGAAAACCGCTTCGAGCCCCAAATGGCGGACGATCTCAAAACTGACGCAATCGACCAGGCTGAGCTTCCGTTTCGACGCCGCCAGGAGTGCGGCCACACCGATCGCATGAAGCTCAGGAGTTACGAATTCGATTCGCACAACCGGCACCACGTCATTCTGAAATCCCCGGACCGCCTCCATGCCGATCCTGCTTTGAAGCAGCGCCGTTGTCTCAAGCAGAACGTAATTGCTCGTCACAAGCCCGCTGTTCTGTTTGATGATATCAGCCCACGAATTTGCGGCTTTTCGGTGCTTGTCATCATCTTGGTCCAGAACAGCGTAGAAAGCGGACGTATCGATAAAGATGTTCATCGTTCATACGCCTCAGCCAGATAAGCGTCGTGGTTCTTTGACACGTCATGCGTCCCTGACCGGAACATTCCGGCGATCCTCAACGCCCGTGACCGTTTGAGATCTTCATCCACCACGCTGCGCGATTTCACCAGTCGGTCGATAGCCTGTCGGATGACCTCGGCAGATGACATATTCCCCAATGCGGCAATTGCTTTAACGGCCTTGACTTGCTCTTGGGTCAATTGGATTTGGGTTCTGACCATAATGCCTCCTATGATAACACTTTACACGGCATGATAACACTTAGTCGCGTTTCTGTCAATTATCATTGCATTTAGGCACTCGCTTTATTCAATTGTTTCGCAGGACGGAAATATCACGGCCGGCGAATAGAGCCTTGTCGGCCGTAACCAGGGTGGGTTGGTCATTCCTGTCGCATGGGCCTGTTCCCCGCATTCATGGTAGAGAAAGCGTCGCGCACGAGTCGGGCCGGGCTAATGCGCCCCTTTCTTCTTCAGCACCACGAAGACGGTCTCGAACAGGATGCTCAAGTCCAGATCCATGCTGCGGTTGTAGATGTAGTAGAGGTCGAGCAGAATCATGTCCTCGAAGCTCACTTCGCTGCGGCCCACCACCTGCCAAAGCCCCGTAATCCCGGGCCTGACCGCGGTGCGCTTCTTGTGCCACTCTTTGTAAACCTTGTACTCGTAGGGCAGGCAGGGTCGCGGTCCCACCAAACTCATCTCGCCCTTGAGAATGTTGATCAGCTGGGGCAACTCGTCCAGGCTGGTCTTGCGCAGGATTCTGCCGACTCTGGTCACGCGGGAATCATTGGTGATTTTAATGGGCTTTCCGGATCCGTCCGGGGTGATTTCCCCATTGATGAGGCGGGTCACGTATTCCTTGTGGATCTCCTTACTGGCGCCGGTGATCATCGACCGGAACTTGTACATATCGAAAAAACGGCCGCCTTTGCCCACGGCCTGCGCGCGGTAGAACACCGACCCCTCCGAGGTCAGCTTGATGGCCAGCGCAAATGCCGCAAACAACGGCAGCGCCATGATAAACCCGATTAAAACGGCCACCGCGTCAAACGCGTACTTGATCCTTCTGAACAGCCATTGATGCTGCCGGCTGCTCAATCTAATCATGGGCATCCCGCAGAGATTGTCGGTGTAGAGCTTCATCTCGATGATCGGCATCAGTTTCGGCAAGAACCAGACGTCAATGCCTTTCGTGGTGAAGAAATCCAGCAACCGGATCAGCTCCGCCTTCTCGATGGTCTCATCTGTGATGATGGCTTCCTGGAAGAACTGTTCGCCGAGAATCGCTTCCAGATCCTGGATTCGCCCGAGGTTGCCTTTAGGAACCGTGGCGAAAAGCCGGTCGCTTGGCAGAGGGCTCACCGTTCCGGCGATCCAGAAAGGCGCTTTCTGCCGGATGATGAGGTCGGTGATCCGTTCGGCGTCTTGGTTCATCCCGATCAGCAGCACTTGCCGGCGGAAGCGGCGCCGAAGGACGACGTTGAACAACAGGTGCACCATCAGGCAGCGGACCACGGCCAGAGTGAAAGCCGCCAACAAGCACCCGAAGAGGGCCTTGTGGAGGTGCTGCGGAATCACGGCTTCACCGGGCGGCTCCAGGAACATGATCAGGCCGACGACAAAAAGAGCCAAGCCCAGGGCCTTGAGCATCACGACGATCTTGTCTTCCAAGAAACGATTGACCAGAAAGCGATTGATCAGCAGGACCGCCAGTGAAAAAGCGACCACGCTGGGAATGAAGAGGTCCGGCGACACATATTCGGGCCACTTGAAGGTCAAGGTCATGATGGCGAGGCTGAACAGCCCCAGGCCACAGGCCTTGGCAAGTTGCATCAGGTGGCGCCTTGGGAAATAGATCAGGTGGTAGCTGTAAAGATGGAAATTGTGAAAAAAAGCGACAGGTGTCAGGCAAAGAGCCATGAAAACGGCCTGCTGAAGTGCATCCATCCCCTCGATGGCCCCCTGCCCGAGGATCCAGGTCCCAATAACGGCGGCACCCAGGCCGGCGGCCATATCGGTTGTGAGCAGGGCAAGCTTGTACGAAAACACCCGCGGCCGCTTTCGGCTGTTAACACTTCCGCCTGGAACCGTTTTCAGGCCCGGGCTGGCAACACTCTCACTCAAGCAAACATCTCCCATGGTCTCGAACCCTCCCCTCGAGCATTAGCAGGAGTTGAGCTTTTAGCCCAAACATTTCATGAATATTTTTCAGTATCAAGATTTTATGAATGCACCCGATCGATTGAACTCATGGGTTCAGCTTTTCCAACCGGCACCGTTTGTACCCAACACCTCTGCATGAAACATACACGGAGCGATCCTGAAAAATTCTCACCCTTCGGGCGAGCCGACCTGGCCGCATCCGCTGCGTTGCGGGCCATTCGCGGTACCATAGTACAGCTTCATGGCCCGACGCCTTGCGGTTGCAGCCACCTCGACTCGTGAAATGTCCGGGTTCGGGCTTTCAATTAGGGATATAATATTCAAAACGCATGCCAGTCTGTCGCGGGTGTACCAACAGTTTGTTTTCATGGGTTTCATACAATCGGCCCGCCTAATTCGACAGCAAAAAAGGGAATTCTTTTCAACACGAATGGGGATAATATTCCATAGTGCAGGGTACACGCATTATGGCCATGCGGCCAAAAATTTATCGTCTGAAATAAATGCAGTCGAACCGAGAAAAGGCCTGTCAACTTTAGCGCACTATAGGCACTTTAGGCACTATCATGCCCTTCCCATCGGTCTCTGTGCCTGATTTTTCGGTCCTTCGAAGCGCCCAGACCAAGGGAATGAACATGCCCATCGCCACCGCAAAAAACGGGATCCCCCCGCTGCTGTGTATCCAATGATCGGTGAGAAAGCGCATGTCGACGTAATTGGCCAAAAGCGTGATCGTCACGATCCGAAAACCGTTCTTGACAACCGTGATGGGGAAGATGGCGAGCGCCAGGATGACCCGCCGGGAACATGTGCGCAGGAACAGGTAGCCCGTGATGATGCTCAGGATGAAAAGCGCCAGGCTCGAGCGGATCCCGCTGCACTGCTCGGCCACCAGCACCGACACGTTGGGAAATTCGAAAACCAGGCCGCTGCGGTGGTAGGATGCCCCGGTCAGCCGGAAAACGATGTCGGCGGCCTCGGCGGATGCATGCTGCAGCGCGGTGACGACCCCATTCAGAAGAAACACCGGTATGGGAATGGTGAAGACCAGAAACAGAAGTGCAAACCGCGCCTTCTTGAAGGCACGCAAGCCGTAGACGGCGATGAAACTGCCGATGACCCAGGCCACCGCACCCGCCATGCAAAGCGTCAGGTAGTCGTTC
>DATITS010000179.1:0-15596 GCA_035467535.1 Desulfobacterales bacterium
CCTGCAAAATAAGCAGTTGGCGCTTTGTACAAGCAAGCTTTTTTGATCCTTGACAACCTAACCGAGCAAACGTAGAACCTGATATAAAAACAAGGCGATAATCCCAGACATCAGGTGCAGAGACGCCGTGTTGTGCCCTCCAGCCATGACATTGTTGGCGCCGAAATCTTCTTTCAACCTGTTTTGCCGGATACAAAACAATAACAGAAAGTGCCACGAAGTTAACCCATTTCGATATGCGGTGTTTAAATATTCTCCAGACAGCAAATCTCTCGTCCCTTTGTAAAGGGCTCCACAGGCACTGACGGGCAGATCTGAACGGATAGGGCGGCAAGACCCTACGCGGGAGCCCGCCGTCGGGAAGACCCGGAGCGAGACCGAATTATGAAGACAGAATCCACGGCACCCGACACGGCGACCCTGCTCGAGTTCATGTTCCGGCTGGGGCAGGCCTATCTTGCCTGCGGCGAGCAGACGGCGAAGGTGGAGCTGATCCTGCGCCGCACCGCGTCGGCCTACGGGATGCGCAAGTCTCGCGTCGTGGCGTTTCCCACCGCCGTGTTCATTTCAATTCACGACGAAGCGGGCGAACGCGTGACCCTGGCCGAATGTGAGCCGCAGACACTGCGACTGGACCAGATCGCGGACGTTTACGCCGTCGGCGAGGCGGCACAGAACGCGGGGGGGGCGCCGGGCGAGGGCCTGCAGCGGCTCTCAGCGATCCTGGCCCAGAAGGCACGTTTCGGCGCCGTCGGGATCGTCGTGGGCCACACGATTCTAACCGTCGGCCTGGCGATGGTGCTGATGCCGACGGTCGCCAACCTGGCGGCGGCGGCCGTGCTTGGTTTCATCGTGGGCGCGGTGAAGCTGTCCAACCGCGGGCGCGCCGTGCTGGCGGTGCCGCTGCCGGTGATCGCCGCGGCGTTTGTCTCTGCGCTCGTTTTTCTCGCGGTCAGGTATGGGCTGCCGGTGGATCCCCTGCACGCGCTGGTGCCGCCGCTGGTGACCTTCCTGCCGGGCGGCATGCTCGCACTCGGCATGGTGGAGCTCGCCTACGGCGACATGGTAAGCGGCGCGAGCCGTCTGATCGCCGGCTTCGTGCAACTGGTGCTGCTGGCGTTCGGTCTCGCGGTGGGCGCCGTGCTCGTCGGCTATAGTTCCAACGACCTGATCTACTCCGCCGCGCAGTACGTGAAAGTGTTCGAGGCGTCCTGGGCCGGCGTCTTGGTGTTCGGCCTGGGAGTCTATCTTCACTTCTCGGCACCGCGAAACTCGCTGCAGTGGATTCTCCTGGTGCTGCTGATCGCCTTTGCGGCGCAGCGGCTCGCGGTCGGATTTTTGGGCTGCGAGATCAGCGGTTTCTTTGGCACGCTGGTGGCCACACCGCTTGGCTACTTGATTCAGCTGCGCTTCCGCGGTCCGCCGGCGACCGTGACCTTCCTGCCCACCTTCTGGCTGCTGGTACCGGGCGCCTTGGGCCTGCTGAGCGTCACGCGCATGTTGAGCGACCGCGCCGCCGGGCTCGATGGCTTGATCACGGTGGTGTTTGTGATCACCTCGGTCGCCCTCGGCACGTTGGTCGGCGCCGCCCTCTACAAGTGGCTCACCGAGAAGTTCGGCTGGTGGCAGTTGCAGATCGGGCGGGTGGGGTCCTATTTCCGGCGTGCGAAGAAAAACTGAACCGGCGGCGTGACGGGCCCCCGTGCCTCATAGCCTTACTTGTAAAAATGTTCCAGGGTGTCGAGCCGCAACAAGAGAGACGTGAGCTTGAGGCTCCAGCGCCAGTTCGCAAGACCGCCCTGTTTGGCCGCTTCGGCGGCGGCCTTCCGCACCGCGCTGCGGCCGCCCGTCATCGCGACGGTCCGCTCCGCTTCTTCCTTCAGCGACAGCGGATTGATGTCGTAGACGTCCCCGCCGAACCAGCCGACGTTTCCGTTGTACACCTGGCGGACGTGGCTTTCGACCTGCCCATAGCCCTCCCCCCCTCCCGCAGATGGCGTGACATGTAGAGGATCTCGGCCGCCTCCCGCCCGATCAGGCGGCCAATAACCTGTGCGATCTGTCGCCAAAACCGGACTGATTGCCTTATTTATTATCCTTCGCCGGTTCATTTAGGGTCTTTTGGGAATATTTCCGTTGCTGACCGAAAAATTTGAGTTGCACCGCAAGGCCTGTAATTGCCACGAGGACGAATGCAATGATTGTAAAAGAATCCAAGATCCTCGAACCGGGATAAAGCCATGTACGAAATCCCCATGCCACGATCATTGCGCCATTGAGTGCGCTGGCCACCATGACCATAGCATCCTTGGCGTAAATGAAAACGTATGAGCCGGCCAAGGCGCCCACCAGACCGACCAGCAATGGTGTATAAGTGGCTGAAGGCCACAGGGCCCCGACTATGACAGTAACCAGGCCATATCCAAGAATCGCTCCGGCAACGCCGATCATTACACTCCAGTAAAGGTAAGCTGCGCTGGCGAACAAGATCGCAAGGATGACCGCAATGACCAGGGCTGCTATCGGATAATCGGGTGCAACGACGGTGACTCCCAAAATGTAGCCAATAATTCCTCCGTAAATCGGCAGAAAAATACGGAAAATGGGATAGCCAAACAGCGCAAAGACTGCACCATATGCAATAGCCAATACACCTGCAAGTGAACTCGCCATAAATCTCCCTCCTTCTACTCTCTGAAGTTCATGACTGGTCCTGCAAAGAGATCTTCGTGAAATATCCGGAGGCAACTCCTCTGCCAAAAAAGTAACAGCCGGTTACAGACAACATCATCCACGAAGGGGGCGACGATTGGGCCTGCATTCCCAACACGCTATGCGTGGCGGCCATGCCGACAGGAAGCGGTTGTTGGCGAGCCACCAAAATAGCAATGCCCCCAAAAGTGTCAAGCGGATGGTCCATACTCCGGCCTGTTCGAATCTCATGCCCCGCAATCGAAGGTCCCATCGGTCAGCGTGCTGCCACCGGATGAACACACCACCGGTGGTGAGGAGCGCCTCCTGCTCGTAGAAAGGGTGGACTCATCCCGAATTTTAGAGGTGTTTCAGGATACTTCCTGCCCGGTTCCTGATCGCCGGCTGCCATAGATGTGCGCATATACGAAGGAAAACTCACAGCCCAAAAAGAAAATTTGACAAGCCATGAAAATCCACAACATCAAAATCATAACGCTGCCGATCACCCCGTAGGACAAGAATTTGCTGAAGACGGAGACAACGCTGCTGGTTGCAAACTGCTGCAGCCCGACCAGCAACAGCGCCGTTATCAAGGCCCCCAGCCAGACATCGTGCCATCGGGGGCGGACGGTGGGCAGCACTTTGAATAGAACGCACAGCGTGAGGCTCAGGATAAAAATGGAAGAGCCGACCTGAAGCCCCCGGGTTAGCTGCAGTTCGTCCACCTGGCGGATAAACGCGAAGTTTTCCTGAAAGTGGGTTACCCACTCGAGGACGGCCCCGATGAAGATGTTCGCCACCAGAGAAGTCAGCAGCAGCAGGGCCGTGGCCAGAACCAGCAGATAGGCAAAGAGTTTGTTGACGATGAAAAACAGCACCATTTTGGGGATCGAACCGGCTTCGGAAAGGCGGGCGGGGGATTCCCAGATTTTGTTCACCGACTGTCGGAGGATTGCAAACAGGGTGCTGGCGGTGAAAAAAAGAAGGCTGAAGCCCACAATCCCGGCGCCCACACTTTTCTCGTTGAGCGCGATGACGGTCCCGACCACCATGTCGTACACGGTCGGCGGCAGGTCCCGCACGATCATCTTCTCAATGTAGCGGAACGCCTCCGTGTCAGGGCCGATCAGAGCCCCCACGATGCTGAGGATCACCAGCAGCAACGGGAAAAGAGAGAAGAGCGCGTAGTAGGAGAGGGCGGCCGCCATGCCGGGGCAGTTGTCGCGGTCCCACTTCAGCCCGGTTTGAATCAGCAGCTGCAACGGTTTCCAGGGCAGCACGGTGGAACGCAGGTAGGGCCAGGCGGTGGTCTGAAGGTATCGTATCATCGGAGGCTGCCGGGTGGACTATACCGCACCTGTGGTTTTGGGCTGCGAGGCCGGACACAGGGCTGGCAGCCAGTCGGCGATTTTACAGCCGATGGTCGGGTTGATTGCAAACGTTGTTATGCTGCCGCTTGATCCTGGTGTGACACTTTTTTTGAAATCGCTGTTTGTTCTCCGGCAGCGGCTCTGTGCCGCCGTCCGGTTGAGGTCTCCGATCGAAGATAAATGATTTTTCATTTTCTTGCAATATACCAGTTGGATTGCCTGGCGAAAGTTGAAAAACACGGAAGGATAACATCCGGCGCGGATGAGCCCCGCCTGACCGCTACAAACCAGGACATGGCCGCTATGCTGGTCAAGCGGCTGGATGTCCCCGCGGAGGCAGGAGTTGCACCCCTGACCGATGATTACGCCCCCGTGGATCGTTTCATCATGTTGGCATGGTGAGTGAAGTCGGGCGGGTAACTAATCAGGTTGATAGACCGAAGGCTGAAGGCTGAAGGGTTTCTGGTTTTTGACTGCTGACAGCCGGTCATGGTTTGAACAGCTCGGTTGAGATGTAGCGCTCGCCGGTGCTCGCCAAGATGACGACGATGAGCTTGCCGGCGGCCTCCGGCCGCCGGGCGACCTGCAGGGCCGCCCAGGTCGCAGCCCCGGAGGAGATGCCGCACAGGAGACCTTCGGTTTTGGCAAGCTCCCGCGCGGTCTCGAAGGCGTCCTCGTTGCTCACCGTGACAATGTCATCCAGGATGGAGCGGTCCAGCACCTCGGGGATGAAGCCGGCGCCGATGCCCTGGATCTTGTGCGGGCCCTTCGGGCCGCCCGAGATGACCGGGGAGCCGGCCGGCTCGACCGCAATGGATTTGAAGGAGGGCTTGCGCGCCTTGATCACCTGGGAGATGCCGGTGATGGTCCCGCCCGTGCCGACCCCGGAGACCAGGATGTCCGCCGTGCCTTCCGTGTCGTGCCAGATCTCCTCGGCCGTGGTCTCGCGATGGATGCGCGGGTTGGCCGGGTTGGCGAACTGGTTGGGCATGAAGGCGTTCTTTCGGGAGGCGAGAATTTCCTGCGCCGTGTCGATGGCGGCCTTCATTCCGCCCGCACCCGGGGTGAGCACGAGTTCCGCGCCCAGGTGCGTCAGCAGCTTCCGCCGCTCGACGCTCATGGTCTCCGGCATGGTGAGGCAGAGGCGGTAATTCTTGGCCGCGCAGATGAAGGCGAGCGCAATGCCCGTGTTGCCGCTGGTGGGCTCGACGATCAGGGTGTCGGGCGTAATTTTCCCCTCCCGCTCTGCTGCCGCGATCATGGCGGCGGCGATGCGGTCCTTGACGCTTCCCAGCGGGTTGAAAAATTCCAGCTTGGCGAAAATCCGGGCCGGCAGGCCGGCGGCGATGCGGTTCAGCTGCACCAGGGGGGTCGATCCGATGGTGCTGCCGATGGTGGCGTAGTATTTCATGGGCGGGCTCCTTCTGCCATGGATGCGAATCGGTTAGGGTTTGGAATGCTCCGGGCTTTCCTGCGTCTTGTAGATCAACCGGGGGGTCTCCATGACCACCATGGTGTCGGGTGGGACCGAGGCGGTGACCCACACATTGCCGCCGATCACCGAACGGGCGCCGATGACGGTTTCGCCTCCTAAAATGGTGGCGCCGGAGTAGATGATCACGTCATCCTCGATATCGGGATGGCGTTTCCGGCCGCGGTATTGTTTGCCGGCGTTTTTGGGCAGCGACAAGGCCCCCAGCGTCACCCCCTGGTAGATGCGGACGTTTTTGCCGATGCGGGTGGTCTCTCCGATCACCACGCCTGTTCCGTGGTCGATGGCAAAGCTCTCGTCGATCTCGGCCCCGGGGTGGATGTCGATCCCGGTCAGGCTGTGGGCATGTTCGGTCATGATCCGCGGCAGGAGCGGCACTCCCAGCTCGAAGAGGCGGTGAGCCACCCGGTAGACCGCGATGGCATAGATGCCCGGGTAGCTGAAGATGATTTCATCGTAGCTGCGCGCGGCCGGGTCGCCGTCGTACGTGGCGGCTACATCCGTGGACAGGACCCTGCGGATGGCCGGCAGGTCCTGGAGGAACTGCAGGGCGAGTTCGTGGCCGCGGTTCTCGCAATCGGTGCAGGGCTGCTCGTAGCGGAAGCAGTCGTGGCGGATGCTGCGGCAGATCTGTTCGGCCAGCCGGTCGAACACCCCGGTGGCGGCCTGCCCCATGCTGTAGCGCAGCGTCACGGGGTCGATCTTTTCGCGGCTGAAATAGCCGGGGAAGAGCAGCTCGCGAACGCGGCCGATGATCTCCACCACGACCGGCCGGGACGGGAACGGCTCGTAGTCGATGAGCGTCTGGCAATCGTGCTCCGAGCAGCTGGCGATGATCGCCTCGGTGATGCCGGGAAGCCGCGTCCGGTAACCGGAGAGCTCCGTTGCCCCTATCTTGCACGTATCCTGTTTGGTGGCACCCGTGCTCATCTTGCACCTCCTGCTCATGTCCCCATGGGCGGGAAGGCACCGCGCAGGCTCGCGCAGCCCCCCCCTTCTCAACCGGTGATCGTGACCTTGCTCTTTTTCAGAAATTCGACCGGGTTGTAGGAGAGCTTGGCCTTGCGCAGCCCTTCGTTGTCCAGGTCCTGTTCGCGGTTGACGAAGCGAAAGCCGCCGGCCGAGCGGGCGACAAACAGCTGGTTGATGGCCTGGTAGACGCCCTTGTAGGCGGGGCATCCCTTTTCGAAATGGATGACGAGGGTGTCTGCGGTCAGCGGCTCGGCCAGCGTGTAGGCGACGATGATGCTTTCCACGAACAGGGCTCCGCCCATGACCCGGTCGAACCGGTCCCAGCGGTCGAAGATCCGCAGGATGGCCCGGTTCTCGGCGGCGAGCATGTCGGAGGACTCGCAGTCGCGCCAGGTGCACCAGTCCGCCTGCATGGCCATGGCCTGTTCGATCAGCCGGGGGCCGAAATCGAGATAGGTGAAGGCGTTGGAATTTACGAACTGGTTGAGCAGGTTCTTCTTGTTGTGAAACCGGTTGCCCGGCAGGTCGATCAGATCGCTTGCGGCGTAGAGATAATCCCAGTTGCCCCGCTCCGTCTCGCTGAGCGCACGGGCGCCGAGCCGGGCCTGCCAGATACCGGCCAGCGTCTCGGGCACCCGGATGAACGTCGTCGGGCCCGCTGCGGTGTTCGCAAAAACCGACCCCCAGTCGACCGCTTCCCACGGGCCGATCGGCGCCCACAGCGCCTCCTGCGGGCGGGTCTGCTGGATCCAGACCAGTTTATCGTCCCAGGCCCAGCGCAGGCCGTACTCTTCGGCCCAGGCCCAGATGTTGAGAAAGCTGTAGTCCGAGGCCACCTGCGGGCACTGCGCAAGGAGTGCCAGGTAGTCTGCCTGCCGGTCCATGTCGATGGGTGAAAACGTCAATGTCATGTTAGCGGTCCTAACGTCATTTGGGGTCGTGTTTCAAAGTTGCGTTGGCGGCCGAATGCCGGTGCGGTGCGGGCGCCCACCCGGTGAGCTCCCCGGCGAGTTCCTCCCCCGCCCGACGGGCCTCGTCCAAATACTCCGGGTGGTTCAGAACGTCCTGCGCCTCTTCGAGACCCCGGTAGAGCAGCGTCTTCCAGAGGTCCATGTCCAGGGTGTCGTAAAAGTAGCGCATGCTGAGCAGTGTTCCCTCGAAGAGCTTCCGGCCCCGGGTGGCCCCGGCTGAGATGAACAGCCCCTTGCGGCGTTGCCCAAGCTCCGCCCCGGTACGTTTTTCCACCCAGTGCTTCTGCACCCACACGGAGTGGAAGCGGTCCATCAGAATCTTGGTATGGGCGCTCACGGCGTAATAGAAGATCGGGGATGCCAGCATGAGCCCCCCGCAGGACATAACCAGGTCACGCACCTTCTGGAAATCATCGCGGATGCGGCACTCCCCGCCCTGCTTGCAGCTGTAGATCTCCAGACAGGGGGACAGCTTGAGGTCCCGCAGCACGATCTCGTCCACCCGGGCGCCGGCCGCGCGGGCCCCGGCGATCGCCTCCCGCAGAAGTCTGGCGGTGTTCCCGTCGCGGCGCGGGCTGCCGTAGATCGCTACGATATGAGGGGAGTCCTGAATCACAGTGTCCAATTCACACGTGCAGCACCAGGCCGATCGGGCAGCGGTCCGAGCCGGGGATGTCGTTGTCGATGAACGCCTCCGTGACCCGCCCCTGCTCGATCAGGTCGCGCGTCACAAAAAAATAAACGAACGCGCCGAAATCCATCTCGATAATGCGGCCTTCGGCATTCCAGCTCCGGGAGAAGCGCTTGCCCTCAATCACCGATCAGGGCCCTGACAGAGGCCAGATTTTGGTTGCCTGCAAATCGCTTCAACACCCCTTCGAGCGAGCGCAGTCCTTCGCGCACGATGGCGGTCTTCGGCCGGGGAGAACCCAACTGGTCGCTGACCGTCTTGAGATCGGCCATCAACTCCGCTAACGTGTCGAAGTCAAGCCCCAGGCTGCCGGCTTGGGCTTTGATAGCGTCGCAGACCAACTCGACAGCCTGGCCGGCGGCTTTGTCCATGAGGCGGCTGCTTCCAAGTCGGGCCAGGGCCGCGTTCCGGTTGCCGGAGCCGAGTGCTGCCGGCACCACGGCCCCCCCAGCGGCGCTGATTCCGATCCCTCCGGACAGCGTCCTGACTTCCACCAGACCTGCGGCCATGAGATCCTGCGCCGCCCGCGAGGCTGTCTCTCGGTCCCAGCCCAGCGCCGCACCGACGTCATACATGGAGACCTGCCGGGCGGGTTGACCTTCCGTTTGCTCGAACAACCGTTTGAGGAATTGCCGGCCAGTCTCATCAATGTCGTCGAAGGTCATGCGTGCGTCCTCATGCCGGCAGGCCCCATGCGGTTTAGTCGTGCACAACGGCCTTAACGGCGGAGTGAATATCCGGATGGCGAAAGACAAAGTGATGCTGCAGCAGCCTCTGTGGGACCGCCCGCTGGCTGCCGAGCAGCACACCGCCGAACTCCCCGAGCGCCAAACGGACCATGAAGGCCGGTGCGGGTAAGCAGGCCGGGCGGTTCAAGGCGCGGCCGAGGGCGCCGGCAAGATCGCGGTTGGTGACCGGGTCGGGCGCGCAGAGGTTGACCGGTCCGCTGATCTCCGGTTGCTCGAGCAGAAACCGCATGGCCTCCGAAAGGTCCTGCAGATGGATCCACGGAAACCACTGCCGTCCGTTTCCGATCGGGCCGCCCACGAAAAATTTGAAGGCCGGGATCATCCGGGCCATGGCGCCGCCGCCTTTTCCCAGCACCACCCCCAGGCGCGCCAGGACCACCCGGGCTCCTTTGGCCGCCGCCGCGAGCGCCTCCCTTTCCCAATCCACTGAAATCCTGGCGAGGAAGTCCTCCCCGGCGGGGGCGTCCTCCGTGAGCAGGTCGTCGCCGCGGTTGCCGTAGTAGCCGACGCCGGAGGCGCTGACCAGAACCACCGGTTTTCCCGACGGCAGGCCCTGGACCACATGGCGGGTGGTCAGGATGCGGCTGTCCCGAATTTCCTTTTTGGCGGTCTCGGTCCAGCGCTGGAAAATGGAACGTCCGGCGAGGTTCACGACGGCATCGGCCTCTGCCAGAGCCTTCATCCACTCTCCCGGCCGGGTGGTGTCTGCCGCGATGAAGCGATGGCTCGGGTGGGCCGTTTCCGTCTTCGGCTCCGAGCGGGCCACGCCCGTCACGGCGTGGCCGCTTTCGAGCAGGTCCCGGGTCAAGCGCGAGCCCACAAAGCCCGTCGCCCCGATGATCACGATTTTCATCGATCCGCCCCTTCACAGTGGTTTAAAGAATGCTAGGGAGTGGGCCCGGGTTTGTCAACCGCAGGCAGGGGATGCGATAGTGGTCGTCGGTGTTTCCGTCGAAGCAGACTTCAGCCTTCCAGTTGAACCGCGAAAGCGAGCTCATTCCCTGCAGCTTGCTGCAGGGAATCGATTCTATCCCTTTTTGCGCTTTTCAAGAGGAACGAACTCGCACACATCGGGTCCGCAGTAGTCCCCGATGTAATCGGATTCCGGGCGGTAGAGCACGGGCTTGGCCGCGGCCCCCCCAAACTGCTCCTCGATGATGTGCGCCGCCCAACCGGCCACGCGGGCGATAGCGAACACCGGCGTGAACAGATCGACCGGAATCCCGAGGTAATAGTAAAGGGAAGCACTGTAAAAATCGACATTTACGGGGATGTCCGCGTTTTTGCGCGTGCGGAAGATCTCCTTGGCGGTCTTCTCGATCAGGGTCGACATCTCGTACCACCGCGGGTTGCCGAGACCTTCCCCCAGCGCCTTGGACATCGGAGCCAGGATGTGCGCCCGGGGGTCGTCCACGTCGTAGACGGCATGGCCGAGCCCGAAGATCTTGCGGCCCGCGTCGAGCTCGGCGTTGACGAAATCGGCCACCTTGTCGGCACTGCCGAGCTTGAGCAGCATCTGCATGACCTTGGCGTTTGCGCCGCCATGGAGCGCTCCGGAGAGCGAGCCCACACCGGCGGCGACCGCCGCATACATGTGCGCCTGGGTGGAAGCCACCTCGCGGGCGGCAAACGTGGAGGCGTTGAACGCGTGCTCGGCGTGCAGGACGAGGGCCGTGTCGATGGCCCGGGTCGCGGTTCCGTCCGGAGTCTGTCCGTTCAGCATGTAGAGGAAATTGGCGGCGTGACCGAGCTCCGGCGACGGCGTGACTGGGTCCTTGCCGCTGCGGATGCGGTGCCAGGCGGCGATAACGGTCGGAAACTTGGCGATCAGCCGATGGGCCATGCGCAGGGCGGCCTCCCGGGTGTGCTCCGCGATGTCGGGGTCGTGGTGTGCGAGCATGGGCACCGCGGCCTGGAGAACGTCCATCGGCAGCGCCTTGGATGGCCGCGTTTTGAGGGCGGCGATGAGCTCCGAGGGGATTCCCCGTTCGGCGGCCAATTGGGTGCGGAAGCTCTTTAACGCTTCGGCCTCCGGCAGGTGTTCGTAGAGGAGCAGGTAGGCGACCTCCTCGTAGCTCGCTTTTGCCAAATCCTGAATCATGTATCCGCGGTAGACCAGACGGCCGTTTTTTCCGTCGACCTCGCAAATGCGGGTGTTGGCGATGGTGACACCGCGCAAACCGGTGTTGAGCGTAATTTTGCACTCTTCTTCCATTGGAGACCTCTCATTAAAAAGTCAAGAACGGTCAGAAAGACATCTTCTCAGGCGGGCGGCGTTCGGGCACGTAGTCGCGCGCCAGCTTGCCCTCGTTCCAGGCCTTCGACACGTAGAGGTTGCAGTAACAGCTGCCGTATTCGGCGATGTCCGGCGCGCTGTAGACGCAGGGGCAGATGATGTCCCGGTCCTTCTCGCGGTCGCCGGCGAGCAGGCGGCAGGGGCAGCCCATGTACCCGTAGCGCTGCTTGTTCAGGATCAGCGCGTCGAGCAGTTCGAAGACGCGCCCGGTGTCCGTGTTGAAAAAGTAGCCTTTGGGCTCCTGCACTTTTTTCATCATGTCGTAGAGCTGCTGAGCGTTCATTTAAGACCCAACGCCTCCTTGATTTCCGTTTCTTTGTACCCGACGATGACCTTCTCCCCGATGATGATGGTGGGGAAGGAGCAGCGCGGGTTGAATTTTTTCACATCTGCAATGATGGCCTTGCGCTCGTCCCCCTCGAGCATGTCCACATCGACAAAATCATATTTGATGGTGCACTCGCCAATGAACTTCTTGGCGGCTTTACAGTGGCTGCAGGTGCTCAGGGAAAATATTTTCACATCCGGCTGGGAGCTGTCTTCCGAAGGCGGTGTTTTTTCAGATTCCGACATACGAATTTCCTTTCCTGGCGTACCGCCACGTGGGGGTGGCGGTACGGATGATGAATGGTGCGTTGCCGACGGCCTGATTCGGTTCGTCCGGGTGGAGCTATTGAGTGGTTAGTATAAAACACGAAATCATTCAAACTGACAAGGGAAAAATCGCAATGGCTGTCAGTCGGTCGGCACGCATCGCACCATCAGGCCCATGTATGGCACGGAAATAGTTTTTATCTATCAAAATTAGGGGGTGTTTCGTGTCCCTGTTTTGTGCCCCTTGACAAAACATATTTTTTCCCGTAGGCCAAGTAGGCAAAACACCAACTCGGCACCCTACCGCGCCTAACAAATTAAAATAACCGGCGTAGCCCTAGACGTTTTTCAATCTTTCCACGAAGGAGGAACTCCGCATGGAAGAGAAAAAGGAACTCATCTCCAAGAAAAAAGAGAAGGAGATGCCTGAGCCCAGGGATTTCACCACTTGCGAAGCCACGGCCCAGATGCTCACCAAAGCCCGGCGCGATGGCGTCGAAACCGCCTTCGAGCGCGCCTACAGCATGAAGGCTTGCCCCATCGGTTCGGAGTCGGCCTGCTGCAAGCACTGCTTCATGGGTCCCTGCCGCCTGAACGCGCGCGACCCCTATTCCAAAGTGGGTGTCTGCGGCGCCACGATCGACACCATCCAGGCCCGTAATTTCGCCCGTTTCGTAACGTCCGGCTGCGCCGCCCACACCGACCACGGCATGAGCATGCTGGACCTCTTCCGCGAGGTGGTCAACGGCCATATCAAAGATTACACGATCAAAAACCCCGAGAAACTCAAGGCGGTCGCCGAGTCCATCGGCATTGCAACCGAGGGCCGGGAGTTGATTGACATCGCCAAGGACCTCTACAAAGAACTCGAGCGCACCTACACCCAGGTGGAGGGCGAGATCCCCTTTGCCAAACGAGTGCCCCCGAAAACGCTCGAAACCTGGCGCAAGCAGGGTATCGTGCCGCGCGGGGCCATGCGGGAAATCATGGAGATGATGCACCGCACCCACATGGGAGTCGACCAGGACTATGTCAACATCACCAAGCAGTTCAGCCGCACGGCACTGGCCGACGGCTGGGGCGGCTCCATGGTTGCAACCGAGATCTCCGACATCCTTTTCGGCATTCCGACGCCGGTTTCGATCGAAGTGAACATGGGGGTCCTCAAGGAGGACCAGGTCAACATCATCGTCCACGGCCACGAGCCGAACATGTTCGAATCCATGATCGAGTCGGTGAACGAGCCCACCCTGGTGCAGGCCGCCAAGGCCGCCGGCGCCAAGGGCATCAACCTGGTGGGGATGTGCTGCTCCGGCGCCGAGGTGCTGGTCCGCCACGGCATCCCCCATGCCGGAAACTTCATGTCGACGGAGGCCATCCTGGTCACCGGCGCCGTGGACGCCATGTGCGTCGACGTGCAGTGCATCAAGCAGGGCTTGGCCAAGGTGGCCGAATGCTACGGCACGAAGCTCATCACCACCAACCCGCGCGCCCACATCGAGGGTGTCACCCACATCGAGTTCAACGACCACAAGCCAAAAGAGTGCACGGATGAGATGGTCATCCAGGCCATCGGCCGCTTCAAGAACCGCACGGCCAAGATCGAGATCCCCAAAATCAAGAACATGGGCGTGCACGGTTTCTCGCACGAGTACATCAACTACATGCTCGGCGGGACTTTCCGCGGCTCTTACACCCCCTTGAACGACAACATCATCAACGGCCGCATCCGCGGGGTGGCCGGGGTCGTCGGCTGCACCAACCCCCGGATGAAACAGGACTGGGTGCACGTCGAACTCGTCAAGGAGTTGATCAAGAACGACGTGCTGGTGCTGCAGACCGGCTGCTCCCAGATCGCGCTGGCCAAGGCGGGCCTGACGACCCCTGAGGCCGCGCACATGGCCGGCCCCGGTTTGAAGGAAGTCTGCGAGACGGTCGGCATGCCGCCGGTCCTCGGCATCGGCTCCTGTGTCGACAACAGCCGCATCCTGATCGCGGCCTCCGAGATGGTCAGGACCGGCGGCCTGGGCAACAGCATCGCCGATCTGCCGGTGGCGGGCGCCGCACCCGAGTACATGAGCGAGAAGGCCATCTCCATCGGCCAGTACTTCGTGGCCTCCGGCGTCTTCACGGTCTTCGGTGTCACCTTCCCCATCGTGGAGGGTACGAAGTTCCACAAGCACCTGTTCGAAGAGCTCGAAACCATGGGCATGGGCAAGTGGGGCTTTGCCATCGACCCCTACGAGATGGCGCGCATGATCATCGCGCACATCGACAAGAAGCGCAAAGCGCTCGGGATCGACAAGGCCCGCGAACGCACGCTGATGTCCATGGCCGACCGCCGCTCGCTCGACGCGGCCGCGTAGCATTTCCCATCCGAATCCGCAGATACGAAACCAGGGCGCCCTCCGGGGCGCCCTGTTCGTTTGGTGCGGTGGACAGAACGGCGCGGATGTTTTAGGTTCCCAACAGCCCCACGCGGGCGCTGCCCACTCATAGGCCGGTCGTTGCGGCTGCGGCCACATCGACCGGTTCAGGCGGCGGGGCCATCACGGCGACAGGAGGAAGATGGGATGTTCACCCTCGAAGAGTTGAAAACCAAGGCGGATCTCATTGATGAGATCAACTGGGATATGACCCCGGAGGAGGCCGTTCGGCTCTACCTGGAGTGGGGCAACAACTGGGCCAGGGGGGACGGCTACGTGGTCCGCTCGAAGGCCGACTTCACCACCTACTTCGTGGTCAACTGTTGGGCCCGGCCGTATTGGATCTATCTGATCCGGCGCAACTCCGACGATGCTCAGGAGCTGGCGAAATTCGAGCTGCCCCAGCGCTTCGAGAAGGACGTCTGCGAGCTGAAGGGGGTCTACGCCCTGGACGAGAACATCAAAGTCTGGCTGAAGCAGGAACTGGGGTTGGCGCGCTGAGCGGCAAGGCCCGCTTTTCAGGACGGAGGGTGCTCATTCAGGAAGCGGTAAAGGGTGGCCCGGCCCACGCCCATGAGCTTGGCGGCCTTGGCCTTGTTGCCGCCGGTGCGTTCCAGGGCCGCCCGCACCGTTTCGACCTCAAGCTTCCTCGCCGGACCCCGGCGGGCGCACTCCGATAGCGCCTCGCGCAGCTCCAGGGGCAGGCTCTCCGGCGTGATCCGGCTGCCTCCGCACCGGACGAAGGCGAACTGCACGGCGTTTTGCAGCTCGCGCACGTTGCCCGGCCAGCGGTAATCGAGCATCAGCGCGAGGGCCGCGTTGGAAACCTCGAGGGGTTGCCGGCCATAGCGCTCGGCCGCCTCCTTCAGGAAGTGATCGACCAGGTTCGGGATGTCGATCCTGCGCTCCCGCAGTGGGGGCAGGTGAATGGGGATCACATTGAGCCGGTAGAAGAGGTCCTCGCGAAACCGGTTGCGTGCGACCTCTTTTTTCAGGTTCTGGTGGGTCGCGCTGATGACCCGTACGTTCACGCGCAGGGTCTGCTCCCCGCCGACCCGCTCGAATTTGCCCTCCTGCAGAAACCGCAACAGCTTGACCTGCATGGTGTTGGAGAGCTCGGCGATCTCGTCCAGGAAAACGGTGCCGCCGTCCGCCAGCTCGAAGCGGCCTTTCTTGTCGCGGATGGCGCCGGAGAAGGCCCCCTTGACGTGCCCGAAGAGCTCCGTTTCGATCAGCCCCTCGGGCAGTGCCCCGCAGTTGATGGGGACGAACGGCGCCCCGGCGCGGCGGCTTTCGTTGTGAATCGCGTTGGCCACGAGTTCCTTGCCGGTGCCGGTTTCG
>DATITS010000180.1:0-2620 GCA_035467535.1 Desulfobacterales bacterium
CTTGTCGGGCCTATCGAAGACCGGAACAGCATTATGGCCTCACTGTGCACAAAGGCAGGAGTGAATTATTTCCGATACTATGCCCTCCGTCATTTCGGTGCTTCACTCATGGAACAGGCTAACGTTCCCATAGAATCAATTCAGCGGCTCCTGGGCCACGAGAACCGGGCTACAACGGAAATCTACCTGCACTCAATAGGTGATTCAGAGCGAGAGGCCATGAGGGTTCTGAACGATGGATTCGAAAGTTTTTCACACACGGATTCACACACAAACGGAAAAGGGGTCACAGACCTGAATCTGCAACCCCTTGATGTGACTGGTGCGCCCGGCAAGATTCGAACTTGCGACCTACGGATTCGTAGTCCGGCGCTCTATCCGGGCTGAGCTACGGGCGCGAAATTTGTGTTTGAGTAAAAGCGATTCTTAGGATAAACAGGGGCCGGTGTCAATAATTAGTTGCTGCGAAGCTCATGGTTAACAATTCAGGGCAGGTGTTTGTACGTTTGGCACTTGGAAAAAGTGGCGGATATCGTAATGCTAAAACATATCTGACCCAACATCTCCGAGGTTGATGGAACCGCACATCGACTACATGCGACTGGCGCTCCAAGAGGCGAAAAAGGCTGGACAATCAGACGAAGTTCCGGTAGGAGCCGTCCTTGTGTCCGAGGCCGGAGAGCTCCTCGCAGCCGCCAGCAACCGCACCATCGAACTGTGCGAGCCCACGGCCCACGCCGAGATCATCGCCCTGCGCGAGGCTGCCGGAAAGATAAGAAATTACCGGTTGTTGAACACGACGCTCTATGTTACCATCGAGCCCTGCCCCATGTGCATGGGGGCCCTCGTTCATGCCCGGGTGGCGCGGCTCGTTTTCGGGGCCACGGATCCCAAGTGGGGCGCGGCCGGCTCCCTTTACAACCTGGGGCAGGACCGGCGCTTGAACCACCAGATCGAGGTCATCGCCGGTGTCTGCGAGCCGGAGTGCCGCGAGCTCGTGCAGGAATTTTTCCGCCGCAAGCGTATGTAAAAAGAAAAAGGAGATCGACTGTGGGCAATGTTGTCGTGATCGGGACCCAATGGGGCGACGAAGGTAAAGGCAAGATTGTGGACCTGCTGGCGGAGCACGCCGATGTCGTGGTGCGCTTTCAGGGCGGAAACAATGCCGGCCACACCATGGTGATCAAGGGTGAACAAATCATCAACCACCTGGTGCCTTCCGGGATCCTCCAGGGCAAGACCTGCATTCTCGGCAACGGGATGGTGGTGGACCCGGCCGGCCTGCTGAAAGAGATGGACTTTCTCGCCAGCAAGGGTGTGCCGACGGGGCCGGATCGGGTCAAGATCAGCGAGACCGCCCACCTGATCATGCCGTATCACATCAAGATCGATGTCGCCCGCGAGGAGAAACAGGGCGCCCAGCAGATCGGCACCACCGGCCGCGGCATCGGCCCGGCATACGAGGACAAGGCCGCGCGGCGGGGCATCCGCTTCGTCGAACTGATCGAGGCCGACACCTTCAGCGCCAAGGTGAAATCGGTCCTCGAGGAGAAGAATTTCTACCTGAAAAATTACTTCGGGGCCGAGCCCCTGGATGCCGATCGCATCATCGCCGAATACCGCGCCTATGCCGAGCGCCTGGCGCCCTATGTGACCAACGTGTCGGTTGTGGTCGACGAGGCGGTCCGGAACAAACGCCAGCTGCTCTTCGAAGGCTCCCAGGGGACCCACCTGGACATCGACCACGGCACCTACCCGTACGTGACCTCCTCCAACACCGTGGCCGCCAATGCCTGCTGCGGCGTCGGCATCGGACCGAAAGAGATCACGGATGTGGTCGGGATCGTGAAAGCCTACACGACCCGTGTCGGCCGGGGCCCCTTCATCACCGAGCTCACCGATGAGATCGGCAACCGCCTCCAGCAGAAAGGGGCCGAGTTCGGCGCCACCACCGGTCGGCGCCGGCGCTGCGGCTGGCTGGACGTCGTGCTGCTGCGAAACGCCGTGCGCCTGAACGGCGTCACCGGGTTTGCCATCACCAAGCTGGATGTCCTGGACGGGCTGGCGTCCCTGAAGATCTGCACCGGCTACGAATACCAGGGGACCACCCTGAGCGAATTTCCCGCAAGCCTGAAAGTGCTTGCGCAATGCCGGCCGGTGTACGAGACGCTGCCGGGCTGGCCCGACGACATCTCGGGGGTCACCTCGTACCGCGGGCTGCCCAAAAATGTCCGCACCTACCTGGACCGGATCGCAGAGCTGACCGAAACGCCGATCGACATCGTTTCGGTGGGGCCCGACCGCGATCAAACCATCGTGCTGCGCAATCCCTACATCAAGAAGCGCACCACCCGGACCGCACCCGCCCGGCGGCGGTGACCGGTTTTGCAGGCTGTTTAAAAACCGCGCCTCACGCCGTGATCCGGCGTTGTGCGGCTATTGTAAATGCTCACCTATCGCTCAATAGGCTGCGCTTTCCAAAACGCCGCACGCCTTGGCTGACGGCCTGATGCTTGTTTTTCAACATCCTGTTAAAACCCATTTTCATACCGAAACGTTAGCCGTTTGTGAGAGCAAGGTTAAAATTTCGATAGGGAGGCCCCGGGATAGACCATTTTTC
>DATITS010000181.1:0-14726 GCA_035467535.1 Desulfobacterales bacterium
GCAGCCCGCCAGCGCCTTGGGCTGGTTCGCGATGATGCCGATGACACGGCCGTTCAGCCGCGCGAGGCAGACGATGATGTTCAGCGCAAAGTACTGGTGCGGTTCGAAGAACTCGCCGTTGTCGACGATGGCCCGGATCACATCCTTCATGTCGTAGGCATGGTTGGGGTTGTCCGGGATGACGGCGTCCAGGGCCGGGGCGGTGCGGCGCGGGTCATCGCCCGTTACCGCCGCGGGCGGGTCCTCCATGTTATTCGCAGGCAGATAGGAGAGCAGCCGCCGGATCTGCTCGATGCAGTCGCTGTCGTTCTCGCACGCGAAATGGGCCACCCCGCTTTTCTCGTTGTGGGCCTTGGCTCCGCCGAGCTCCTCGAAGCTGATCTCCTCGCCGGTGACGGCCTTGATGACCTCCGGGCCGGTGATGAACATGTAGCTCGTGTTCTTGACCATGAAGATGTAGTCCGTCATGGCCGGCGAATAAACCGCGCCTCCCGCCGTCGGCCCCATGATGGCCGAAATCTGCGGGATGACCCCCGAGCAGGCGGAGTTGCGGAAGAAGATCTGGCCGTAGCCGGACAGGGCGTCGACCGCCTCCTGGATCCGGGCCCCCCCGGAGTCGTTCAGGCCGACAAACGGCACCCCGGCCTTGAGCGCCAGGTCCATGGCCTTGCAGATCTTCTTGGCGTGCATCTCCCCGAGGCTACCGGCCCGGGCGGTGAAATCCTGGGAAAAGGCGAACACGGGCCGGCCGCCGACCAACCCGTGGCCCGTGATGACCCCGTCGGAGGGGATCTCGACCTTCTCCATTCCGTAGTTGACGCAGCGGTGGGTGACGAACATGTCGAGTTCGCGGAAGGTCCCCGGGTCAAACAGGAGTTCCAGGCGCTCCCGCGCGGTGAGCTTGCCTTTCGCCTTGTGTTGTGCCACGGCCTTCTCGCCGCCCAGTTTGAGAAGCTTGGCTTCGCGGGCCTTGAGATCCTTGATTTTATCCTCGGTGATACCCATGCTCCCGTTCCTTTCCTTGGATGGCTTCGTAAATAGGCCAATTTCGGCGTTGCGCTTCAGCGCGTTGTCGCTGCGGCGTACAGGAAGTACGCCTCACTCCACGCGCTTCGCGCGCCTTGAACTTGGCCTCTTTACAAAGCCATCGATTCGGATGGCTCTGGTTTTGCCTGCGGCGGCGAAGCGCCCCGGCCGCCATCACATAAAGGCTTGAATATCTCTGGATTTACATAGTGTTGTCAAGGGAAAAAAGCAGCTTCTCGGCCGCGGCGGTCGGCGCGAGGTTTCCCCGCTCCACCTCGCGGGTGATGCGCGGAAGCAGTTTTTTCACGTCCGGGTGGCGGGAGAATCGCTCCGTAAGGCCCTCGTCGATGAGCGACCACATCCAGGCGACCGCCTGGCCCTTGCGTTTGGCGGCAAGCGCGCCGGAGCCGGAGAGCTTTTCCCGGTGCTGGAGCACGGCGTTCCAGATCGCATCGATCCCGGTAAGATCCAGGGCGCTGCAGGTGAGCACCGGAGGCGTCCATCCGGGCGAAGGCGGCTGCAGCAGGTGCAGGGCCATTTCGTAGATCTTGGCCGCCTTCCGAGCCCGGGCGACGTTCTCGCCGTCGGCCTTGTTGACGGCCAGGGCGTCGGCCAGTTCCAGGATGCCCCGTTTCATACCCTGAAGCTCGTCGCCGGCACCGGCCAGCATGAGGACCAGAAAAAAATCCACCATGGAGGCCACGGTGGTCTCCGACTGCCCCACCCCGACCGTCTCCACGATGATGACGTCATAGCCCGCCGCCTCGCAGGCCAGCATGGTTTCGCGGGTCTTGCGGGCCACCCCGCCCAGGGTGCCGCTCGATGGCGAGGGCCGGATGAAGGAGTGCGGCTGGGTGGAGAGCCGCTCCATGCGGGTCTTGTCGGCCATGACGCTGCCCCCGCTGCAGGCACTGCTGGGGTCGACGGCGAGTACTGCCACCCGGTGCCCCCGGCCGACGAGCATCATGCCGAAGCTTTCGATGAAGGTGCTCTTGCCCACCCCCGGCACTCCGGTGATGCCCAGGCGCACGGCGCTGCCGGTCTTCGGCAGCAGGGCTGCCAGGATCGCCCGCGCCGCCGCCTGGTGGGCGGCAAGGCCGCTCTCGATCAGCGTGATGGTCTTGGACAGCATGCGCCGGTCGCCGGCGAGGACCCCGTCGATGTAACTTTGAGGATCGGGTGGTTTCATCATACGGATTAGGTATCCGTCGGTCGGTCGGCCCGTCAGCCAGTCGCCGGTGGAAATATTTTCCCCCGACGGGCTGACGGGCGACGGGCCGATCGGCTATCGCTTTCTCTCCAGCGCGTTGAGCACCTGGTTGGCCGATTCGGTCACGGGTGTACCGGGGCCGAAGACGCAGGCCGCACCGGCCGCATGGAGCACGTCGTAGTCCTTGGCCGGGATGATCCCGCCCACGACCACCAGGATGTCGCCGCCGCCTTCCTGCCGCAGGGCCTCGGCCAGCGCAGGGACGAGCGTCTTGTGACCCGCCGCCAGGGAGGAGACGCCGACGACGTGCACGTCGTTTTCCACGGCCATGCGGGCGGCCTCTTCCGGGGTCTGGAACATCGGTCCGATGTCCACGTCGAACCCCAGGTCGGCAAACCCGGTGGCGATGACCTTCATCCCCCGGTCGTGGCCGTCCTGACCCATCTTCGCCACCAGGATTCGCGGCCGCCGGCCTTCACCCTCCTTGAACTGGTCGGTCCGCTTGCGGATGGACGCGATGATCTCGCTGTCCCCGAACTCGGCCGAATAGATTCCGGAGATGCACTGGGTGGTGGCCACGTAGCGGCCGAAGGCCTTTTCCATTGCATCCGAAACTTCCCCGACGGTCGCCCGCAGGCGCACGGCCGGGATGACGAGCTCGAGCAGGTTGCCCCCCGCCTCCGCGCCCCGGGTGAGCGCCTCCAGGGCCTGCTTCACGGCGGCGTTGTCGCGCGCCGCCTTGATCTCCTTCAGCCGGGCGACCTGCTCGTCGCGCACACTCGCGGACACCTCCAGGATATCCAGGCTGACGTCCTCCGTGGTCTGGTACTTGTTCACCCCGACGATCACGTCCAGCCCCTGGTCGATTCGGGCCTGGCGGCGGGCGGCGGCCTCTTCGATCCGCAGCTTGGGCATGCCGGTCTCGATGGCTTTGGCCATGCCGCCGAGCTCCTCCACCTCCTGGATGATCTTCATGGATTCCCGGATGATCCCGTCGGTCAGGGCCTCCACGTAGTAGGATCCGGCCAGTGGGTCCACCGCCCGGCAGATCTGGGACTCCTCCTGGATGATGAGCTGGGTGTTGCGGGCGATGCGCGCGGAGGCGTCCGTGGGCAGCCCGACGGCTTCGTCGAAGGAGTTGGTGTGCAGGGACTGGGTGCCGCCCAGCACCGCCGAGAGGCACTCGAGCGTCGTGCGAATGATGTTGTTGTAGGGGTCTTGGGCCGCCAGGCTCCAGCCCGAGGTCTGGCAGTGGGTGCGCAACATGGCGGACTGCGGGTCCTTGGGGTTGAACCGGCTCATGAGCGTGTGCCACAGAAACCGCGCCGCCCGCAGCATGGCGATGTCCATGAAGAAATTCATGCCGATGCCGAAGAAGAAGGAGAGCCTTGGTGCGAACTGGTCGATGCCGAGCCCGGCCTTGAGGGCCGCCCGCACGTACTCGACCCCGTCGGCCAGGGTGAAGGCGCACTGCAGCACCGAGTTGGCACCGGCCTCCATCATGTGGTAGCCGCTGATGCTGATGGTGTTGTACTTGGGCATGTGCTTGGAGCAGTAGGCAATAATGTCGGAGACGATCCGCATGGAGGGCTCGGGCGGGTAGATATAGGTGTTGCGGGTCAGGTACTCTTTCAGGATGTCGTTCTGGATCGTGCCGGTGAGGCTCCCCTGGCTGACACCCTGCTCCTCGGCGGCCACGATGTAGCCCGCGAGCACCGGCAGCACCGCGCCGTTCATGGTCATGGACACCGACATCTTGCCGAGCGGGATCTGGTCGAAGAGAATCTTCATGTCCTCGACGCTGTCCACCGCGACCCCGGCCTTGCCGACATCGCCGGAAACGCGGGGATGGTCGGAGTCGTAGCCCCGGTGGGTGGCTAGATCGAAGGCCACCGAGAGCCCCATCTGGCCGGCGGCCAGGTTGCGGCGGTAGAAGGCGTTGGAGTCCCGCGCCGTGGAAAAGCCGGCATACTGGCGGATGGTCCAGGGCCGGTGGGTGTACATCGTGGCCCGCGGCCCGCGCACGTAGGGCGGCAGTCCCGGCAGGCTGTTGAGATGCTCGAGGTTTTCCAAGTCTTCGGCCGTGTAGAGCGGTTTGACCGGGATGCCCTCCGGCGTCTTCCAGACCAGGGACTCCGGCGGTTTCCCGCGCAGCTCCTTGGAGGCGAGTTCTTTCCACTTCGGGTAGTCGGGATGCTGGGCCATGGGTTCTCCTCCTTGTCAGGGAGCTCGAAGCTTGAAGCTTGAAGCTCGAAGCAACATCACGCTGTAACGTCTACTTTCACAGGACCTCCGCCAAACCCAGCGGATGGTCCACCTTCGCGGACCGGAAAATTCCTTCCCTTTCAGCTTTCACCTTTGAGCGTTGAGCTCACTTCCTCTCGCACAGCTCCACCAGCACGCCGCTGGTGGATTTAGGGTGGAGGAAGGCGATCTTGGCGCCGCCGGCGCCCAGGCGGGGCTTTTCGTCGATCAGCTGGATGCCCTTGGCCTTGAGCTCGGCCAGGGCCTCCTCGATGTTGGCCACCCGGAAGGCGACGTGCTGGATGCCCTCGCCCTTCTTCTCCAGGTATTTGGCAATCGGGCCGTCCGGCGCAGTGGACTCCAGCAGTTCGACTTCACTCTCCCCGACCGGAAAAAAAGCCGTGGTCACTTTCTGTTCCGCGACGGTTTCAGTGCCCTCGCAGTGCAGGCCCAACGCCTGCGTCCAGAAATTCTTGCCGGCGTCGATGCTCTTCACGGCAATCCCCAGGTGGTCGATCTTCAAAATCTTCATACGCCCCTCCTTTTTAGGATTTGAAATTTCAAATTTGAAATCTATGGCGGCGCGGCCTGCACGGCGACAATTTCCGGGATTTCCTTTTTCAGAAACTTTTCGATCCCGTTCTTGAGCGTCATCTGGGCCATCGCACAACCGGCGCAGGCGCCCTTCAGGCGCACCGTGACGATCCCGTCGCTGACGCCGACCAGTTCCACGTCGCCGCCGTCCCGCTGCAGCATGGGCCGGATCTTGTCGATCGCCTCCTGGACTTTTGCTTTCATGGGCCGTCCTCCGTTGACGGATAGCTGAACTGGGTATTTGGGTATTTCGCCAGACACCTGAAAACCCAAATACCCAAACACCCTGTTCCTGTGTACCCATATCAGATTTCCCGGCTTTCATAAAACCGCTTTTTAAAATCCTCGAATTCGTCCGCCAGAATGGCGTGCCGGATGCGGCGGACAAAGTTCACGAAGAAGTGCACGTTGTGGATGCTGTTCAATCGGTAGGCCAACAGTTCCCGGGAGAGATAGAGGTGGCGCAAATACGCCCGGGAATAGTTCCGGCACGTGTAGCAGCCGCAGGTGTCATCGAGCGGTGCGGTGTCCTCGCGATAGCAGGCATGGGTGATGGTGACGGTCCCCTTCCGCGTGAAGAGCTGGCCGTTGCGGGCGTTGCGGGTCGGCATGACGCAGTCGAACATGTCGGCCCCCAGGTCGATCAACTCGATCAAGTCCCCGGGGGTGCCGACCCCCATGATGTATTTCGGCTTGTCGGCCGGAAGCAGCGGCAGGGTTAAGTCCGCCATCTCCAGCATCAGCGCCTGCGGCTCGCCGACGCTCAGCCCGCCCAGGGCATACCCGCTGAAACCAAGCTCCCGCAACCGCTCGGCCGACTGCTTGCGCAGGTCCTGGAACATCCCGCCCTGGACAATGCCGAAGAGGGCGTTCGGCACCTCCCCGGCACCTCTCCAAGCCGCCTGGCAGCGGCAGGCCCAATCGAAGGTGGTCTCCTCGGCCTGCTGCACGTCCGCACGGGCGGCCGGGTAGCGGATGCACTGGTCCAGGCACATCATGATGTCCGAGTTCAGGCCCAGCTGGATCTCGATCGCCTTCTCCGGCGTGAGGTGGTGGCGTGAGCCGTCGATGTGGGACTGGAAGGTCACCCCCTCGGAGTCGATCTTGGCAAGCTTGGCCAGGGAGAAGACCTGGAACCCGCCGCTGTCGGTCAGGATGGGCCGGCGCCAGTTCATGAAGCGGTGCAGCCCTGCGAAGCGGCGGATCACCTCGCAGCCCGGCCGCAGATACAGGTGGTAGGTATTGCCCAGAATGATCTGCGCCCCGGCCGCGACGAGCTCCTCGGGTGTCAGCGACTTCACCGAGCCCAGGGTCCCGACCGGCATGAACACCGGGGTTTCGATCGCGCCGTGCGCGGTCTGGAAGACCCCCGCCCGGGCGCGGCTGCCGGCAGATTGGTGTACAATATCAAAACGAAACATGGGGTCCGTCATTGGGGGATTTTGAGTTATTTTTATCGTAACTGCTCAGCTATGTGAAATCGCTTTTAACTACGAAATACGCTAAAGTGCATGATGACTCAGGTGTTTAGGCTGAAGGATGAAGTAAAATGAGGATCCCGGCGTCTCTCCCCCTTTGGAAAAGGGGGCCGGGGGGATTTCGCTCCACATGGTAACGTGGCTTCACCTTTTCGCGCCTTTCGCGTATTTCGTAGTGCCCTTTTTCCCAAAAGCCTTCAGTCTTCAGCCTTCAGCCTAAACACCTGAGCAGCTACCCGATAAACATCGCATCCCCGTAGCTGAAAAACCGGTAGCGCTCGCGCACCGCTTCGCGGTAGGCGTTCAGGATGTTCTCCCGGCCGGCAAAGGCCGCGACCAGCATCAGCAGGGTCGACTGCGGCAGATGGAAATTGGTGATCATGGCATCGACCGCCTTGAAATGATAGCCGGGGTAGATGAAAAGCTCGCAGACCCCGCTGCCGGCAAAGAGGCGGCCGCGCTCGTCGGATGCGAACTCCAGCGTGCGCACGGCGGTGGTGCCGACAGCGACGACCCGCCCCCCGCGGGCCCGCGCGGCGTTGATGGCCGCACCACTCGCCTCCGGGATGCGAAAGCGCTCGGCATGCATGCGGTGCTCGCGGATATCCTCCACGCGCACCGGCGCAAACGTGCCGTAGCCGACGTGCAGCGTGATCGGTGCAACCGCGATGTTTTGCGCCCGGAGGCTTTCGAGAAGTTCCAGGGTGAAATGCAGACCGGCGGTGGGCGCAGCCACGGCTCCCCGGGCGGCGGCATAGACCGTCTGGTAGGCCGTGCGGTCCCCGGTTTCATCCGCGCGCCGGATGTACGGCGGCAGGGGCACGTGGCCCATGCGCTCGAGCAGGACGTCGAAATCCGCATCGCCGCAAAACTCCACCCGGCAAACGCCGTCGCCCTGGGCGGTGACCCGGCCCGTCAGCCCTTCGCCGAAATGGATCAGCGTCCCGGCCCGGGCGGGTTTTGAGGATTTGATGAGGCAGTCGCAGGCAAAGCGCCTCCCGTCCCGCTCCCCGCCGGCGTAATCGAGCAGGAAGACCTCGGCCTTCCCGCCGCTTGCTTTCCGGCCCAGCAGGCGGGCCTTGACCACGGCGGTGTCGTTCAGCACGAGAACGTCTCCCGGCGCAAGGAGCCTGCCGAGCGCATCGAACCGATGATGGGAGATACCCCCCGTCCCGCGCGCAAGCTGCAAAAGCCGCGCGTGGTCGCGCTTTCCTGCGGGGGTCTGGGCAATCAATTCAGCGGGCAGATCGTAGCTGTAGTCCGAAAGGGAGTACATCGGTGGCCCTCACGGCCGGCCCAGGAACACCAGAAAGAGCCCGACTCCCATGAGTGCCAGGCCGAGCTTGCGCAGGCTGTCGTCGGGGATCGCCGCCACTTTCAGGACCCAGGCTTTCATCTTTTCGGGGACCGCGAAATACGGCAGCCCTTCGACGATCATGACCATTCCCAGCACGCACAAAAAATATTTCATGCCTGACGATACCCTCCGGGTGCGGGCCGCGGCGCCGCCCTTCGGCGCCGCCTGCGGTATGCCGCCACCCAATAGGTTTATATAGCTTCGGCCTCCCGCCTTTGTCAAAAACAATCTCCCCGACGGCGCGGTTTGTTTGACACGCGCGGGACCCGCCTTTATATTAGCGCCTGCCACTATAGTAGCAGCTACCGCAGGGTGTTGAAAAACAAGCATCAGGCCGTCAGCCAAGGCGCGTGGCGATTTGGAAAGCGCAGCATATCGGCAGATATGTGAGCATTTACAAGAGTCACGCAACGCAGGATCACGGCCTGAGGCGCCTTTTTTCAACATCCTGGCAACCCTTTGCGCGGATGCCGCCCTTACACCTCAAACCGAAAGGCGCCACCCATGCGTATTATCACCCACTACCTGCTGGCCGTCGTCATCCTGACCGTTTACGGAGGACAGGTCTGACCGTTCATGGCGGGTCTGCCCCCCGTGAGCCTGGGGGCCATCATCCTGACGGCGTTTGCGGCGGCCTTCTTTCTGCGGCGCCTCCTGGAAAGGCGCGTCGTGACATCGGCCGATGGGGTGTCGCAGCCCAAGCGCCAGTTCCTGCTCGATTTCTCTCTTAGTTTCGGGGCGGGTGTGATCGGGGCGGGGCTCAACATCGTCATTCACGGGTTCCCGGAGCTGAGCACCCTCAGCCTGATCTACGGGACAGCCACATACGGATTTTTCATCGCGCTGGACATGGCTCTCGCCCGTGAACGCACGGTCATCCTGAACGCCCTCGCGCAGAACACCGTCCTGCCGCCCCAGAAGCGCCTTTTCTCCATGACGCGGCGGTTTTCCATGGTGGCGGTAGCCGCCGTGATCTGCGTCTCCATCGTCAATATCTCTGTCATCGCCCGTGACATGAGCTGGCTGACCCAGGTCGGCACCGACCCGGCGGCCACACGCGAGGCCATCCTGTCGGTCACCTACGAGATTCTCTTCATCATGGCCGTGCTGCTGGGCTTGGCGGTCAACCTGATCGTCTCCTACTCCCGCAACCTCAAGCTGCTGTTCGAAAACGAAACCGGCGTGCTGGAGCGCGTCAGCAATGGCGATCTGAGCCGGATGGTGCCGGTCGCCACGCGCGACGAGTTCGGCCTGATCGCCGGCCACACGAACTCCATGATCGAAGGCCTGCGCCATCGCCTCCAACTGCTCGACGCGCTGAAGCTGGCCGAGGAGGTGCAGCGCACCCTGCTTCCGGCAAGCCCGCCGAAGGTCGCGGGGGTGGCCCTTTCCGGAACCAGCATCTACTGCTACGAAATCGGCGGGGACTACTACGACTACCTGCAGCTGCCCGAAGGCCGTTTGGGCATCGTGGTTGCGGACGTCTCCGGTCATGGTATCGACGCGGCGCTCTTCATGACCGCGGCACGGGCCTTCATGATATCCGCAGCACAGGGTTTCAGGAGCCCGGCGGGACTGGTGGGGGATGTCAACCGGCACATGACCCGGGACAGTGCGCCCACCTCACAATTCATGAGCCTGTTTTTTCTCGAGATCGACCCGGCTGAAAAAACCCTGCGCTGGGTGCGGGCCGGCCACGAGCCGGCCGTCGTGTTCACCCCCGGCACCGGGGCTTTTTCCGAACTCGGCGGCGACGGGATGGCGCTGGGGGTGGTCGAGGAGGTCGATTACAGGCAATACACTCAGGCGGGATGGAACCCGGGGACGGTCATCGTCATCGGCACCGACGGCATCAGCGAAACCCGCAACCCTTCCGGCGAGTTTTTCGGCAGCGCGCGGCTCCGGGAGGTCATCCGCAGCCATGCGCACCAACCGGTGGGTCGCATCCAGTCGGCCGTGATCGAAGCAGTCCAGGAGTTCCGCGGTGAATCCCCCCAGGAGGACGACGTCACGCTGGTGGTTGTGAAGCTGATGTAGGCTCGAAGCCCGAGGCTGGAAGATAGAAGCTGGAAGGCAACATCAGCTCAAAGCTCATAGAAAAAGACCTCATCCGCCCAGCTTCCCGCTTCGAGCCTCCAGCTTCCAGCCGATTCCATGTGAGCATTTACAAAAGCCGCACAACGCCGCTTCCCGGCCTCAGGCGCCGTTTGCAACACCCTGTTAAACGGGTACGCGGCCGGCGGCGGCAACGGCCGCCCGTGCCAGCAGCGTCAGCGTGTCGAACACGGGAACGTCGAGATCTCCGGTCTTCAGAACCAGCGGGATCTCGGTGCAGCCCAGGACGATGCCCTGGGCCCCCGCCGCCGCGAGGCGTCCGGCCACCGCCCGCAGGTCGTTTGCGATCTCGGACCGGCTCCGAGCGGCCCGCACGTCCTTGATGTCGTAGATCGCAGCCATGACCCGGCCCTGGTCCTCAGAGCCCGGCGCAACCGTCTCGATCCGGTCCTGCGCCAGCCTGGCCTGAAGGTGGCCGCCCGAGACGGTCCCGGTCGTTCCCAGCAGCCCGACGGTCTGAATGCGCGGGTGATCTCGACGGATGTGCTCGGCGGTGACGTCGAACATGGAGATGACCGGGAGGCTGACCCGGCGCCGCAACTCCTCCAGGAAAAAATGTGCTGACACGCAGGGGATGACCACGAAATCCGCACCCGCCCGCTGCAGGGCCTCCATCCCGGCGACCATCAGGGGCACGGGCGACTCGCCGCCGAGCAGGATAGCGGCAGTCCGGTCCGGCACGTGGGGGTTGGAGTCGATGATCACCCGCAGGTGCTCCTGGTCCCGCGTGGCCGGCGTGTGGGCGATGATTCGTTCAAAAAAACCGAGCGTGGCCTCCGGCCCCATACCGCCGAGTATGCCGATGACCTTTTCGGTCATATCCACCTCGATTCTCTATTCATAAGCATCCGGAGGCCATAGGGTTCGAGGGGCCAAGGGTTCAAGTGAAAAGATTGGAGAAAGATAATTTTTCCCTTACACTTGGCCCCTTGAACCCTCGAACCCTTGAACCCTTCACTTCAGTATCTGCCCCAGAAAATCTTTCGTCCGCTGGCTCTTGGGGTTCTTGAAGAACTCGTCCCCGCTGCCGCGCTCCACGATCCGGCCCGCATCCATGAAGATGATCTCATCGGCCACTTCGCGGGCGAAGCCCATCTCGTGGGTCACGACCAGCATGGTCATGCCCTCTTTGGCGAGCCCGATCATGACTTCGAGCACCTCCTGGATCATCTCCGGGTCCAGGGCCGAGGTCGGCTCGTCGAACATCATGCAGTCGGGCTCCATGGCGAGCGCCCGGGCAATGGCCACGCGCTGCTGCTGCCCGCCTGAGAGGTTGGCCGGGTAGGCCGCGGCCTTGTCCGGGATGCCCACGCGCTCCAGGAGCGCCATGGCCTTTTTCTCGGCCTCCGGACGCGACAGCTTCTTGACCTTCATGGGGGCGAGCGTGATGTTGCGCATCACGGTCAGGTGGGGGTACAGCTCGAAGCGCTGAAAGACCATCCCGATCTTTTCCCGCAGCTTGTAGAGGTTGGTCTTGGGGTCGCTCAGCGAGACCCCGTCGACGAGGATCTCCCCCTTCTGGTAGGGTTCCAGACCGTTGACGCAGCGCAGCAGGGTGCTTTTCCCGGAGCCGCTCGGCCCGCAGATCACCACCTTCTGCCCGCGTTCGACCACCTCGTCGATCTCCACGAGAACCTGAAAATCCCCGAACCACTTGCTGACGTTCTTGATTTCGATCATGGGCTCACAGCACCTTGGCTTTGCGGCTCTTCTCCTCGTAGTGCAGACTGATCCGAGAGCCGATGAAGCAGATCACGAAGAAGAGAACCGCCACAAAACTGTAAAGTTGTATCGATCGCACCTCGATGCTGTCGACGATGGTGGTGCGGCGCACCATCTCCTGCAGCCCGATCACGTAGGCGAGGCTTGTGTCCTGGAACGTGATGATGCTCTGGGTGATCAGGCTGGGCAGCATGCGGCGGAAGGCGATCGGCACCAGGATGTAGGCCGCCGTCTGGCGATAGGTGAGACCGGTCGAGTAGGCAGCACTCACGAGGTCCCGGCTGATCGTTTGAAACCCGGCCCGGAAGATCTCCCCGAAATAGGTGGCCTCGAACACGACAAAGGATACGGCCGCGGATATGAACGGGTCCATCGACCGGCCGGTGAAAATGGGCAAGACAAAATAGACCCAGAAGATCACCAGGATCAGCGGGATGTTGCGCAGGAGGTTCACATACACGGTGACCGGGTGGTAGACCCAGGGCCGCTTCGAGATGCGCCCGAGCCCCACCAGTGCTCCCAGGAAGAGTCCCCCCGCCAGCGCGAAGGCGGCCAGCTGGACGTTGGTGAGGAACCCGCCGAGCAGGTAGGGCAGGTTCGTGAAAACGGCGTCAAACATATGGCTAACGGGTCACCAGTCCGGGGATGCGGTACTTGGCCTCGATCAGGTTCATCAGTTTGACCACGGTCATGCCGAGCACCAGGTAGATCGCCATGGCGCCGGTGGTCGCCTCCAGCCCGTGGAAGGTCTGCTCGTCAATCTTGTAGCTCATGAAGGTGGTCTCGGCCACGCCGATGGTCATGGCGACCGCCGAGTTCTTGAAGATGGTCAGAAACTCGGTGGTCAGGGGCGGGATGATGAGCCGCAGGGCGTGGGGGACGATGACATACCAGTACATCTGCAGGTGGGTCATGCCGGTGGACAGAACGGCGTCATACTGGCCGTGGCCGATGGAGGCGAAACCGGCGCGGACGTGCTCGGCCACCCGCGAGGCCGTGTAGAGCCCGAGCGCCACGACGGCGACGTGGTAGTTGAGGCCCGCGATGGAGTTGATCTTGAACTGCAGGGTCTTTCCGAACAGCATGGGACCCGCGTAAAACCAGAAGAAGAGCTGGACGATGAAGGGGATGTTGCGGAAGATCTCCACGTAGACGGCGCCGATGAACCGCAGGGGCCACCATGTGGACGCGCGCAGGGTCCCGAAAAGCAGGCCCAGAATGAAGGCGATCACCCAGGCCAGGGCCCCCAGTTGGATCGTCATCCAGAGGCCCTGGAGCAGCCATTCGCCGTAAGGTTGGCGCCAGAGGACGCCCCAGTCGAAATTGTATGCGAGCATAAGAAAAGGGTTCAAGGGGTCAAGGGGTCGAGGGGCAAAGGCAACGGAGGCGTTCACCTCCACTCGAACCCTTGAACCCTCGGCCCCTCGAACCCTGCTCCTTTATTTTTTCTTCAGCCAGCCCTCGTCCATGGGGTAGACGATGAGCGTCAGATAGTCCTTGTACGCCTGAGACATGGGGATCGGAACCAGGCCCTTCGGGCCCATCCACTTGTCGTAAAGCGCGTTGAACTTGCCGGTCTTGATGGCCCACAGGATGGTGTTGTTGACGAAGTCCCTGAAATCCGAATCGTTCTCCCGCATCAGGTAACCGTAGGGCTCGTAGGCGATCGCGAAGTCCACGGTCCTCCAGGCGTTCGGGTTGTCGTCTTTCATGCGCAGGCCCTCGAGCAGGCTGCGGTCCGTGCCGTAAGCGTCCATCTTTCCGGTCTTGAGTGCCAAGAACCCCTGGGCGTGGCCTTCGGTCGTGACGATTTCCTTGGGCTTGTACTCGCCGGCGGCCGCCTGGTCTTCCATGGCCTTCAGATTGGTGGTGCCGCGGGCCCCTCCGATGCGCATGCCGGTCAGGTCCTTCTTGGTCTTGATGGGGCTGTCCTTGGGCACCAGGAAGCTGGTCTCGGAAAAGAAGAATATCAGGCTGAAATCCACCACGTCCTCGCGCTCCTGGGTGTAAGTGGTGGACCCCATTTCGATGTCGCACGTGCCGTTCACGACCATGGGAATGCGCGTCTTGGTGGTGATGGTGATAGGCTCGACCTCGATCTTCTTGCCGAAATATTTGGAGAGGTTCTCCGCCAGGAGGTTCGCCATGTCAACGGAGAAGCCCACCTGCTTGCCCACCTTCGGGTCGATGAAGGCAAAGGGGATCGAGTCTTCCCGGAACCCGACCTTGATCTTTCCGGTCTTTTCGACCTTGTCCATGGTCTCCCCGGCCAGAGCCGGAGCGACGGTCAGTGTGAGGAAACACAGGGCCATGATGCAGAAACCCCACAGGCATTTTTTCTTCATACGCAAACCCTCCTTTCTGCTGTTAGGTGTTCAGGCAAAGCACTCGGACGGAACCGCCTCGCCGGCGGCGGCCGCAAGGCGTGAACAGAGGCGGAAACGGTACAGAACATCCATGAAATACAGTTTGCAATAGAATGGAAGCCGTCGATAGTCAAGCTGGAACTTGTGCCGGAGGTGTCGGCGCGGCCGCGGCCGGATTTTCGGAGGCGCCCACCCCTCAACACGAACACGCCGTAACCAAATTTGTCCTTGTCAATTTCGAAGGCCCGATAGTATAGTGGTCGTGCACACCGGAGCTGGGGTCAGCGGCTGTGCGGCATTTCGGGGCAAGAGCCCCCGCATTAAGTAGAAGTGGTTTCAAA
Organism: Desulfobacterales bacterium; assembly: GCA_035467535.1. Classification (GTDB taxonomy): domain Bacteria; phylum Desulfobacterota; class Desulfobacteria; order Desulfobacterales; family SpSt-501; genus SpSt-501. The sequence goes on from DATITS010000181.1 coordinate 14,454, forward strand.
ACCTCGGATCACGCCCGATGGCAAGGTGCAGGTCGAATCAAAAGCGCAGCAACCACGCCAGTATGTGAGCATTTTGAGAGGCCTGCAACGCAGCCATCGGGTGTCAGACGGGGTTATGAAACCACTTCTAGTGACCCGCGCGCTGCGCGACGAAGGAGATGCCCGTGGCCGAGGTTGAACGCCCCATCGTCAAACGCTCCCTGTTCTCCTGGGTGTTTGACGGCAACCTCGGCTGGCAGATCACTCTGTTGGGCGTCATCGCGGTCGCGGTGT
>DATITS010000182.1:0-22511 GCA_035467535.1 Desulfobacterales bacterium
GCCGGACCTGGCGGTGAAAACCCCGACGGGGGAGCCGTGGCGGGACCGGGAGAGCCTTGCCTGGGTGGACCCCTTCCGCAAGGAGGTCTGGGACTACAACATCCAGATCGCCGTCGAGGCCGCAAAACTCGGGTTCGACGAGATCCAGTTCGATTACGTGCGCTTCCCGGATTCCCATTCGCCGCGATTCTCCCAGCCCAGCACCGAGGAGGCCCGGGTGAAGGCCATTACGGGCTTCCTCCAGGAGGCCCATTCCAAGCTTGCGCCGTACAACGTGTTCACGGCGGCGGACATCTTCGGCTACGTCTGCTGGAATCTGAACGACACCAACATCGGCCAGAAGCTCGATCCCATCGCCTCGGCCGTGGACTACCTTTCGCCCATGCTCTACCCGTCCGGGTTCCAGTTCGGGATTCCCGGCTTTCGCAACCCCGTGCAGAACCCTTACGAGATCGTCTATCTCTCGCTCAAGAAGGCCCAGGAGCGCACGAAGATCTCCCCGCTGCGCTTCCGCCCCTGGCTGCAGGCGTTCAAGGACTACGCCTTCGACCGGCGGCAGTTCAACGGCAAGGAGCTGCGGGACCAGATCAGCGCCAGCGAGAAGTTCGGCTCCCACGGTTGGATGCTCTGGAACCCGGTCAATCAGTACACGACCGCGGCCGAATCCCTCAAGAAGGACATCAAGACGGCCGGCGTCGGAGTTGTTGCCTCGAACCCCTGAAAGCCGTAAGATGCCTGACAGGCTGTTGAAAAGCGGCGTCTTGGGCCGTGACCCTGCGTTGCGCGCAGTTTTGGAAATACCCACATGGAATCGGCTGGAAGCTGGAAGCTCGAAGCTGGAAGCCTGGCTGACCGGATCTGAATCTGTTTTCAGCCTCGAGCCTCAAGCCTCTTGCCTCAAGCGAATATGCGCCTTGGCTGACGGCCCGATACTTGTTTTTCGACAGTCTGCCAAATAAAATATTCGTTGGATGAGAACCAAGGCGTGTGAAGACCCGGAAGCGGCACCCCTTTCATTTTCTGCTTGCGGCAGTGGCCACCGTCATGGTGTCGGCTTCGGCCGCCGGCGCAGGACTTCTGCCCGAGCCGCTCGCCGCCATCCCCACCGCAGTCGCGGAAGCGATCCGCGCGGGCGAAACCCCCGGTGCGGTCATCGTGGTCGGCCACCAGGGGCAAGTGGTTCTTCGCCAGGCCTACGGCCATCGCAGACTGGCGCCGCCGCGGCCCATGACGCCGGAGGCCGTCTTCGACGTTGCCTCCCTCACCAAGGTTGTGGCCACCACCCCCGCGGTCCTGCAGCTCATGGAGCAAGGCCGATTGCAGCTGGACGCACCGGTTGCCCGTTACTGGCCGGCGTTCAGGGGCCACGGCAAGGAGCGCATCACCGTCCGCGAGCTTCTCACGCATTACTCCGGCCTCAGGCCCGGCCTGCTCAAAAAGCCCGCATGGTCGGGGTATGAAGCGGCCCTGAAAAAGATCGCCGAGGACAAGCCGGCGCAGCCTCCCGGCTCCCAGTTCATTTACAGCGACCTCAATTTCACCATCCTGGGGGAGCTGGTCCGGCGGGTCTCCGGCGAACCCCTGGAGGTTTACTGCCGCCGGAATATCTTTGAGCCCCTGGGAATGAAAGACACGGGCTTCAAGCCCTCGACTTCGCTGAAAAGCCGCCTGGTGCCAACCATGGAGAGCAGCTCCGGAGTGGTGCACGACCCGGACACCCGGCGCATGGGAGGCATTTCCGGCGCAGCCGGACTTTTCGCCACGGCCGACGATCTGGCGTGTTTCGCCCAAACCCTCCTGGACCAGGGCCGCCATGCGGGCGGGCAGCTCGTCGGTTCCGCGGCCATCAAGGAGATGGCGCAGCCCCAATCGCCGGCCGGCAAACTGCCGGCCAAGGGCCTGGGCTGGGCCATCCATTCACCTTCCGGCAACTGGAGTGAAATGCTGCCCGCCGGCTCATTCGGCCACAAGGGGTTCACCGGCACCCTGCTCTGGATCGATCCCGAAACCCGGACCTATCTCGTCGTCTTGAGCAACCGTGTCTACCCGGACGGCGAGGCCCGGACGGAAACCCTGCGGGACCAGGTCTTTTCCCTGGTGGTCCAGGCCACCGGCCGCCCTGCGCCGATAAGCCCTTTCGGAAAGGCGGCCCCGCCCGCAAACGGCGAATTGCCGGCCCGGGTCATGACCGGGGTGGATGTACTGGCCACCCAGAAGTTCGCCCCCCTCTCGGGCAAACGGGTGGGGGTGATCACCAACCACACGGGCCTCTCCTCCGACGGGCGGCGCACAATCGATCTCCTGGCCCGGGCGCCCGGGGTCAAGCTCGTGGCGATCCTGACACCCGAGCACGGCCTCACGGGCCTCTCCGAAGGCAAGATCGCCGCAAGCCGGGACGCCGTAAGCCGCGTTCCGGTTTACAGCCTCTACGGCGAGACCCTGCGCCCGACGCCCGCCATGCTCAAAGGCCTGGATGCGCTGGTCTTCGACGTGCAGGACGCCGGGGCGCGATTCTACACCTACATGAGCACGATGGGGTATGCCATGGAGGCGGCCGCACGGGCGGGCATTTCCTTTTTCGTCCTGGACCGGCCCAACCCGATCAGCGCTGCCCGGGTGGAAGGGCCCGTGCTGGACGCGAATCTGAAATCCTTCACCGGTTATTTCCCGCTGCCGGTCCGCCACGGCATGACCCTGGGCGAACTGGCGCAGATGTTCAACGCCGAGAACCGTATCGGGGTGAAGCTCGCGGTGATCGCCATGCGCGGCTACCGGCGTGACATGTGGTTCGATGAGACCGGCCTGACCTGGATAAACCCGTCCCCCAACCTGCGCTCCCTCACCCAGGCGGCACTCTACCCCGCGGTGGCCCTCGCCGAGGCATCGAATGTCAGCGTGGGCCGGGGGACGAACACGCCGTTTGAGATGCTCGGGGCGCCGTGGATCCAGGCGCAGGCGTTAGCGGACGATCTGAATGGACGGAACATTGCCGGCGTCGCGTTTCAGCCCGCCACGTTTATTCCGGATGCCAGTCCTTTCAAGGGGCAGCGTTGCTACGGTGTCCGTATTGTCCTGATCGACCGCCGAGGAATGGATTCCGTATTGATGGGAGTCGAAATGCTGAGCGCCCTCTACCGCCTTTACCCCAACGATTTTCAAATCGACAAGGCGCTCTCCCTGATCGGCTCGCGCGCGGCCCTGCAAGCGATCAAGGAAGGTCAAGATCCGCGATCCATCGCGGCCGCCTGGCAGCCGCCCCTTGATCAATTTCGCCGGCTCCGCGCCGCCTACCTTCTCTACACGGATTGAAGCACGCACAAAAGCAATGACGAACTCCAGCGCGCTTTACAGCAAATTGTACCGATGGTAGGATTTGTTTGTTTTCAGGTTCCCCGAACTGCCGGATGACATCGATGATCAAGCCCATGGATCAAAAACCGGGACCTCTGAGCATCCTGGTCGTCGACGACGAAGCCAACATCCGCAAGACCCTGACCGTCTGTCTGGAGACCAGGGGGCACCGGGTCACCGCCGTCGGCAGCCTCAAAGATGCCCAGGAGGCGGCGGCCCTGCTGGTCTTCGATTTGGCGTTCGTCGATCTCCGGCTGGGAACGGAAAGCGGGATGGAGCTGATTTCCCTTCTGCTGGCCGCGTGCCCCTGGCTGAAAATCGTGGTCATCACCGCCTATGCCTCCATCGACTCGGCGGTTGAAGCCATTCGCCGCGGGGCCACCGACTATATCCCCAAACCCTTCAAACCCGACCAGGTCGTGTTGGTAACGGAGCGCATCGCCACCCTGCACGCCATGGAGCAGCGGATCTCCGGACTGCAAGAAGACCTGGAGCGGATGCACCCGGAGATCCTGTTCCAATCCAGTCACCCCGGGATGCAGCGTGCCATTGAATTGGCCAGGCACGTGGCGCCTTCCGAAGCCGTTGTGATGCTGCGGGGACCGAGCGGCACCGGCAAAACCGTTTTGGCGCGGGCCATCCACGGGTGGAGCCAGCGAACGTCCAAACCGCTGGCCATTATCTCCTGCCCGGCCTTGAGCCCGGAGCTTCTCGAAAGCGAGCTTTTCGGGCACGTGAAGGGCGCCTTCACCGGGGCGCTGCGGGATAACCCCGGCCGGGTCGCTGCCTGCGAGGGCGGAACCCTTTTTCTGGATGAGATTGGCGACCTCCCGCTATCGATCCAGCCCAAGCTGCTGCGCTTCATCCAGGACCGCGAATACGAGCGCGTGGGCGACCAGCGCACCCGCAAGGCGGATGTCCGCATCCTGGCGGCCACAAACGCCGATCTGGAGAAATCGGTCAAAGACAACCGGTTCCGGGAAGATCTCTACTACCGGCTCAACGTGATTCAAATCGAGATCCCCCCTCTTCGCGACCGACCGGACGACACCGAACTTCTGGCAACGACCATGCTGGGCTTTTTCGGTGCCCAGAACCACAAGGCCTTTCGAGGGTTCTCCGACGAGGCACTCCGCGCGCTGAGGTATTACCCGTGGCCGGGCAACATCCGGGAGTTGCGCAACGTCATTGAACGGGCGACCATTCTCTGCCCAGGGGACGTCATCGGCGTCGAAAATCTACCCGAGTCCATCTCTCCTCATCGCCCCCCCATCCAGCTGGGCGACCGGGTACCCCTGAGCATGGTTGAGGAAAACCACATCCGCCGCGTACTGGCCACGACCAAATCCCTTCAGGAAGCCGCCGAGATCCTGGGCATCGACCAGGCCACCCTCTGGCGCAAGCGCAAGCAGTTCGGCATCTGACCTACCGCTCGTTCGTTCCACACAAAGTTTGTCTTGCAAATTGCAATCCGACCCCGTGCCTCATCTTGTTATTTTCAAGGCAACGGCCGGTGGTCAAGTATTTATCTTTATGATTTCATTATAAATCACCCTTGGCACACCACGTGCTTATTCTTATCACGGAGGTGGGGCGTCATGTTTAGCTTAAGGGCAAAAATCCTGCTGGGGTTTGGGGGGCTGCTCATCATTGTGGCGGCCATTGGCCTGCTGACCGTAGCTCAAATCCGTGACTTGGGCCAGGCCATCGACATAATTCTGAAGGAAAACTACCGCAGTGTCGTGGCCTGCCAGGAAATGAAGGAATCTATCGAGCGCGTCGACCGCGGGATTGTCTTCACGTTTTTGGAGGCTGATGCCGATGGCCGGCGCCAGATTGAGGCCGGGTTGAAGCGGTTCTCGGAAGCCTTGACGGTGGAGATGGGCAACATCACCCTGCCGGGTGAAGGGGAAAAGTCCCACCACCTTGAGGAGATCTTCCACGCGTATTCCGAGATCGTCCCTAAGGTCACCGACCCGTCCCGCCCTTTAGAGGAGAGTCGCGCGGACTACTTTTCCATAGTTCTGCCCCAGTTCGAACAGATCAAAAAACTCGCGCAGGAGATCCTGGAAATGAACCAGGCCAACATGAGCGAAGCCAACGACGCCGCCCGTTCCCAGGCCGCCTCCGCGCAACGCCGCATGACGATTGCCATCCTTTCCTGCGCCGGCGTGGCCATCTTGTTCAGCCTCCTCGCCCAACGCTGGATCCTGGACCCCATCCGCCGCCTGATCGAGTCCGCGAACGAGATCCGCCGCGGCAACCTCGAGTTGGTGGTGAACGCCGACTCGCGGGACGAAATCGGTCGGCTCTCGGAAGCGTTCAACGCCATGGCCGAGGGACTGCGAAACATCCGGCGCAGCGATCGCCGCAACCTCATGCGCACCCGCCAGGTCGTCAGCGAGGTGTTCAAAGCGCTGCCCGCCGCCATCGCCGTGCTGGACCTCGAAGACCGGGTGGAAGTAGCCACCGAGCCTGCAGGGACGTTCTTCGGCCTCAAACCGGCCGTCCGCCTGAAGGATCTCGGCTACGAATGGCTGACGGCCATGGTGCGGCGGGCACTGGATGAGGGCCGCGTTGTGGAAAACACCGCAGCCGATGCCTGCATCCAGATCTTCCGGGACAACCGCGAATACTTTTTCAGCCCCGTGGTCGTGCCCATCCTGATGGAGTCCGGCCGGGGCGAGATATCAGGCACGGCGATCATTCTCAAGGATGTGACCTCGCTGCGCGAACAGCAGGAGATCAAGCGCAGCGCTGTCACCACGGTGTCTCACCAGCTGCGGAACCCCCTGACCTCGATCCGCATGTCGGTCCACCTGCTCCTCGAGGAGACGCTCGGTCCTCTCAACGCCCGACAGACCGAGCTTCTGCTCGCTGCGCGCGAGGAGAGCGAGCGGCTGACCACCATCGTCGAGGAGCTTTTGGACCTCAACCGAATGGAATCCGGCAAGACCCTGCTCGACATCGAACCCGTTTCACCGCACGCAATGGTCCGGGACGGAGTCGAGCCGTTTTTGAGCGAGGCCAAGGACAAGGGCATCACCTTGACCATGACCGTACCTGACGACCTGCCGAATATTCTTGGGGACAGCAAACGGCTGCAACACGTCCTGACGAATCTGCTGTCCAATGCGCTGCGGTTCACCAACCCCGGTGGGTCGGTGTCAGTCGACGCCGAGGCCGAACCGGCAATGGTGAGATTCGCGGTGACCGACAGCGGAAGAGGCATCGCGTCCGAGCACCTCGCTCGGCTCTTCGATCCGTTCTACCGTGTGCCGGGGCAGGACCGGCCGACCGGTGTCGGCCTGGGGCTTGCCATCGTCAAGGAGATCGTCAAGACCCACGGCGGGAGTGTCGGCGTCACCTCCGAACCCGGGAAGGGCTCGACGTTCTGGTTCACGCTGCCTCAGGATGCAGGGGCTGCAACCCCTGCCGCAGATGTCGCCTAACGGAGATAGAACCATGGAAAACCGCGCCGACAGTTTCCTGCGGCTGGTTCGCCGTTCACAGCGTGGGAAGCTCAAGATCTACCTGGGCTACTGCGCCGGTGTGGGAAAGACCTACCAGATGCTGCTGGAAGGCCAGCGGTTCAAGGAGGACCGCATCGATGTCGTGGTCGGCCTGGCGGAGACCCACGGCCGAGCGGAGACGAAATGCCTGCTGCAGGGTTTGGAGGTGATTCCCAGGCGGCAGATTGTGTACCGCGGCATTGAGATCCAAGAGATGGATTTGGACGCCATCATCACACGCAAGCCTGCCGTGGTGCTGGTGGATGAGCTGGCCCACACGAACGTGCCCGGAAGCCGCAACGCCAAGCGCTACCAGGATGTGGAGGAAATCCTGGCGGCCGGAATCCACGTGATCTCGACCTTGAATGTGCAGCACCTCGAAAGTCTGTACGACACGGTCGAGCAGGTGACCGGAGTGAAGGTGCGCGAGCGCATACCCGACCGCGTGGTGGTGGAGGCCGATCAGATCGTGAACATCGATATCACCACCGAAGACCTGCGCCGTCGGCTGGAGGAAGGCAAGGTCTACACGACCGAACGAATCGAGACCGCTCTCACCCACTTCTTCAAGCAGTCCAACCTCGAGCAGCTGCGCGAGCTCACGCTGCGCGAGCTGGCAGCCCAGATCGACTCGCGCCACCGCGCCCCCCTATCCGACGATGTGCCATCCAGCCCCGACCAGGTAATGGTCTGCCTCAGTTCGCGCTCTCCGAACAGCGAGGCCTTGCTGCGGTATGCCTCGCGCCTGGCCGGCCGACTGAATCGCAACTGGTACGCCGTCTACGTCCAGACCTCTTCTGAAAGCCCGACGAAGATCGATTCCGAGACGCAGCGCGTACTGTCCAACGCATTGACCCTGGCCCAGCAGTTGGGGGCAACCGTGTTCACCTATAAAGGCGATGATGTCGTCAAAACGATCCTGCAGTTCGCCAAAGAGTATCGGGTGGGGCACATCGTGGCCGGCCGCAGCGGCCGGAAATTGCCCCTCTGGAAGCGGCTTTCCGGGAAAACAACCCTTGTTCAAAAACTGGTGGAGGAAGCCAGGGGGGCCACCGTCGTGGTGCTGGACACGCGCGGGGTCGGAACCGGCGCGGCCGCTCGGGTGGAAAGCGCCGTTTTAGACACGGGCCAAACGATCCGGCCTCGGCCGGAGCCGAAGCCGGTCAGCCCTTTCCCTGCCGGGGTCGCGGTCTTGCTCTGGCACGAACCCCTGGAAAAGGAAGCGGCCATGCGACAACTTCTGTCTGCATGCTGCCGGGACAACAAGCAGGTGTCGGAGCAGGAGGCCTGGCAGGCCCTGATCCAGCGCGAGCAGCAGGGCTCCACCTTCCTGGGGGAAGACGTAGCGTTGCCCCATGCCCGGCTGGCCGGCTTGCAGGCGGCGGTGGTCGGGGTGGGGGTCGCCCAGCAGGGCGTCCGCGAGCCATCGACCGGCCGATCGGTGCGCGTGATCTTCCTGCTGCTGTCGCCCATGGCGCCACCGGAAGTTCATGTCAGGCTTTTGAGCCGGATCAGCAAGATCGCGCAGCTCTCCCTGCTGCGCCAGCAGCTGGTGAAAGCTCGCACCGCGGAGGAGGCTACGCGCCTGCTGGAAGAACAAACGGCAGCCCTCGAGCGCCAAGCGGCCGCGCCTGCAGCCCAGAACCCGGCATGACCGTCTGCGCGGGGCAGTCTGCATGGCGTCTATGAATTACAAGAGGATGACACCCAAAACGAGGCAGCATATGAAGACCAACTCGGTTTTAATCGTCGATGATGAGAAGAACATTCGCCTGACGCTCTCCCGGACATTGGAGTCGATGGGTCTGGTTGTCCAGACCGGGGTTAATGGGGAAGAGGCGTTGGAGAAGCTGCGAGCGAAGGACTTCGGATTGGTCTTTTTAGACCTTAGGTTGCCCGGCATGGGCGGACTCGAAGTCCTGCGTCGCATCAGGGAGAAGTCTGCGAAAGCCCGCGTTATCATCATCACAGCCCATGGGACCATTGAATCGGCGGTGGAGGCCATGAAGCTTGGCGCGGTGAATTTCATTCAGAAACCATTTACACCGGCCGAGATTCGCAGCCTAGCCGGCAAGGTGATGGAGCGCGAGGCGCTTGATGAGGCCAGCGTGGAAGATTACGAGCAATTAATCGAACTTTGCAAGCGCCATATTGCCGACAGTCGCTTTGAAGAAGCCAAGGCTGCTGTGCACAAAGCATTGGCGAAGGACCCCAGCAAGCCGGAGGCTTATAACCTGCTCGGGGCGTTTCTCGAATGCCGGGGTGATCGGATCGAGGCGCAGAAATACTATCGAGCCGCGCTGGAAATAGATCCCGGATTCAACCCAGCGCGAGCCAATCTTGAAAGGACGGGTTCGCACGAGAAATCCGGCAAAATAGAACTCTGGTCTGACACGGGCAAGAAGACGGCGCCGGAAAACAAAAACAATGAGGATCCAAGCGCATGAACCGGGAGCTTTTCGTCATCATAGTGGGATGTGGAAGAGTGGGATCGATCTTGGCGAGCAGCCTGAGTCGAGAGGGGCATGCCGTAGTCGTCATCGACCGGTATATTTCAACATTCAAAGACCTCTCTCCGGAGTTCAGCGGCTTTCAGATCGAGGGAGACGCGACGGAGCTTTCCATACTTCGGCAGGCCAAGTTGGACAAGGCGCAAGCTCTAATCGCCACCACGCACAAGGACAATGTCAACCTGATGGTAGCCCAGATTGCGAAAAGGATCTTCGCCGTGCCGACCGTCATGGCCCGGGTTTTCGATCCCAAGCGAGAGGATCTGTATCGCAGTTTAGGCATCGAAACGATCTGCCCAACCTGTTTGGCGGCGGAGAAATTCCTCAAGGTCTTGGGAGAGATGGGGTCAGGCGACCGGGGAGAGACGCCATGAAGGTCATTATTGTCGGCGGTGGGAAAACCCTCTATTTCCTTTGCAGGAGTTTCACGGACAAGGGTTTTGAAGTGGCCGTGATCAACCGCGATCATGAAGAATGCGTGCAGATGGCCCGCCAAATCAAAGCGTTGATCATCCAAGGCGACGGCAGCGATCTCGAGGTTCTCAGAGAGGCGGGCGCGCTCGGTGCGGATGCGGTCCTGGCGATTACCCCCAACGACCAGGACAACCTTGTCATTTGCCAGACCGCTGCGCTTCAATGCGGTGTCCCGCGAACATTGGCGATGGCAAACGATCCGGACAATGCCGAAGTATTTCAGAAGCTGGGTATCTCCGCATTTTCCACAACCCAGATTATCGGCAATCTGATCGAGGAACGAGCCTCGCTGGATGAGGTCCTAAACCTGCTGCCGATTGGTGAAGGGCGGGTCAATGTCACCGAGATCGTATTGAGTGCCGATTCGCCTGTAGCCGGGAGGCATCTGAAAGAAATCGAGCTACCTGACAATGCCCTGGTGGCGGTAGTCATCCGCAACAACCAGCCGATAGTCCCTCGGGGCGATAGCCGCCTCATGCCCGGTGATCGAGTGATCCTCATCACGCTGCCGGAAAACCACGGAATCGTCTTGAAATCCTTTACCGGCGAGCAGCGATGAACAAAGAATCCTTGCGGGAGAAGCACTTTCTAAGGTTCCGCTACCGGGCGATGCTTTCTTACACCGGCGCGATTCTTGCCATTTGCGGCATGCTCATGCTTACTCCCCTTCTCCTTCTGCCTGCTAATCCCGGTGAGCTTGCGCACATCTGGGCCTTCGTAACCCCGGCAGCCGTTCTCCTCGTTGGCGGAATGATGCTTTCACGGATTTTCCAGCCACCGGAACCCATCGGCCTGAACGTCCAGGAAGGCGGTGTCATCGTTCTGTTGAGTTGGATCACGGTCATCGCCTTTTCGGCCTGGCCGTTTGTGAGCATCCTGGGCTTGGATGCGACACGGGCTGTTTTTGAATCCGTCAGCGGCTGGACGACCACTGGCCTTTCCGTGGTTGATGTGACCCAGGCCGGCAAGATGGTTCTCCTGTGGCGCAGCACCATGCAGTTGGCCGGAGGTGCGGGGCTGGCCATCCTGATGATGTCGGCCGTGATCGGACCGGTCGGGGCCGGTGTATCCTCGGCTGAGGGGCGGGCAGATCAGCTGGTGCCGCACGTGAGGCAGTCGGCCAGACTCGTCCTGGTGATCTATGGCGGATACGCAACAGCCGGAGTGATCGCCTATCGCTTGGCGGGCATGTCTTTATTTGACGCCGTGACCCATTCTTTTGCGGCGGTTTCCACCGGTGGTTTCTCCACGCGTGTGGAAAGCATCGGGTTTTGGGACTCAGCGGCTGTGGAATCCATAACGATCGCGCTCATGATTCTCGGCAACCTCAGTTTCGTGACGGCGTGGCTCTTTCTTAGAGGGAAGATGCGATGGGTCATTCGCAACGGCGAGATTCGACTGATGACCGTGCTGCTTCCGCTGGCCGCCGCCGCCGTCTTTGTCATAACCTGCCGCGGTCTTTATCCTCAGTTGGGCAAGTCTGTTCGCGTTGCGATTTTCGAAAGCGTCTCGGCCTTGACCACCACCGGATTCTCAACCGTAAGTTACGGGGATTGGAATTCCTTTGGGGTGTTCGTGATGATCTTGCTGATGCTGATCGGCGGTGGGGCGTGTTCCACTGCTGGCGGAATCAAGCAATTCCGCGTTTACATGCTGTGGAAAATTGTTTCATGGGAATTACACAGTGTGTTCTTGCCGTCGAAGGCTGTTTTGGAAAGACCGGTTTGGGAAGGGGAGCGCAGGATTTTTGTCTCGGATTCCAGGCTAAGCCAAATTTGCGCCTATGTTTTTCTCTATTTGACCACCTATTGTTTGGGAACCTTGATTCTGTGCGCCAGCGGGTTCTCAGTGCAAGATTCCCTTTTCGAGTTCGCGTCTGCACTAGGCACTGTCGGTCTTTCGGTTGGGATCACATCAGCAGAGGCGCCAGACACTGTCCTGTGGGCAGAGACTGCGGCGATGTTCCTGGGTCGCTTAGAGTTTGTCGTCGTCCTGATGGGTGTATTGAAATTGTCGGGTGATCTTCGCCGCATGTTTAGCAGCGCAAATAGGAGCGGACATGCCAAACGATACTAATGGGAGAGGCACCCCGCTGAGAGCTCGAGGCATGCAGGCGGACAGGTCCCCCGAAGACGCGGATTGGACGAAGGCCGCTACGGCCCCCTCTCGACCGAAATCGGCCACGGCGCGTTCCTTTGCCTTCCGGCTGTTATGGGCCGCCTTGGGTGTAACGGCCGTTTTGCTCCTCATCCATCTCTCCTTCGGCAAGGGGCGCGAAACGGTCGAGCATTTCGAAAATGCATTGAACGGGTTGACGCGAGACGTGACGGATATAAAGCTGGTGCGTGCAGCAGCCGACGCGCTTTCTGCCGAGCTCAATATCCTCAGCCGGCATGCCCCTCACATTGTATCTGCGGATGAGGAAAAAATGAATCGGATCGAGCAGGTCATTAGCGCCAAGGAGGCACCACGTCAGAACCGCATCTTGACGCTGTAGGTCATTTTCACTTCCTTGTCCTTGGGGACCGTCAGCGTGAATTCAGCCATGCGGGCATCGGTCTTCTTGTACTCGTGGGAGGAATTGAGCATGGTCCAAGCGCCGGGGATGGGTTCCACGACTTTTACGACCACCTCTTCTTTCTTGTGGTTTCTGACGGAGATTTCGAAAGCGGCTTCATAGGTGTCCGCCGTCAGCTTCTTCCAGTCCGTCTGTTTGCGGCCGCCCACCACGTCAAAGGCGTTTCCCAGCCTGATCCTGATTTTCTCGTCCTTCGGGGTGTGGTCGATGGAATCCTCGCCGACAAACTGCAGGCTGCCCTCCGCATCCTGTTTGTAGACCCGGACCACGCCTTTCGGCAGGGGGATGCCGAGGATGTTTTCTTTCTTGTTCTGGATTTCGACGATCACGCTGACTTTCTGGTTTGAGACCCCCTCGCCGTAGCGGCTCTGGTAATACTGGCGCGCACCGAAATAGACGAATTCCTTCTTGACGGGCACCTGGTCGGCGGTGATGAGGCTGATCTGCTTGGTCTGGTTGTTCTTGAGGGTGGACGGCCGTTGCAGCGTGTAAATGTGGTCTTCGAAAAATTCCTCCTCCTTGAACTGGGGTGCCGCCGCCTTGAACGCGGCAGCTTCTTTGGCAAGAACCCGGGCGCGAAGCTCCTGGTCGTCCCGCACGCGGTTGACATCCCCGGCTACCAGCTTCAGGGTAGCGTTGGAGTAGGCGGCCCCGCTCTTGTTGTCGATGGTGACCCATCCCGAGAGATCGGCGCGGTCATCGCGGGCGTTGAGTGTCAACACGTAGTCGGCCCGCCAGTTGATGGCGTTGGTGAGGTAGGTGGCCTCGATCCGCTGGGGTTTGGTCTGGCTGTTTTCGAGCAGCCACACCAGTGTGGGCTTGGCGGTCAGGCTCTCGGGCACCTTCGGGAACAGGATCCGCCCCGGGTGGCCGAAGGTGATATCATCGTCGATCTTGAAGATCGGGCCGCCGTCGGTGGACAGCAGAGTGGCCGTCACCGTGTCCTCGCGCTCGGTGAACTGGTTTTCGGCAAAGAGCTTGACTTCCTTGCCGACGTATTTTTCGAGAAGCCTCTGGGGGTTGAGCAGATCGTACTCGTAGTTCTGCTCGAGAACGCGCAGGCTCGACGGGCCGGTGAGCGATCTGACCTGCACGCTGGCGGGGATGACCTGGGAGGCCACGTCCATGAACCGCAGTTCAAAGGTGCCCGCGGGGAGCGTCGCCTGCCGCTGGTCCTTCACCAGCCCGAGGTTGACGTTGTAGATGGTCAAAGCGACCGCCGCCTGGTCCTCGACGCCGGTCGCCAGACGTTTTGAAGTTTCATTTTTTTCAGCCGCCACGGCATCGGCGATGCCGGCCAGGGCGCTGATGACCAGTACCAGAATTGCAGTGTGCTTCCAGTTCGATTTCATGGGTCACGCTCCTTCACGCCAGGGTCAAACGGCCAGCGTGTTCCCATAGTAGCAGGAAGCCGCGGCCTTAAACAAGGGTCTCAATCCGGTAAAGCCGGCAGGTGTTATCGAAAACCGCGCGCGCCAACTCATCCGGGTCCTCACCGCGGACTTCGGCGATTTTCATAAGAACGGAACGCACAGACGCCGGCTCGTTGCGGCGGTGCCTGCGCCTTTCCGGCTCCGGGGTCAGGTAGGGGGCGTCGGTCTCCACCACCAGTTGGCTGACGGGGATCCGGGGGATGAGCCGGCGCAGGGACTCCCCGCGCTCCTTGAGCGTCACGATGCCGGTGATGCCGATGTAATAGCCCAGATCGAGATAGCGCGTGAGCTCGGCGCGGTTTCCACTGAAGCAGTGAATTACGGCCGCTCCGGCCGGCGGCGGGCAGGTGCGGAGCAGCGCGAGGAAGCGGCCGCCGCTGTCGCGCTCGTGAAAGATCAGCGGCAGGCCGAGCTCGACGGCGGCCTCGAGCTGCTGCACGAACCATTTTTCCTGCTCGTCTTGGGGGGAATGCATACGGTTGAAGTCCAGGCCGATCTCCCCCCAGGCCCGGACTTCGGGGTTCCGGGCGAGGGAGACCAGGGAGTCCAGCACGGCGTCGCTGCACTCCCGGGCATCGTGGGGGTGAACGCCCACCGAGGCATAAACGCCCGCGTGCGTTTTGGCCAGGTCGACGGCCGCCCGCGACGTGCCGAGGGTGACACCGATGGTCATCATGCGCGAGACCCCGGCCGCATGGGCGCGCTCAAACACGCTCTGCCGATCGCCCGCATAAGAGGTGTCGTCGAGATGGCAGTGGCTGTCGAATAGATTCATGTCCGTTTCGGTCCGGCGCAGCAGTTCGAGAAAGCTTCTGTGAGAGCGGTTTTTTTAGCACCCCGTGAGCGGAATTTCAACCTCCGCCGGCAGGTTTCACGACATCGTCCGGCAGGCCGCCCTGGCGAACCGGGTGGATAGCCGGATAGAGATCGGCAGCCGTCAGCCGCAGGTTCTCATCCGTTATTTTTACCTTGATTTGATGCCGTTGATTTGAGAGTATCGCATCTCTTGAAAACCGTTACTGCTTGATCTTACCGCATGGAGGTGAACCATGTTCAAAATCGCCAAGCGCGAGGAAATGTCCCAAGGCACCGTGGTCCTCAACGAAATCGAGGCGCCCCTCATCGCCAGGAAGGCCAAACCCGGCCAGTTCGTGATCCTCAAGGCCAACGAGAACGGCGAGCGCATCCCGCTCACCATGGCCTATACCGACGCTAAAAAGGGGATCATCGCCGTGATCTACCAGGTGGTGGGCAAGTCCACCGCGCTCTTCAAGTCCTTGAAAGTGGGCGAGGGCTACCAGGATGTGATCGGGCCGCTCGGAAAAGCCACCCACATCGAGAAGCTCGGCAAGGTCGTCTGCGTCGGCGGCGGCACCGGGGTCGCCGTGCTGCACCCCATCACCCGCGGGATGAAGGAGGCCGGCAACCATGTCACCGCTATCATCGGCGCCCGGACCAAGGACCTGCTGATCCTCGAGGATTTCATGCGCGCGGCCTCCAACGATCTGCATGTCTGCACCGACGACGGCTCCTACGGACGCCACGGTTTCGTGACCCATGCCCTGAAGGACATCCTGGACAAGGAGAAGATCGACCTGGTGGTTGCCATCGGGCCCGTGCCCATGATGAAGTTCGTCTCCAAGCTGACGAAAGAGTACAGTGTGCCGACCATGGTCAGTCTCAACCCCATCATGGTGGACGGCACCGGGATGTGCGGCGGCTGCCGGGTGTCGGTGGGCGGCAAGACCCAGTTCGCGTGCGTGGACGGACCCGAGTTCGACGGCCACAAGGTGGATTTCGACGAGCTGATGCTGCGGCTGCAGGCATACTGCGAAGACGAGAAGGCCTGCCACAACGAATTCTGTATGATGGAAAACGGCCACCCATAAAGCCGGGTGGCCGTTTATTTAGCTATAAAACCACCGGTCCTGAATTACAAGCCATCGCCGTGGAGGAAGCCATATGACCGAAGATGCGACGCCGAAAGAAAAAAAACAGAAAAAGACCAGAGTGCGGATGCCCGAGCAGGCGCCCCAAGTCCGGGCCCGGAACTTCATTGAGGTCCCCACGGGCTACACGCCGGAGATGGCGAAAGAGGAAGCCTCTCGCTGCCTGCAGTGCAAGAACCCCGGCTGTGTCGACGGCTGCCCCGTCGGGGTCGACATTCCCGGCTTCATCAAGCTCATTCTGGAGAGCGACTTCACGCAGTCCATTCGCCATATCTGGCAGCAGAACAGCCTGCCGGCCGTCTGCGGCCGGGTCTGCCCCCAGGAGATCCAGTGCGAAGGCAAGTGCATCCTGGCCAAGAAGGGCGAGCCGGTGGCCATCGGCAACCTGGAGCGCTTTGCGGCGGACTGGGAGCGGGCGAACGGCACCGGCGCGCTGCCCCCGAAGGCCCCGGCGACCGGCAAGAAAGTCGCCGTGGTCGGCGCCGGACCCGCCGGCCTGACCGTGGCCGGCGACCTCATCCAGAAAGGCCACGACGTCAGCGTCTTCGAGGCCTTTCACAAGCCGGGCGGGGTGCTGCTCTACGGCATCCCGGAATTCCGCCTGCCCAAGGAGATCGTGGCCCAGGAGGTCAACTTCCTGGAGCGCCTGGGCGTGAGAGTGGAATGCAACGCAGTGGTGGGCCGTACCGTTTCTCTGGATGAACTTTTCGAGGAGGGCTACCAGGCCATTTTCCTGGGGCTGGGGGCCGGGCTGCCCAAGTTCATGAACATTCCCGGTGAAAACCTGGTGGGCATTCTCTCCGCGAACGAATACTTGACCCGGGCCAACCTGATGAAAGCCTACCTCTTCCCGAAGGTCGACACCCCGATCCCGCGCGGCAAGGACGTGGTGGTGCTCGGCGGCGGGAACGTGGCCATGGATTCGGCCCGAACGGCCCTGCGCCTGGGGGCGGACCGGGTGCGCCTCGTCTACCGGCGGTCGCGGGACGAGATGCCGGCGCGGGCCGCGGAAGCCCACCATGCCGAGGAGGAGGGTATCGAGTTTTACCTGCTCACCAACCCGACCCGCTACATCGGCAACGAGAAAGGGCGCCTGACGGGCATGGAGTGCATCAAGATGGAACTGGGCGAGCCGGACGCCTCCGGCCGGCGGCGCCCGGTTCCCGTAAAGGGCTCCGAGTTCGAGCTGCCCTGCGACCTGTGCATCGTGGCCGTGGGCACCGGCGCTAACCCGCTGCTGACAAGCTCCACCCCGGATCTCAAGATCAACAAGTGGGGCTACATCGAAGCCGACCCCACGTCCGGCAAGACCCTGAAGAAGGGCGTCTGGGCCGGGGGCGACATCGTCACCGGCTCGGCCACCGTGATATTGGCCATGGGCGCCGGCCGCAACGCCGCCAACTCGATCCACGACTACCTTATGCGCGGCTGGTAGTCGAGGCCATCCACATGCAGTGACCCACGCCGGGTGGAGCAACTCCGCCCGGCGTTTTCATTATACCGTGGTGAGGCGGTAGAATTTTTTATCGCATTCGTGGTATGGATGACGGTCCGCATGGCATGGGCGATGCGCCGCTTGCCGGATTGCGCCCATCACCCACAACAAACCGCACCCCGTCCAGCGCGGCAGCGCTTGACCCACAGGAGGGCGCATGTCCTTCAGCCTTTTTCCGAAAGCTCCCAAGTTCTTCGATTACTTTCGCCAACAAAACCGCATCATCGTCGAGGCGGCCACCCTGCTGAACACGATCGCCCAGGAATTCGAAAATGCGGATGTACGCTGCCAGATGATCAACCGCCTTGAATCCGAGGGCGATGTGCTCAACCGGAACATTTCCCAGCAGCTCTCGACCACCTTCATCACGCCGATCGACCGTGAGGACATCCACCAGATCAACTCCTCCCAGGAAACCATCCTCAACCATATCCAGTCCATATCGAACCGCATCGGGGTCTATGAGCTCGCCCGCATCCGGTTTCCGGCCCAGCGCATGATTTCCAATATCAAGGACATGGTCGTCGCCATCGGGCTGATGCTCAGCATGCTGGGCAGCAAGACCGACGTCACGGATACCGTGAAACAGGTCAAGTTCATGAAGAAGGAGTGCGAAATGCTCCTGTTGAGCGGCTTGGGCGAGCTCTATGACAACCCCGATCCGGATCCGGTTGAGCTCATGGACATTATCAAGTGGACCCATGTCTACGACCGCATCGACAAGGCCTTCAACCGCGCCTGGCAACTGGTCAAGGCAATCGAAGGGATTATGCTGAAAAATGCCTGAATCCCTGCTTTTTCTGACCATCATCATCGTGGTGGCGCTGGTGTTCGACTTCACCAATGGCGCCCACGATTCGGCCAACTCCATCGCGACGATCGTCTCGACCAAGGTGCTCTCGCCCCGGACCGCGGTGCTCATGGCCGCTTTTCTCAACTTGGTTGGGGCGTTCATCGGCACCGAAGTGGCCCACACGATCGGCAGCGGCATCGTCAACGCCGAGATGGTCAAGGGCTGCCAGGCGTTGACGCTGGCAGCCCTCATGGGCGCCATTTTATGGAACCTCTTCACCTGGTACCTGGGACTGCCCTCGTCGTCCTCCCACGCCATCATCGGCGGGCTCATCGGCTCGGCCCTGGCCTACCGCGGCTGGGAGGCGCTCAACTATGCGTCGATCTTCCACAAGATTCTCCTGCCCCTGGTGTTCTCGCCCCTGGCCGGCTTCATGGGCGGCTATCTGCTCATGCTGGGTCTTTCCTGGAGCCTGTGCAACGCCCACCCTGGGCGGGTGAACACGGCCTTTCGCAAGCTTCAGATCCTCTCTTCAGCCTTCATGTCCACGAGCCACGGCATGAACGACGCCCAGAAGACCATGGGCATCATCACCCTGGCCCTGTTCGTGGGGCACCGCATCCCGGACCTGACCGTGCCCGCCTGGGTCAAGTTGGCCTGCGCTCTGGCCATGGCCTTCGGGACCGCCATCGGCGGCTGGAAGATCGTCAAGACCATGGGCCACAAGATCTTCAAGCTCGAGGCCGTGCACGGCTTCGCCGCCGAGACCGCGGCCGCCGTGGTCATTTCCGGCGCCTCGCTTATCGGCGCGCCCATCAGCACCACCCACACGATCTCCACCTCGATTCTGGGGGTGGGCTCCTCCAAACGTCTTTCGGCGGTGCGCTGGGGGATCGCCGGGAACATGGTCATTGCCTGGGTCCTGACCATTCCGGCGGCAGCCGGAATGGCGGCGGCCTGTTTTTGGATCCTGGAGTTCGCGGGGTTGGCGGGATAGTGGGAGTAGAAATTGATTGTCTTTATCCAAAAAGCTTAACCCATCCCATGAACCGCTCCACCTTGTCCGCACCATAAGGCCTGAGGCCTGCAACGATTTCAGCAACGGACTTCTCGCAAGTCGCTCCGCCGCCGTTTTTGGAGAAGAACTTGTCGGCGTAGCAGACGATCTGCTCCTCGACGGTGACCGGAAGCATGTCCCGCACCGGCAGAGGCAGATCGAAACGGCGGATGTCCTCGGCGCTGATCCCGCCGCCCACGTGGCGTTCGCAGACCAGACCGTGGCGGGGCATGCCGATCGCATCCAGGATGTCCCGGCCCAGGACGCCGTGGCGGATATACGGCTCGCGGCCGTGGCAGTCGAGGCTGGGGCTGTCCGTCAAAAAAATCCCGATGTCGTGGAGCAGGGCGGCGCTTTCGACGAAGGCGAGGTCGGGCGCCAGATGGGGGACGCGCGCCGCGGCGGCGAGCGCCTTTTCAGCCACGAGACGTCCGTGTTCCAGAAGTATCCGGTGGGATTTTGAGGTCGACGCGTAATGGCGCCCGATGATCTCGACTGCGTCCATTCGGGCTAAACCGCCTTGGCGCCCTTCTTGTCTTTGGACAGGAGCACCCCTTCGATGAAGGGGTCGATGCCGCCGTCCAGCACCTCGTTCACATTGCCGATCTCGAGCCCGATGCGGTGATCCTTCACCAGTTGGTAGGGCTGCAGCACGTAGGAGCGGATCTGGCTGCCCCAGGCGATATCCTCCTTGCTGTCGTGTATTTCCTGGAGTTTTTCGTCCTGTTTTTGCTTCTCGCGCTGATGCAGCCGCGCCTTGAGCACCTTCATGGCCAGCTCCTTGTTGCGGTGCTGGGATTTCTCCTGCTGGCATTGGACCGCGATGCCGGTCGGCAGGTGCGTGATGCGCACGGCACTGCTGGTCTTGTTGACGTGCTGGCCGCCGGAGCCGCTGGCACGGAAGACGTCTATCCGCAGGTCCTTGTCTTCGATGTTCACCACGATTTCGTTGTCGAGCTCGGGATAGACGAAGACCGACGCAAACGATGTGTGCCGTTTGCCGCTGGCGTTGAACGGGGAAATGCGCACCAGGCGATGGACGCCGCCTTCGGATTTCATGTATCCGTAGGCGTTCTCGCCCGAGGCGGTGAAGGTGGCGCTCTTGATGCCGGCTTCTTCACCGGGCTGGAAGTCGATCAGTTCGAGCTTGAAGCCCTTGCGCTCAACCCAGCGGGCGTACATGCGAAAGAGGATCTCCGCCCAGTCCTGTGCCTCGGTGCCGCCGGCCCCGGCATTGATGGAGACGATGGCGTTCGTGCCGTCGTCCTCGCCGTCGAGCATCAGCTCGAGGGCAAAGCGCTGCGCCCGCTGGTGCAGATCCTCCGCCTGACGGCCAAGGTCGGCAAGCGTGGCCTCGTCGTTTTCCGCGACGGCCATCTCCAGCAGCCCCTCATTCTCTTCCAACTCCCTGGCCAGCTGTTTGAAGCGCTCCAGCCGGCTGCCGATGGCCGTGCGCTCCTTCAAGGCGGCTTTGGCCTCGTCCGGCTTGTTCCAGAAGCCTTCCTTGGCAACGAGCGCTTCGAGTTCGGCTAAGCGTTTTCCCTTGGCCGCCAGGTCAAAGACAGCTCCGCAGCTGTTCAAGTTTGGCAGTGACACCCTTCAAGGACTGTTTGATTTCGTAGGACATTTTAGTTTCCTCCCATGACGTCATGTTGTTTCGATCTAAACCATCCCCATCCTGCGCCAACCAGTGCGATGGACAGGCAGACAAACGCGAACACATCTCCGAAGCGCGTGTAGATCGTCTCGGTGGTGAGCATCGGCAGCGCCCGGGTGACGGCGGCCTCCACCATCAGAGGCGTCGGGTCGAGCACACGCCCCACCGGGTCGATGAACCCGCTGATCCCGGTGTTGGCGGCCCGGGCCAGCGCCCGGCGGTTCTCCACCGCCCGCAGCGCCACCAGCGAAAAGTGCTGGTAGGGCCCGGCGGTCGTTCCGTACCAGGCATCGTTGGTGATGTTGACCAGCAGGGCGGCGCCGTTTTTCGTCAACAGCCGCGACAGTTCCGGGAAGATGATCTCGTAGCAGATCTGGATGCCCAGCTTGCGACCCTGCCAGTCCAGGGTCATGCCCTGCGGGCCGGCGACGAAGTCGCCCACGTGCTCGACGATTTTCCCTAAAAACGGCAGATACTCCTTGAACGGGGTGAACTCTCCGTAAGGGACCAGGTGGGCCTTGTCGTATAAGCCGAGCACCTCGCCGCCGGGCCCGACCAGATAGGCGCGGTTGAAATAATCGGCGTTCTTGCCCTTCAATTCGAACGCCGGGGCCCCGATCAGGAAATGGGTGCCGTTTACAACCACGCCCTCGAGCAGCATCCGGGTCGGCGGCATTTCTTTTAAAAAGTAGAACGGCGCCGCAGATTCCGGCCACACGATCAGTTCGGGCTGCTGCGGCCGGGTGGACAGGGACAGTCGAATGTATTTCTCGATGGTCGCGGCCTGGAAGGCCGGCTCCCATTTCTGGGACTGCTCGATGTTGCCCTGAACGACCGCAACCCGTACCGTCGGGGCCGCGGACGCCAGCCGGTCGATCTCGCGGATGCGCAACTCCCCGTAGCCCCACGTCAGGCCGACCAGCGCTGCTGCCGCCGCAAGGCCACCGATGGCCATGCGCCCGGTCACCGGCCGGCCCCGCCACGTTTTGCGGCAGACGACGAGTGTCGCCAGGAAGAGCGCGGCATTGGCCAGGGCGATCAGCCCGGAAACGCCGTACACTCCGACTATATCCGATATCTGGATCAGTTGCAATCGGGAGTGCTGGGAGTAGCCGAGCAACTCCCAGGGGAACCCGGTAAACAGGAACGAGCGCAGGTATTCAAACCCCACCCAGAAAACCGGAAAGAAGAGCAGGCTGCGCAACGGCGTCCGGCTGACAAGGGCAAACCCGCAGGTCATCGGGGCGATGAAAAGCAGGCTGAGGACGGCGGCGAAGAGGAATAGGATCGACACGCTGAGGATACCCGGCAGGTAACCGTAGATCACCATGGTCGGGACCAGCCAGTACAGAAGCGACAGGAAGTGAGCAATCCCGAAGACAAGCCCCCGGCGAAACGCCTCGCGCGGGCCGGCGTCATTGAGGGCCCAGAGCAACGGCACCAGGGCCAGCCACGCCAGCCGGTCCTGAGACATTTTCGGGAAAGCGGCCGTGAGCAGCAAGCCGCTCAACACCAGAATCAGGATGGTTTTGATTTCGCTTTTCATTGTCAAATGCGGCTCACAGAATATCTCCGGCGCTGCGGAGTGGATTCCTGGGAACTGATCGATTCGACTCAATTCTTGTCCAAAGCGGCAAGCCTGTCAACAGGATTTTAGCTGCGATGCAACCACTATGAGTTGTGGGGGCAATGAGCTTGACAC
>DATITS010000183.1:0-4044 GCA_035467535.1 Desulfobacterales bacterium
CCCTGATTCTGCTAAAAGCGCTGCGATCATGATGCGAAACGTCGAGGCTTGATGGGCTCGTAAAAAGTCGATTTGCAGACGACTTCGTAAAAAGTTCCAAATTCAAGGCGCGCGAATCTCGTGTCACGAGGCGTACTGATCGTACGCCGCAGTGACAACGAGATGAAGCGCAACGCCGAAGTTGGACTTTTTACGAAGTCGTCACGCTTGAGGTTCAGCAGCAACGGAGGAGTGCGATGGGACTGATCGTTCAAAAATACGGCGGTACGTCTGTGGCGAACCTGGAGCGCATCCGCAACGTCGCTAAGCGCGTGATCCGCACCCATGACCGGGGCCACGAGGTCGTGGTCATCGTCTCGGCCATGTCCGGTGTCACGGACCGCCTGATTGCCCTTGCCCGGGAGATCAACGAGAGCCCGGACAAGCGCGAGTTGGACGCCCTGCTCGCCACCGGCGAGCAGACGACCGCAGCCCTTTTGGCCATGATGCTCACGTCCATGGGCTCTCCGGCGCAATCCCTCATGGGCTTCCAGGTGCAGGTGCGCACCGACCAGTGCTTCGGCAACGCCCGCATCCAGGACATCCGCGTCGACCGCGTGCGCAGCCTGCTCAGCGGCCATTCCATCGTGGTGGTGGCCGGATTTCAGGGCTGCGACGCCGAGGGCAACATCACCACCCTCGGCCGCGGCGGCTCCGACACCTCGGCGGTCGCCATCGCCGCCGCGCTCAAGGCGGACGCGTGCGAGATCTACACCGACGTCACCGGCGTGTTCACAGCCGACCCGAACGTGGTGGCCAAGGCCCGCAAGATCGACCGGATCTCCTACGAGGAAATGCTGGAGATGGCCAGCATCGGGGCCAAGGTGCTGCAGATCCGCTCGGTGGAGTTCGCCATGAAATACAACGTCCCGGTGCACGTGAGATCGTCTTTTTCAGAGGAGGAGGGAACCATGGTCGTCAATGAGGATAACGGCATGGAACGCGTGGTGGTCTCCGCGGTGACCATGAACAAGAGCGACGCGCGCATCACGTTACGCAAGGTGCCGGACAGCCCCGGCATCGCCGCCAAGATCTTCACGCCCGTCGCCGCGGCCGGGATCTCCGTCGATATGATCATCCAGAACACCCGCGCCAGCGGCAAGACCGACCTGACCTTCACGGTGCCCAAGGCCGACTACAAGACCGCGCTCGCGATCGAGCAGCAGGTGGCCAAGGAGATCGAGGCCGAGGACGTTTTCGGGGACGAGAACATCGCCAAAATCTCGGTCACCGGGGTGGGCATGCGCAGCCACCCGGGGGTGGCGGCGCGCATGTTCGCCTGCCTGGCCCGGGAGGGAATCAACATCATGATGATCGCCACCTCCGAGATCCGGATCTCCTGCCTGATCGAGCAGAAATACGCCGAGCTCGGGGTCCAGGCGCTGCACACGGAATTCGGGCTGGACGCCCCCTGACGACGATTGAGCGATGCCGCACTTTACACCCCAGCAGCTCATGTTCGTGCTCCTGCTGGGGGTGATCGTGCTGGGGCTCGCCCTCTACCGCACCTTCTGGCTGTTTTGACGACTTCGTAAAAAAGCCAATCTCTGCGTTGCGCTTCATCTCGCTGTCGCTGCGGCGTACCGTAGTACGCCTCGCGCCACGAGATTCGCGCGCCTTGACCTTGGCCTTTTTACGAAGTCGTCCAAGCGGATGACTTTTTGCGAGTTCATCGATTTTGAATCTGCTTCATCAACAGACTTTTGAAAAACAGCGCCTCAAGCCGTCAGCCAAGGCGCACGGCGTTTTTGAAAGCGCAGCATATTTATAATATGTGAGCATTTACAAAATGCCGTGCAACGCCGGCTCACGGCTTGAGGCGCTGTTTTTCAGATTTCCTCAGCCCCCTCGACCGTCTCCTCATCGGGGGAGACGTCTTCCAGAAAAGCGCCTGCCTTGCCAAGTTCAATTGCAATTTCCCGGCCCATGAGCTGGGCAAAGGCAATCGAGCCGGACACCCCAAAGTCAATCTGCACGGATGTCATGGTGGCGGTTCGATACTCTACCAGGATTTCTGCTTTTTGCCCCTTGCCGTAGCCGTACCGGAACGAGGTCTGCGCGTCTTCGACTTTTTTTTCCAACAGTTCAAGCGACAGCACCTGACCCGCGCGGACCGTGGCGTCGACAACGTCCGCGTAGCGAGCAACCCAGTAGCTCTCCGCTTTGCCTTTTCCGACCAGGTTCAAGGCGACGGGCGAGGCTCCGCCGATGGCCCCGGCGGCCTGGAAAGCGACCGGAGCCATGCAGCCGCTGCTGATGATAAGAACAGCGCCCAATGCGCTCAGGGCAAACCCGTGCTTGAAAAAAGCGCCCATTTCCCGTGTTCCCCTTCTCAGTTAGAGCGCGGATTCAATCTCTGCTGCGATTAACCGTGCCGCCGCACGCGGGTCCTTAGCATCCCGGATCGGCCGGCCGATCACGAGATAGTCCGAGCCGCCCTTCACCGCCGCAGCCGGCGTGCTCACCCGCTGCTGGTCGTCCGCCCCGCTCACCGCCCACAGCGGCCGGATCCCCGGCGTCACCGTGACGAACCCCGCCCCGAACTCGGCCTTGATGGCGCCCGCCTCGAGCCCGGAGCAGACAACGCCCGCGCAGCCGGCCTGCTGCGCCATCCGCGCCCGTCGCAGGACGAGCCGCGGCAGATCCGCCGCCAGTTCCGCGCCGAAGCCGGCCGCGGCGATGTCCTGAGCCGACACACTCGTCAGCACCGTGACCCCCAATACCCCGACCCGCCCGCCGCCGGCGACGGCCGCCTCGAGCATCCGCCGGTTCTCGCCGCAGTGCACGGTGGCCAGCCGCACGCCCAGCGCGGCGACACCGGCCATGGCCCGCGAAACGGTCGCCGGGATGTCGTGCAGCTTGAGGTCCAGGAACACGCCGGCCGGACCGGCGGAGTGGATGAAGGTGACGATCTCCGGCCCGGAGCGGATGAACAGCTCAAGCCCCACCTTGAACATGCCCACGACACCGGCGAGCATGGTCACGTAACGCTTCGCCTCTTCGCCCGACGCGACATCCAGCGGAAAGATAATGTAGTCCTTCGGAGACTTCATCGGTCTTGATCCTACACCCCTTGGCCCCTTAAACCCTCATCCATCGCCGTAGTGCTGCCGCACCCAGCGCTGATATTCACCGGTCCGCACACGCTCAACCCAATCCCGGTGGCCCAGGTACCACTGGATGGTCTGGCGCAGGCCGGCCTCGAACGTCACCCGCGGCGCCCAGCCGAGGTCCCGTTCGATTTTGCGGCTGTCGATGGCGTAGCGCAAGTCGTGGCCCGGCCGGTCCTTCACGAAGGTGATCAGGCCCCGGCGCGGCCGCAGGGCGGCATCCGGCAGGATCTCGTCCAGCAGGTCGCAGATGAGGGCGACCGCGTCGATGTTCGCCAGTTCGCAGCGGCCGCCGATGTTGTAGGTCTCCCCCCGTTTGCCCCGCTGCATGATCGTCCGCACCGCGCGGCAGTGGTCCAGCACGTGGAGCCAGTCCCTCACATTGCGGCCCTGGCCGTAGACGGGCAGCGGTTTGCCCTCGGCCGCGTTCAGGATCATCAGCGGGATCAGCTTCTCCGGAAACTGAAATGGGCCGTAGTTGTTGGAGCAGTTGGAGATCGTCACCGGCAGACCGTAGGTGTGATGGTACGCCCGGACCAGGTGATCCGAGGCAGCCTTGGAGGCCGAATACGGGCTGTTCGGCCGATACGCCGTCTCCTCGGTAAAATACCCTTCGGGCCCCAGCGAGCCGTAGACCTCGTCGGTGCTCACATGGTGAAACAGCACGAGCTGCTCGGCGCGCTCCCGTGCGACCTCCAGCAGCGTGAACGTGCCATCCACGTTGGTCTTGATGAACGCCTCCGGGGTCACGATCGAGCGGTCGACGTGAGACTCGGCGGCGAAGTGGCAGACGGCGTCGATCGCGAAACGGTCGAAAGCATCCGCCATGGCGCCCCGGTCACAGATGTCGGCGTGAACGAAAGCATAACGGTCTGGAAATTTTTCCGCGATATCG
>DATITS010000184.1:0-2642 GCA_035467535.1 Desulfobacterales bacterium
TGCCTCCGCTGCCGGCTGGAATCTCGTGATACCGCCGCAGGGTATCGCGACATCTGCCGCAACGAAGCGCCAACCCCTCACCGGCGGTGCAAAAGGTAGTGGGACACCAGCCATTCCTGCCCCCGCCTGAAGCCCCAGAGCTCTGCACAGGCCATGAAGAAAATACGCCAGCGCTGGAACCAGCGGGAAGCCCCGCTTTCGCCGTACACCCGCACCATCACCGGCATGATCTCATCCTTGCGGGTGTCCATGTTGGCCAGCCAGGCTTCCGCAGTTTTCTGATAGTGTCGGCCATCCACGCGCCAGTGTTTTTCGACCACCAGGTGGTCTTGGCAGTACAAGAGCAGGTCGTCGGAAGGCATCATGCCGCCTGAAAAGAAATAGCGGCCCATCCAATTGTCCGCCCCCTCCGTGTCAAAAGGATAAGCGTAGCGGCGGTGGGTGAAGATGTGGATGAAAAGTCTGCCGTCGGGCTTGAGCCAACCATGGATGCGCTCGAGCAGCCGGGGCCAGTTGCGCATGTGCTCGAACATCTCCACCGAAACCACCCGGTCAAAACGATGTTCGGTGGCGAAGTGGTTCATGTCGGCGGTCACGACCTCCACATTGGGCAGGCCGCGGGCCGCCGCGGTCTCGCGGATGAACCGGCCCTGGGGGGCCGAATTGGACACGGCCGTGATGCGGCTCTGCGGAAACCGCGCCGCCATCCAAAGCGTCAGCGACCCCCAACCGCAGCCCAGCTCGAGGATCTGCATGCCGTCCGACAGCTCGGCCCGACGCCCGTAAAGCTGCAACATGGCGTCCTCCGCCGCATCCAGGGTGCCGACGCCGGCCGTCCACAGGCACCCGCTGTACTTAAGGTTTTTCCCCAGCACCTTTTGAAAGAATTCCGGCGGCACCTCGTAGTGCTGGGCGTTTGCCATCTCGGGCACCAGAGCGACGGGGCTCTGATGCATGCGGGCGAGGAAATCCTGCTTGGCCTGCAGCTCCGTTTCGATGTCCGGCCGCGCCTCCGCTCTCAGCCGCACTCGGTCGAGCAGGCGGATCCCCAAACGGATCAGCGTGTCCGGAAGAATCCCGCGCTCGGCCAGTTCCATCAGCGTACTCATCGGTCTTCCTTCTCCGTTAGTTGCACCCTTGCCCTTCGGCAATTTGCATTTCAATTACGGGTATTATATTGTTCTACGATCTCCAAACGCAAGACCATTGAAGGAGGATGAACCTTATGATGTTGAAAGACTATTTTGAAGGGAAGAAGGGCATGGGGGTGTTGGCAACGGCCGACAGTTCCGGCAAGGTGGATGCGGCCATCTACTCGCGCCCGCACTTCATGGAGGACGGGACCCTGGCGTTCATCATGCGGGACCGGCTGACCCACCACAACATCCAGTCCAACCCTCATGCAACTTTCATGTTCATTGAAAACGGCCCCGGGTACAAAGGCAAGCGGCTCTTCATGACCAAAGTGCGCGAGGAACAGAACCCGGAGCTGATCAAGAAGATCAAGCGCCGCAAATACACCGACGACGGCGAAGAGCCCAAGTTTCTGGTTTATTTCAAACTGGAAAAAGAGCTGCCGCTGATCGGGGACGGCCCGCCGTGAAACGAGCAGTTACCGCCGACAAGCGCCCGTGACGAGATGGAATCGAGAGAAGGTATCCAGCAGGTGTTGCGCGAGCTTCTGAGCAACCAGCGGCTCGCCGTGCTTTCGACCCACAACAGTGGCCAGCCCTATGCCAGCCTGGTGGCGTTCGCCTGCTCCGATGATCTGCGCTTTCTGTATTTCGTCACTCCTCGTACCACCCGCAAGTTCAGCAACCTGCAGAACGATTGCCGGATGGCGCTGCTCATCACTAGCAGTGCCAACCAGGAAACCGATTTTCACGAAGCCATGGCGGTGACGGTTGTGGGCAGCGCCGGGGAAATTTCCGGCCCGGAAAAAGAGACGGCCTTGAACCTCTACCTGGAGCGACACCCGTATCTCGAGGATTTCGCCCGCTCGCCGACCTGCGCCTTTGTGAAGGTGAATGCGCGCACCTACATTCTGGTCAAGAATTTTCAGCATGTCATGGAGTTTCACCTCGAGCCATGAACCTGATCCTCTCCGCCCATGAGATCGGCGCCTCCGATCTGTCCCGGGTAGGCGGCAAGGCGCTTGCACTTGCGGCCTTGTCCCAGGCCGGCTTCCGCATCCCCGATTTTCTCTGCGTGACCACCGACGCATATAGCGCGTTCCTGGACGGCACGGGCTTGCGGGAACGCATCCTGCTCGAACTGCACCGTAAAGACTTCACGGAAATGCGCTGGGAGGAGATCTGGGACTGCGCGACACGCATCCGCAACCTGTTTCTCCGAAAACCTCTGCCCCCGGACGTGGCAGCCGCCCTTCACGCTGCCGTCGCAGAGCGGTTCGAAGGCCAAACGGTCGTCGTTCGCTCCTCCGCGCCGGATGAGGATACGGCGCGAGCATCCTTTGCCGGGCTGCATGAGTCCTATGTCAACATCCGCGGAACGGAGGCCGTCGTGGAGCATATCCGCAGGGTCTGGGCCTCGCTGTGGTCGGATGCGGCCCTGCTCTACCGGCAGGAACTGGGTCTGGATGCCGGACGAAGCGCCATGGCCGTGGTGGTGCAGGAGCTGGT
>DATITS010000185.1:0-18277 GCA_035467535.1 Desulfobacterales bacterium
TTTTTACCAGACCGTAAAACCGCCGTCCACTTTCAAATTGATTCCCGTCACGTAAGCGGATGCCGGTGATGCCAAGAACAGAAGGGGGCCGCGCAGGTCATCGGCCGTCGCCATACGGCCGAGGGGGACGCGGGCGCAGAACTTGCGCTTGAAATCCTCGTCCTGGCCGCCCAAGACCCCGCCCGGGGAAAGTGCGTTGACGCGCACGCCGTGCGGGGCTAGATGCGCGGCAAGGTATTTCGTCAGGTTCAGCACGGCCGCCTTGGAAGCACCATAGGCCGGAGGCTTGATGAAGGGGGGATCGCCTGGGATGTGGTCATAGAACCGAACGTCCGGCGAGACGCTGGCATACAGCGAGCCGATGTTGATGATGGACCCTCGACCTTGGTTCGCCATGGCAGCACCGAACACCTGGGATACCAAGAACAGCCCGGCGGCGTTCACTTCTAGAATTCGCAGGTTTACGGCCAATGGAATTTCTTCGAGGCGGTAGCCTTTGCCGCCGGCCGCAGGGGGCGCGTCGATGCCGGCGTTGTTCACGAGAATGCTCGGTGCGCCGAACCGTTGCGCGCAATGCGCAAGCGCCGCTTCGAGCTGCGGGCGACTACAGACGTCTGCAAAGGCCAACGCCAGCCGTTCGGACCCGAAGCGTGCCTGCAGATCCTGAAACGCCGGGGTCTTAGGCGTGTCGGGCCGATCCAGTGCCAGGACCCGTGCGCCGGCCGCCAGCAACGTCTCCACCCAAATCGGCCCGAGCTTTCCCAGCGCCCCGGTGACGACGCCGATGTCGTGCTCCAGGTTGAAGGGTTGCATCAGCCTGCCTTTTTCCAGTTTTCAGCGCCGTTGAGGGCCTCGAAAAGAATGGCGTCATCGGCTTTGAGGGCGGTGCGCGTGGTGCGTCCGATGACCTTGTCGATCTCGTACGGCTGCAGCCCGCCCCCCGGCGACTTGATGGCGATGTCCTCCCGGCGGATGGCATGACCCGCCGGCAGGTCGCGCGCGGCGACCATCTGCTTGCCCATCTTGACCATGGGGGTGACTTCGCTGTCGTAGACACGCTTGACACCGTCGCCCAGGGCCACCCGCGCCCGCCTCAAATCGCGCACCATTTTCTGCAGCCCGATCGGCTCCAGCGAAAAGGCATGGTCCGTGCCTTTCCAGGTGTGGTTCAGGGTGAAGTGCTTTTCGACCACGCGGGCGCCGAGCATGTAGGCCGCCAGCGCCATGGCGATGCCGTTGTCGTGGGAGGACAGGCCCACGACCAGTTGCGGGAAACGTTCGCGGAAGGTCGTGATGACGCGCAGGTTCAGCTCCTCGAAGGCTGCGGGGTAGCCGGCGGTGCACTGCAGCAGGCACATCTGCGGGTTGATGGGCATGACGGCGTCGTAGGCGCGGTTCACGTCCTGCATGGTTCCGCCGCCGGTGCTGAGAATCATGGGCTTGCCCACCTGGGCCATGTGGGTCAGCAGCGGGGTGTTTTTCAGGTCTCCCGAGGCGACCTTGAAGGCCGGCATGTCCAGTTTGGCCAGGAAATCCACGCTGGGAACGTCGAAGGCGGTGGCAAACAGGGTGAGGCCGATCTCCTTCGCATACGCCTTGAGCTCCTTGTACTCGCTTTCGCCGAACTCGAGCGCCTCGCGGTGCTCGCCGTAGGTCGCCCCGTAGCTGTTGGGGTTGTCGTAGGGCTTCTCATAGCCGGCCTTGGTGTAAAGGCTCCTGTTGTCGCGCTTTTGAAGTTTCACCGCATCCGCCCCGCACTCCTTGGCCACCTTGAACATCTCCATGCAGGTCTTCAGCTTGCCCTGGTGGTTGTGTCCGATTTCGGCGATCACGTAGCAATCGGTCGTGTCATCTATGGTTTTTTGATCAATGACTAATTTTCGCATCTGTATACCCCCCTTACATGATTCGGTGTGAAACGTGGTGTAAGCTCTGCAGCCGGTGCTTTCGTCCAGTTTTTTTTATCCAATGGCATCTGCAGTCTAACGTAGTGTCGTTAGCGGCTCAGGCTGAGTCATGGGTCCTTTCGGATCCTTGACCCGGGTCAGCCTGCCCTCCTTAAGATGGTAGGCCCAATCGGCACATTCCACTACCGTTGGCTGATGGGAAATCGCCAGGATGGTAATCCGTCCCTTCAACTGCTGAAGGGTAGCGCAGATCTCTTTCTCAGTCTTGGGATCGAGGGCTGTCGTCGCTTCATCCAGAATCAGCAATTTCGGCCGTTTAACCAACGCGCGGGCAATGGCGATGCGCTGGCGTTGCCCTCCGGATATCATGCTGCCGCGCTCGCCTACGATGCTGTGAATACCTTTCGGCATCTGCTGTACAAAGTCCCATGCACCGGCGTCCCGCAGAGCGGTTTCCACCATAGGCTCGCTGATGGTTTCTTCCCCCAGCGTAATATTCTTGAAAACGGTATCGTGCATGAGCAGGTTCTCCTGCGGTACGTATCCAATCATTTCGCGCCAGCTCCTGATATCGATCTGCGACAGGGGCGCGCCGTCGATCCAAATATCACCCTTCTGCGGGCGAAGCAACCCTGTAACTAAATCAGCGAAGGTGGTTTTTCCCGAACCAGAGGGGCCCTGCAGCGCCGAAAAGGAACCTGCCGGAAGCTCGATGGACACGTTGTCCAGCACTGCCCGATCGGCATAGGAAAAACTTACGGAGTCCATCCGGATGGCGATAGAAAAGGAAGGTTTCAGAGTGCCGTTGAGCACCTCACGTGCATTGTGGGCCCCTTCGATTTTTTCAAGCAGCGACCAGTAGGCGCTTTCGTACTCAACAAGGTTCACATACTCCTTCTGGATTTTTTCGATCTGTTTGAGTGTTTTTCCGATGAAAAAGACCATGGCCAGAATAGCGGTCAGGGAGAGGTTCCAGTAAATGAGCGCTATGTAAAGGCAAAGAACCAGGAAGAGGATCGTAAGCGGTTCCTGGAAGGATCCCAGCGCGGCTTTGCTGAGGACCTGCTTCTGGAGCGCGCGGTTCAGGCGGCGCGTGGTATCGGTCAGCACCTCGTCAGATTGCTTTTCGCGGGCCATTGCCTTCAATGGCTTAATGGAGATAAGGACGTCGGTCATCTGAGCGATCAGGGACTGCGTGTGTATGGTCTGCTTGACACCGGCCCGCCGGTTTTTGCGAACCAGCCGATGCAAAATAACTATGATGAAGGCTCCTCCGCCAAGGGAGATGAGCGTGGCCTTCCAGGAAACCAGGAACGCCAAGACCGTGTAGATCATGGCCTCGACCACCATGGAGGCTAATTTGGCGCCGAAGCTGAAGGCGGTGGAGGCCCGGTGCGCCTCCGTGGCAACGGCGTTCGTGAGCTTCCCGACCGGCTGGCTGATGAAATACTCCCAACTGGAGGCAAAGAGGGACTTGAGCAGGGTCAGGCGCATGTCGGTGGCGATCAACACCACCGTGAACCCGATCTGCTTGTTTGCCAGGTAGACGAGCAAGCATTTCAAGGCGATGCAGGCGACGAACAGGGTCAACAGCGCGCCAACCGTGGGCGTGAGCCCCATCGATCCAAGGACGCCGTTTACGAGCTGGTCTATGGCTTGACTCCACACCGGAGGAGATTCTGCGGTCGCACCGGCCTTCGACGCTTGGTTAAAGACCGTGTTGAGGAGAGGCAGGAGAGCGGAAATGCCAAAACCTTCGGATATCCCGGCAAACAGGATAGCGACCAGGGTCAGAATCGTCTGCCACCGGTATTTCCGTGCGAGTGTAAAGAAAAGCCTCATGAATGAAGGTGTTTCCTGTAAGGGTCTTTGCGGAGGCGTTCGGCCGTTTGTGACCTGATCGGTGGGCGACGCTTCCGCCTGGTTATGCCAAGCCGCCCGCCATTTGGAGGTCTGCAAAGGCGTCGCCGATCGCGTCGATCTGCTCCGGGGTGTGGCCGGCGCTGACGCTGCAGCGCAGCAGTGAGCTGCCGTCCGGGGATGCCGGCGGCACCACCCAGT
Source organism: Desulfobacterales bacterium (assembly GCA_035467535.1). Taxonomy (GTDB): domain Bacteria; phylum Desulfobacterota; class Desulfobacteria; order Desulfobacterales; family SpSt-501; genus SpSt-501. The sequence goes on from DATITS010000185.1 coordinate 3,969, forward strand.
TCACGTAAACCCCGCGTTCGAGCAGCATCGACCACATGCCGAGTGTTTGCTCGCGGGTGGCCAGACGGACCGCGATGATGGGGCTGGGCTCCGGCCCGAGGCTGAACCCCAGCGCCGCCAGGCGGCCGTAGAGCCGGCGGGATTGCTCCCACAGGCGGTGGCGCAGCTCCGGGTGCGACTGCAGCAGGGCGAGCGCCTTGCGGGTGGAGGCGACGATCGAGGGGGAGGGGGAGGCCGTGAACACGTAAGGCCGGTTGGCGTACCGGATGAGATCCAACTCGGGGTGGTTGCTGGCGCAGTACCCGCCGATGGCCCCGAGGCTTTTGCTGAAGGTGCCGATGGTGAAGTCCACGTCCGATTCGACGCCGGCCTCTTCAGCCAGGCCCCGGCCGTGGTCGCCGAGCACCCCCAGCGAGTGGGCTTCGTCCACCAGCAGGTAAGCGCCGTAGGTGCGTTTCACGGCGGCGATGTCGGCCAGCGGGGCGCGATCCCCGAGCATGCTGTAGATGCCTTCGACCACCACGATGGTGTTCGCCGCCCGCGCGCCGAGTCGCCGCAGACGTTTTTCCAGGTCGGCGGCGTCGTTGTGGCGGAAGCGGATGATCTCGGCGCCGCTCAGCCGGCAGCCGTCGTAAATGCTGGCGTGGGAGTCCGCGTCGATCAGCAGCACGTCGCCGGGGCCGGTCAGGGTTGCGATCATGCCCAGGTTGGCCACGTAGCCGGTGGAAAAGACGATCACGCTGCGGTACCCGAAGAACTCCGCCAGCTCCCGCTCGAGTTCCATGTGCCCCCGGTAATTGCCGTTGGCGGCCCGCGACCCGGTCGTGCCGGTGCCTTCCGCACGCAGCGCCTCGCGGGCGGCCTCGATGCACTCCGGGTGAAACGTGAGTCCCAGATAGTTGTTGGTCCCGGCCAGGATGGTCCGACGGCCGTTGATGAGCGCCTCGGTGGAGGAGATCACCTGCTCCATCACCACGTTGATCGAACTCACGCCGCTTTCGGCGATCGCCCGGCGCGTTTCCGCGATCTGTTGAAACTTGTCGAATAGGGCCATGTCTACCTGTTTCCGAGACTGTGTTGAAGCTGAACGGTGAAATCCTGGACCGTGCGGATGTCGGGAAGAACGTTCAGCGGGACGGAGACGTCGAACCGGTCCTCCACTTGTTCGATGAGGCTCATCACCTTAAGGGAGTCGAACTCAAGGTCGGTCACGAGATCCGTGCTCTCGGCCACGGAGCGACCCGCAGGGGCGAGCGGTCTAATCAGTTCGATGACGCTCTCGAGAATTTCATCGTAGGAATGCATGCGCGGCTCCTGGTTCGACCACGATTCGAATGATGTTCGAAGTGGTTTCATAACCCCGTCTGACACCCGATGGCGGCGTTGCAGGCCTCTCGAAGTGCACAAAACCTGCCGTGGTTGCTGCGCGTTCGAATCGGCTGGCGCCTTGCCCCCGAGCGTGATCCGAGGCCGTGAAACAACTTCTATCCATGCCGGTCGGTGCGCAGGGCATCGATGGTCAGGCGCATCCCTTCTTCCAGGCGGATGCGCGGCGTCCAGCCGGTGGCCTCCCGCAACGGGGCGTCATGACAAACCCAGTCCGGGTGCGTCAGTTCGCGCACCTTGCCGGGGGTCAGCATCGGCAGGGTGCCGCAGAGCTGCGCCAGCAGAAGGTTGCCCGCTGCGGCGGCCCTGAGCAACGACAGGGGGACCCTCACCGCCCGCACGGGCCGGCGCAGGATGCGGGAGACCGTGGTCATGACCGCTTCCCAGGAATAGCCTCCCGGGCGGCCGTCATGGATCTCAAAAGGCCCCGGCGCCCACTCCGGCCGCTCCAGCGTATGCCGGATCGCATCCGCCAGGTCCTCCACGTACAGCATCGAAAACCGCGCGGACTTGCCGCCCAGGACCGGTGCAAGCCCGTGCTGCATGCACCGCAAGAGCGGCGCCATTTCGCGGTCCCCCGGCCCGTACACCGCCGGCGGCCGCAAGATGGTCGTTGCCATCGGCCCGGCCAGCGCGCGCAAAGTCTCTTCGCCGCCGCGCTTGCTCGCCGCGTAGAACGAGAGTGCCGGCTCGCGTGCGGCCAGAGAGGATATCAATAAAAAACGTGGCGTCGGATGCAATTCCCGAGCAGCTTGCACCAGTCGCGCCACGCCTTCAACATTGACTTGATTGAACTGTTCGGCCGAAGTCCCCCGGACCGCGCCGGCACAGTGCACCACGACAGCAGCTCCTTGCAGCAGCCGCTTCAGGCTGTCCGCATCGGAGAGGCTGCCGCGGACCCATCGGACCCCGGCATCGTCACTGCCGTATTGTAACGGCGGGACCCGGCGGCGGTGCAGTGCACGAAGCTGCCAGCCGGATGAAACCAGCCGCCGCCGCAGGGCGGTTCCGATAAACCCGGTGGCCCCGGTGAGGGCCAGCGTGCGGGGCATACCACCCGTCAGCGATCAGCGCCCGTCGCATCCGGTGAAAACAGCGACGAACGCGATGACCGCTTCGTTTTAAGGGCGATGTGAAAATGGCTCATCGTGCCGGGGCCTGAAGATCCCAGGGGATCCGATTCAGGAGGCCTTGCGGCGCAAGGCGTAGGTCTCGTAAATTGCGCCGGGTTGATCGGTCTTGCCGTCCGCGACGCGCTGCAGGAAATCCTTCTTCGCCCCCGACCGGGAAAGCTTCCCGGACGTGGTGCGCGGCAGCGTGTTGCGCGGAACCAGTTCGATGAAACAGTCGATCCCCAGGTCCTGGCGGATAAGGGCCTGGATGCGGGATACCAGTTCATCGCGCTTGGCTTCGTTGGCGTCCCGGCACTCGATGACGAGGACAGCCTTGTCTTCGCCGTCGGGGGCGGACACCGAGAAAGCCGATGCGTCGCCGGTTCGCACCTCGGGCTGGCTTTCGGCGATGTACTCCATGTCCTGGGGCCAGATGTTGCGCCCGTTGATGATGATCAGGTCCTTTTGGCGGCCGGTGATGACGATGCTGCCGCCGACGACGTAGGCGAGATCGCCGGTGTTCAGCCACCCCTCCGGCGAAAGCACCTCGCGCGTCAGCGCCTCCTCGCCGAAGTACCCGGACATGACGCTCGGGCCCCGCACGAAGAGGGTTCCCACATGCCGCTCGGGCAGCGGGCGCCCGGCGTCGTTGCGGACCTCGAGGTCGTAGCCGGGCAGCGCGAAGCCGCACTTGACCAAACTCTTGCTCTGGGCAGGTCCGCTCTGCGCGGTCAGCGTTGCCGGGATCGCCTCCTGGGATTCGGCCATCTGCTCGGCATCGACGATGTCCAGTTGGACGCCCTGGTCGAGAGGTGAGAAGCTGACCGCCAGCGCACACTCGGCCATTCCGTAGCAGGCCGTGAATGCATTGGGGTTGAAGCCGCTCGGTGCCAGCATCGATGCAAACCGGGCCAGCGGTTCGGGGCGGATGGTTTCCGCGCCGACGCCGGCGATCCGCCAGGAGCTCAGGTCGAACTGGTCGGCCGTGTCCTCCCGCAGCCGCTGGACGCAAAGCTCGTATCCGAAGGGCGGCCCGAAGGAAACGGTTGCGTGATTTTGGGAGATCAGCGTCAGCCACAGGCGCGGCCGCATTCCGAAGTCGCGGGTTTTCAGGTAGTCGACCGTCACCTGGGAGGCCATCGGCGATAGAACGAGTCCGACCAACCCCATGTCGTGGTAGTAGGGCAACCAGGACATGCTGCGGTCGCCGGGTCGGACCTTGACGCCGTTGCGGATGATATTGGCCAGGTTGTTCATGACGGTGCGCTGGGTGATCATGACGCCCCGCGGAAAGCGCGTGCTGCCCGAGGTGTACTGCAGGTAGGCCAGCTCGTCCGGTCCGGAGGGCATGACCGGGCCCTGCGCCTTCGGGATCTCGGCAAATCGTTCCGGGGTGCCGACAAACGCCAGCGGCAAGCCTTCGGTGGCTTCGGTTAAAAACGATAAAAACATGGTCGGCGCAATGGCCACTTCCGCGCGGCAGGTCAGCAGCAATCGCCGGAGCTGGGCGACGTAGGACTTGTGTCCGCCCAGGTGGATCGAGGCGGGCAGGGGAACCGGCACCATCCCGGCGTACTGGCAGCCGTAAAAAAACCGCAGGAAGTCCGGGCAGGTCTCCGCCACCAAGGCCACCCGGGATCCGCGCGGCAGGTTTAGACCCATGAGCTGGCGGGCGATCTCGAAGGCTTCATCCCGCAGCGTCGCATAAGGCAGAACGGCCTCGAGTTGCCCCCTTCCATTGTAGAAGTTGGCGCCTGTTTCCCCGCGTGCGGCATAGTCCAATGCCTCCGCAAGAGAAGAGAAATCACCATACCTCAAGGGTAACTGATGTTCGGTCGGTGTCGCCTCCATAATGATCCATCATCCTCTTTGGTTTCTATGCAGGATTCGAGAATCAGCTCCGTTCAACCAAGTCCCACGACGGTAGTGACAAGAGACTCACGGTGCACCGATCAATCCATTCCATTTAAAATTGGCAAACCAAATTCCAGAAAGGTATATCAATTAAATGGGGATGTCAAATCCCAACCGCATCCTGCTGTCTCAAGGTACTGATTATAACCCGAGAACCTTTTAAACGCTAACCCGAAAATTGCGACAAACTAATAAACCATGTTTTTCGGAAATGCAAGGGATATTCAATAAACCAAAATCGACTTGAAAATCCGTCCGACATGTGAAACAGTCAAAACCATGGATGTCCCGGAAAACCTACGGCCGGCGTGCGGTTTGCCGCCGGGTCCCCGAATCCATGGCGGCAGCGGCGACACGAGCCACCACCCGTAGTGGTGTCGCCCGCAACAGACCTCGCCGGCCATGGCCTCCCGCTGCTCGGGGGGCCGTTTGCTTTACAAACACGGCCCGGGACGCATCCGGCCGGGCGCACATCGTAATGGGCCGGAGGGGAGGGCGCCACCGCATCCTTTATTATAGTAGCCGGCAGGAGGGTCTCCCCACCTCGGTTGCTCGGATTGGCCCGGCCATTTCCATGAGAGGAAAACCTTCTACATTATGGTAAGCGTTTCCACAAGCTTTTTCACTGCCGTCGTGCTGGCAGCGGACCGCACATCGGACGACCCGGTGGCGCGGGCAGCGGGGGTGCCCTGCAAAGCCCTGGCCCCGGTGGGGGGCAGGCCCATGGTGCTGCGCGTGCTCGATGCGCTGAACGAAGCGCGTGAGGTCGGCACCTGTCTGCTTTGTGGCCCCTCCGCCGGAATCATCGACGGTGACCCGCAGCTCAAGGAGCGGATCGCCTCCGGCGCCGTCCGCTGGATGCCGAATCAAGCTACCCCCAGCACGAGCGCATGGTACGCCCTGACGTCGCTGGCGCCGGAAACACCGGTGCTCCTGACCACGGCCGATCACGCGCTGCTGAGCGCACCGGTCGTGGATCACTTCTGTCGCGAGGCCCGGGGCTTGCGGTGCGATGTGGTGGCCGGCTTGGCATCCCACTCCCTGACGGTGGCCCGATATCCGGGCATGCGGCGGACCAAGACCCGCTTCAGCGACGGCCCCTTCTGCGGGTGCAACCTGTTTGCCTTTCTCACCCCCGAAAGCCGGGCGGCGGCGGATCTCTGGCGGCGGGTCGAACACCAGCGCAAACAGCCGCTCAAGATGATCGGCGCGCTCGGCTGGATGACGGTCCTGCGCTACGCCCTGGGCCTGCTGTCGCTGAAGGCCGCCCTGCGGCTTGCTTCGGCGCGCATGGGGCTTGCGGTCGGTGCGGTGATCCTGCCGTTTCCGGAGGCCGCCGTGGACGTCGACACGGTGAGCGACTGGCAGTTCGCGCAAACCATCGCCGCCCGGTCCGGCACCTGAAACCGGTTCACAGCTCTTCTTCCGTCGCGAGGTTCATCGGTGATCCTGCAGCGCTATATCGTATCGGAAATCTTCAAACCCACGGTGGCCATCCTGATGGTCCTGATCGCCATCTTTGCCAGCTACTGTGCGGTCACGTATCTGGCGGAGGCCGTCGGGGGGTTGCTGGCGCCGGACACGATCGGCCTGCTCATTCTGCTGAAGATCGGAATGGCACTCGAGGTGCTGCTGCCGACCACTTTTTACCTTGCCACCATCATCGCCTTGGGCAGACTCTACCAGGATTCGGAGATGACGGCCTTTGCCGCCTGCGGGGTGGGAATGGGTGGCGTGCTGAAACCGGTCTTCGTTCTGGCCCTGCCGGTGGCGCTGTTGGCGGGCGTCTCCTCGCTCTACATCCGACCGGAGGCCTACGAGAAGATCTACCGCGTGAGGGACCAGGCCCAGAACGAGTTCGATATCTCGCGGCTGTCATCCGAACACTTCCTGGAGATGCAATCGGGCAAGTTCGTCTTTTTTGCCGAGGACGTGCAAGACAAAGCCCTGGGAGCCCAGCAGGTTTTCATCCGCGTCGCCGAGGGCGATCAGCGGCAGGTCATCACCGCCCAGGCGATGACGCAGGTGCAATCGGATCCGGCGGGCCGACGGATGCTGCGCTTTCGCGACGGGGTGTTTGTGCAGTTTCCGCTTACCGCCCAGGGGGGCAGGGTCACACGGTTCGAGCGGGCCGAGTACCCGCTGCCGACCGAGGATCCTTCCGAATCCCGCTACCGCCGCAAGGCTGCCCCCACGGAAAGCCTCATCGGCTCCGAGCGGCTCGAGGACATCGCCGAAATGCAGTGGCGGCTGTCGACCCCGCTGTCCACCCTCCTGCTGGCGCTGCTGGGTGTGCCCTTGAGCAAGAGCAGCCCCCGCAAGGGAAAATTCGCCAACCTGGGCCTGGCCATTGTCATTTTCGCATTTTACTACCAACTCTTCGTGATCGCGAAGACCTGGGTTGAGAAAGGGGTGGTATCCCCCCTGCTCGGCATCTGGTGGGTGCCCGCGCTGTTGGCGGGGCTCACGCTTGTTTTGCTGTGGCGGACGGGGGAGGTGTTCTACCGCAAACCGGGATGATGGGCTCCGTCAAGATCATCGACCGCTACCTCGGCCGGAACACGATCCAGGGCGTCCTGCTGGTGCTCTCCGTGCTGGTGGTGCTCTTCAGCCTCATCGAGCTGCTCGTGCAGCTGAACGACGTCGGCAAGGGCGACTTCCGGATGGCGGACGCGTTCGGCTTCGTGGCCCTGACGATCCCCAAGCGCGTGGCGGACCTCATGCCGCTGGCCGCCCTGCTGGGCAGCATCGTGGCGTTGGGGCTTCTCGCCGATCGCCAGGAACTCACCGCCATGCAGGTTGCCGGGATGTCCGTGCAGCGCATCTCGACCTCCGTCCTGGCGACGAGTGTCCTGATCATGCTGACGACCATCGTCATTGCCGAGTTCGTGGCACCCCCGTTGGACCAGGAGGCACGGGTAAGGCGCTCCCGGGCGATTTACGGCAAGGGGGTGATGATGACCAAGAGCGGTTTCTGGGTCCGCCATGGCGGCCTTCTCGTCCACGTCGGCCAGGTGTTCACCGGCGGCCGCGCTGCCGACGTCGAGGTCTATGAACTGGATGCGGCGGGCCGCCTGCGGCAGTTCATCTACGCCCGGCAGGCGTTTCTTCAGGAGGGGAAGGACTGGCTGCTCCCTGACGCGGAGGTGAAAACCTTTGCCGAAGACACCGTGACCACGCAGTCCCTGCCCGAATACCGCCTGGCCTCTTTCCTGGCGCCCGGCCAGGTGGCCGTGTTGGAGCTGTCGCCCGACAGCCTGTCGCTGTCAGACCTGCAGGGCTACATCCAGGTCCTGCAGGAGCGCAAGCAGAATGCGCGCTCCTATGCCCTGGCCTTTTGGCAGAAGATTTGCCTGCCGGTCACGACCGGCGCCATGGTGCTGCTTTCCCTCACGTTCATCTTCGGCTCCACCCGCATGCGTACCGCCGGACAGCGCATTCTCACGGGCATGCTCGTGGGGATCGTGTTCTACCTGGCCAACCAGATCCTCGGTCAACTCGGTTTAATCCTCGCGTTGCCGCCGCTCGTCATCACCCTCGCGCCCGTGGGTGTCATCCTGCTGGTGGCGCTCCGGCTCCTGAAGCGCGTCTTTTGACGGGGTGCTGAAAAACTGCGCCTCACGGCCGTGATCCGGCGTTGTGCGGCTTTTGTGAATGCTCACATCTGAAAGCATGAAGCTGGAAGCTCGAAGCTGGAAGCCTGGCTGACGGCGCCTGTTTTTTTTGAGCTTCGAGCCTCACGCCTCTTGCCTCAAGCTTATATCCGCCTTGGTTGACGGCCTGATGCTTGTTTTTTACCACCCTTGAGTCGGCCGTGGGTCAGGCGGGGGTTTCGGGGCCGGCCTGGAAGTCGCCGTCGGCGACAGGGCCGGCGTGATCCTGAACGGTGATCCGCCAGGCGCCGGGGGCGCCTGAGATCCGGAACACGCGGAAGCCGGCGCGGCGTCCGGGGGGGCCGCCTCCGGCCGAGGCGGAGGAAACCCCGAAAACCGGGGTTGCGGCCGATGGCCCGGGCAGGGTTGCCCTGGAATTGAGATGGGTGTGGCCATGCAGGATGAGCTCGGCGCCGTGCGCGGCCACGACCGCCCGGAACGCGTCGGCGTCGGTCAGCCGTTTGCGGGGAGAGACGGCGCGCTTCAGTGGCGGGTGGTGGATCAACAGGACCCGGCAGGCCTGCGCGGCGGCGCTTTCCTCCAATCGGGCGGCCAGACGCTCCAGTTGCGCGGTCCCGAGGCTGCCGGCGGCCGAGAAAACGCGCGTGGGATGGGCCGTGGTCAACCCGAACACGGCCACAGCGCCCCGCACCCGTGCGGCCGGATACACCGGGCGGCCGCCGGGGTCGGGGGCATCCGCGGCCATGTAGTCGGCCCAGTGCGCAAAACTCTCCTCCCAGGCTGCGGCCACCAGTGCATCGTGGTTGCCCGGGATCACAAAAACGGTTTCCGGCGGGCCCAGCTCCTCGAGGCATGCGCGGGCGTGCTTGAACTCGGTGGGCAGCGCCATCTGGGTCAGATCGCCCGTCACGGCGATCAGGTCGGCCCCGACCCGCCGCACCGCCCGGATGAGGGCGGAGAGGACCTCGGGACGGTGCCCCTGGCGGCGGTGCAGGCACCAGCTCATGCGACTGAAAAAACGTTTATTGACGAACAGGCGCGCCGGGCTGTCGTCCGGCCGGCAGATGTGAAAGTCGGAGATGTGAACGAGGGTGAAGCGCGTGATAGGCGTGCCGGGCTTTACAAAACTCATGCCTGCATATATAAAACACGATGCTCCGGTTGGCAACCGCCGGGGGATGACAGGCAGCTGGCGGTGCCGCGATGGCCAGGAGAGGGGGCAGCACGGGGTGGATACCGCGTCCGAAAACAGATCGATGCCCGGCAGCGGCATCCCGGGGCCCGCGCCGCGAGGCGGGCCGTGGCGGTTGGGGGTGATCAGCAACCCTCTCAGCGGCAGCAACAAGCGGAGCGGGTTGAATGCGGTCCGCCGCTTCCTGGCGGAGCATTCCGGCATCCTGCATCGAGAGGCCCGGTCGGCCGCCGAGGTGGCGGTGGTGCTGCGGGATTTCGCGGGCGCGGATGTGAACCTGATTGCGGTGAACTCCGGCGACGGCACGGTCCAGGCGATGCTGACGTCGATCTTCGCCGAGCAGATGTTCCGGCCGCTGCCGCTGCTGGCGCTGCTGTGCGGCGGTACCACCAACATGACCTCCCAGAATCTCGGGCTCAGGGGCGCGCGCATCGACGCCCTGCGGCGGTTGATCGCCTGGGCGCACCACGGGGACGGGGACGCGGTGATCCTGCGCCGGGCGGTGTTGAAAGTCGAAAACTCCTCCCACCCGGAGCCGCTCTACGGGATGTTCTTCGGTGCGGGCTGCATCACCCAGGGCATCGAGTTTTTCCACTCGCGGGTGCAGAAGCTCGGGCTGAGCATTGGCCCGGCCCATCTGCTCATTTTCGCCCGCTTCCTTCTGGGCCTGGCCCGTCGGGAGGACGCCCTCGTTGCGCCGGTTTCCGCAGCCATCCGGGCCGATTGGGCGGAGATCGCCGAAGGGGGGGGGGACTACCTGCTGATCCTGATCAGCACCATGGACCGGTTGATCCTCGGCCTGCGCCCGTTCTGGGCCCCGGATGACAACCCCCTGCATCTGACCGCCGTGCGCGCCGGGTTCCGGCACCTGTTACGGGGGGCGCTGCCGGCCATGACGCGAGGTCGCCGCAACCGCTACGCCATCCCGGAGAACGGCTACGTCAGCGTCAACGCGCGTGAGATCCGCCTGGACATGGACGGCGCGTTCGCCATCGACGGGGAGCTGTTCCGGGCCGACCGGGAGCGGGGGCCTCTCGTGATTCAGGAAGCCGGCCCAGCGGACTTTTTGCGATTATAGCCATGCCCAGTATCCCGAAGGAACTTCTGAATGCGATCCGCTCACGGTCGGTGCTCCCGGCGCCGCCGCCGGTCTGCGCCCTGGCGGACGGCATCCGGGCGACCTACGGCCAGGCGGTGCAGGCCATCCTTTTCTATGGGTCGTGCCTGCGAACGGGCGACGACCGCGGCGGCATGGTGGACCTGTACGTCATCGTGGGGCGCTACCGCGACGCGTTCCGCTCCCCGGTGTGGGCCTCGCTGAACCAGCTGCTGCCGCCCAACGTGTTCTACCTGGAGATGCCTTTCGAGGGGCGCGTGGTGCGCGCCAAGTACGCCGTGCTCTCCATGGCCGACCTGGAGCGCGGCGCTTCACCGGCCTGGTTCCACTCTTACATATGGGGGCGTTTTGCACAGCCCACGGTTCTGCTGTACGCCGCCGGGCCGGTCGTCGCCGAGAGAGTGTGCGCGGCCCTGAGCCAGGCGGTGCTGACCTTCATCGGCCGCGTGATCCCGCGGTTGCCGGCTGATTTCAGCGTGGAGGATCTTTGGCTGAGAGGGCTCACGCTGAGCTATCGCACCGAATTCAGGGCCGAACGACCGGAAAAGATGGCAGCCCTCTTCCGTTCCGCACCGGACCACTACGTTCGGATCACCGATGCCGCTCTCCCGGTGCTGCCGATTCCGGTCGAGATCGTTGAGGGGGGTGACGGGCGTTTCTACCGCGCACGGGTTTCTGCGGCCAGGCGGCTGGCGTGCCAATTCGCCTGGAAAATCCGCTCGCTCCAAGGCAAGACCCTCACCGTGCTGCGGCTGTTCAAGGGGGCCTTCACCTTCACCGGCGGGCTGGACTACATCCTGTGGAAAATCGAGCGGCACACCGGCGTCACGGTCGAAGTGCCGGCTCCTCTGAAATCCCACCCGATCCTTGCGCTCTGCGTGCTGTCGTGGCGGCTGTACCGCCGCGGCGCTTTCCGCTGACGGCCGTCACGGGAACACCCAAGGTGGATAGATTGAAGGCTTTTTAGGGACAAACCGTTACCACTCGGGGAGAGAGGGTTCAGGGTTCAGGAAAGAGGCCGTCGCCGGGGCCTGATCGTCCATGCGGTAGGATGGCGAGAGCGATGACGCCTGCCCGCATTGATTGCCTGAACCCTGATACCTGAGTCGTTACAATTTCGAGAGCGAACTGTTACGGTCCTTTTCAGATTGAGAGGACCTACTTAGGAGGACTTTTGAGCGAGTTGCCCGCATTGAAAATCGGAGATCGGATCGCCCCACTGCCCATCATCCAGGGCGGCATGTCCGTCGGCATATCCCTGGCGGGGCTCGCCTCGGCCGTGGCCCGAGAGGGCGGCATCGGCGTCATCGGCACGGCCGGCATCGGCCAGTTAGAGTTCGAGCCTTCCGTGGGGTTCGTCGAGAAGAACAACAACGCGTTGCGCAAGGAGATCCGCAAGGCCCGGGAGCTTTCCAACGGTTCGGGGCTCCTGGGCGTCAATATCATGGTCGCCCTGTCCAATTTTACCGACCTGGCCCGGACGGCGATAGAGGAAGGGATCGACTTTATTTTCGCCGGGGCCGGTCTGCCTCTTAACCTGCCGCTGCTTGCAACCGACCGCATGCCCACCAAGCTGGTGCCCATCGTTTCCTCGGGGCGGGCGGCACGCATCATCGCCAAACGCTGGACCGAAAAATACAACTACGTGCCCGATGCCTTTGTTGTCGAGGGGCCGTTAGCCGGCGGTCACCTGGGCTTCAAGCTGGAGCAAATCGATGACCCGGAATATGGTCTGGAGAAACTGCTCCCGGAGGTCGTAACCGAAGCGCGCCGGCTGGAGGAACGTTACGGAAAGCCCGTTCCCGTCATTGCCGCCGGTGGCATTTATAAGGGGGCGGATATTTATCGATTCCTTCAGATGGGCGCCTCCGGGGTCCAGATGGCCACCCGCTTCGTCACCACGTACGAGTGCGATGCCGCGATCGAGTTCAAACAGGCCTATCTGGCCGCCCGCCCGGAAGATATCGTCATCATCAAGAGTCCGGTAGGCTTGCCGGGTCGAGCGGTGCGCAACGCTTTTATCGACGACGTCAATGCGGGCAACCGCAAGCCGTTCAAATGCCACTACCACTGCATCATCACCTGCGATATCGCGAAAAGCCCCTACTGCATCGCCCTGGCCCTGGTCAACGCCCAGCAGGGGCGCCTGGAAAACGGTTTCGCCTTTTGCGGATCCAATGCCCACCGGGCTACGGAGATCGTCTCGGTCAAAGAGTTGGTTTCCGCACTGCGGGCTGAGTATCAGGAGGCGGTTCGGGAGGCGGACGGACGGCAGAAGCGGAGTAGCTGCTCAGGTGTTTAGTCTATCTACAGCCGGTTGAGGATGAACTGGCGGATGGCGGTTTCCTGCTCGTCGCTCAAGCCGGTCAGCCGCACGGCGATGCCGGCCGCTTCGCCGCGCAGGACCTCGCCGTTCAGCACAAGGGCTTTTTCGCGGCCGGGAAGCCGGCAGCTGACGCGGATCGGCTTGCCCGCCGGGTAGGCCTCGGGTGGCGACTTGATGAACATGCCGACGGTGCTGATGTCGGTGATGACGCTTTCGAATGTGTGGCCATCGGCGACGCAGATCGCTTTCAGATGGCAGGACGTGCGGGAGATCTGCCGCATGGGGGCGCCATCCTCGTCCAGGTTGATGGTGGTAACCGGGGCGTCTTCGAACGGCAGCTCCTCCAACTGTTCGCAGAGGCGCTGGAGCTGGTCGTCGTTCAACCCGACGATGAGTTTGCACAGGTGGATGGTGATGCGCTCCCCCAGCAGCTGCTTGAGCAGGATCAGCTGCTTGTCCTTGGGCATTTCATCCACCAAGTTGAAGAGCCGGGCCGTGACGCCGAAGCGCCCCAGGCTCGGGCGCAAGTCCAACTCGCTCATGGGAAGGCCTCCTACATGCCGGCCTGCTTGAACAGCAGCGCCACATCCAGCTTGTTGATCGTGTCGCTCACCAGTTCTCCGACCACTTTGTCCGCATCGCTCTTGCCCATCAGAAAGGTGCGCTCCGCGCTGCCGTTGATGGTTTGCTGACTGGCCGGCGTTGCATTTCTGAGAAGCTGGGCAGTGTAGGCGACGGCCGCACTCCATTTGCGGTCCCCGAAATCCAGCTGGAACTCCTTCAATACTAGCTTCAGTTCCGCGTCGGCCTTCGTGCCGGGGGGGGCCACCTTCACACCGGCGTTCTCCAGGCGATAGCGCAGCACTTCTCTGAAAAGCACGTCGACCGGATAGGCCCCCTTCAGTTCGCCGCTGCCGCCCGGTCTCGTAACCGTCAGGGCGTAAACGCCGGCAAATCCCTCCAACTCGTTCCGGGCGCTCGGGGTGAGAAACGCATCGGTGACGCGGGCATCCACGAAAGCGATGGCCACGCTGCGCGCGGGGGTCTCGGTAGCCGGCGGGGGGAGCTGATATTTGACGCTCAGCACGTTCGAGGACGCACAGGCGGCCACCAGGGCGAGGACCAGTGCCCCTCCCAGAAACCAGCGATTTGCTACAGGACGTCTAATCATTATTTTTCTGCCCTTTCTTTTGTGAGCGTTGCGCACGCGGTGAATCGCAGTATGGCGAAAAGTGTTGTGTGTGTCAAGCAAAAGGGATGGCAATGGTAGTAATTCCGGGGCGAACACCTCAGGTGGCGAGGGTTCAGGGTTCGGGGTTCAGGAAGGAAGCAGTTGCCGGGGCCTGATGGCCGCCGGTCCCAATCGTCCGTACGGGAGGATGGCCAGAACCATGGCGCCGCCTCTCGATCATTGCCTGAACCCTGAACTCTGAACCCTTGAACCCCCTATACCGGAGGTGTTGCTTCGGGTCTATGGAGAAAACCGGATCGGGATCAGCGCAGGTTCATGACGTCGACGATTCCGTCCTCGAGGTCGGCGACCAGCAGCTTGTGGCGCAGGAGGCGGCCCTTTTTCAGGATGACCTTGACCACCTCCGCGCACTCCAGGGTCGCCAGGAAGACCACGGCGTGGGGCAGGGTACCCAGG
>DATITS010000186.1:0-26724 GCA_035467535.1 Desulfobacterales bacterium
CAGCCGGATGGCGGTCTCGTACGGGTTCACCATGAAGCAGGTGTGCGTGAACTTATCGGCCTGGGCCTTGATGGCCGCCACCACCTTGGGATGGCTGTGACCGATGTTCATTACGCCGATGCCGCCGCCGAAATCGATGTACTCCCGGCCCCCCACGTCGCGCACGATTGCGCCCCGCGCGGATTCGACGTGTACGGGGGTGATGCTCGTCACCCCCGCGGCAATGACCTGTGTTCGCAGCTTATGAAGTTCCGCATTGGTCGTGGCCATGCTCATCTGAAGTATCCTTTCATGATCAACTTTGGGGTTGGGTTTATCTACAGCCCGAGATAGGCATCCTCAACATTAGGGATAGGACAAGAGGTTTTTGCCGGTCCCGTCCATCGTGATTCTTCTTCCTTATAGAACATAGGCCCGATGAGCAATAGACAGCGCCTTTTGGACTTTTTGTTCGACGAGAAGAATCGTGATCTCGTTATTATTTATAGAATAATTTCCTACAACGGTCTTTTTATTGCAACAAATAAAGCACGCATCTATATAGGCCCGATCGTTGAATACGCCGAAGGATGAAAAAAGGCCAGACCCGCCGATTTAGAAAGGGTGTTGAAAAACTAGCATCAGGCCGTCAGCCAAGGCGGATATAAGCTTGAGGCAAGAAGCTTGAGGCTCTAAGCTCAAAAAAATCAGGCTCCGTCAGCCAGGCTTCCAGTTTCGAGCCTCCAGCTTCCTGCCGATTGTATGTGAGCATTTACAATAGCCGCACATCGCTGGATCATGGCCTTCGGCGCAGGTTTTAACACCCTGTTAGTGGCCCCAGGGGACGTGCTGCGCCTTGACAAGAGGTGGGCCAACGGTCATAAGGGGGGCGAAAAACGGCGACCCGGCCGCCGGTGACACTTACTAATCGTCGCGAAATAGTATCGACCGAGAGCGGCCCCCTCTCCTTAATCCTCTCCCCCACTCCTGGGGGAGAGGGCAGGGTGAGGGGGTGCTCGCGTCAATCCAAATATGCGACCCTCAATAACCTATCAGGGTGTCGAGCAGGATGCTTTTATGACCCAACGGGTCGCCGATCCGGCCCTTCTTAAGATTTCCGGATTGCAAACGCACTTCTTCACCCGCGAGGGCATCATCAAGGCGGTGGACGGCGTGGATCTGACCGTGGGCCGCGGGGAGGTCCTCGGGCTGGTCGGCGAATCGGGCTGCGGCAAGAGTGTGACCGCTCTGTCCATTCTGCGCTTAGTGCCTTCCCCGCCGGGCAAAATTGTCGGCGGCCGGATTGAATTCATGGGGCAGAATCTGCTCGAGCTCGGCGCCAAGGAGATGCGCAAGGTCCGGGGCGACCAGATCGCCATGATCTTCCAGGACCCCCTGACGGCCTTGAATCCCGTCCTGACGGTCGGCTTCCAGATCGCCGAGGTTTTTCGCTTCCACCGGGGGCTCAATCGGGTCAAGCGCCTTTTGGCGGCGATCAAGATGCTGCGATCCACGGAGGTCCCCTCCGCCGAAGAGCGCGTGAAACAGTATCCCCACCAGATGAGCGGGGGCATCCGCCAGCGGGTGATGATCGCCATGGGGCTGGCCTGTGAACCGACGCTGCTGATCGCCGATGAGCCGACCACCGCCCTGGACGTAACCGTGCAGGCGCAGGTGCTCAAGCTCATCAAGAAGCTCTGCCGGGAACGGCAGACCGCCGTGATTCTGATTACGCACGACATGGGGGTCATTGCCAACATGTGCCAGCGGGTGGCTGTCATGTATGCCGGGCGCGTGGTGGAACAAGCGGATGTGTTCACCCTGTTCCGGACACCGGCCCACCCTTACACCAACGGCCTGCTGCGCTCCCTGCCGAAGGTGGACCGAAAGGAGAAGCGGCTCTGCTCCATCGAAGGGCAGCCGCCCCAGCTCAGCCGTCTGCCGGCGGGATGCGCTTTCGCGCCGCGCTGCGGCCGCACGGCCGAATCCTGCCGCCGCGACGTGCCGCCGCTGGCACCCGTTGCCGCCGGCCACCAGGTGCGTTGCCATTTTCCGATTCTTGGAACAGCTGATGATCGACTCCCAGCCCCTTGTTGAGGTTAAAGACCTGTCCAAGCACTTCCGGCTTTCCGGCAGCAGGGTGCTCAAGGCGGTGGACGGTGTCAGTTTCGGCATCCGCAAGGGGGAGGTGCTCGGCATCGTGGGGGAGTCCGGCTGCGGCAAGACGACCATCGGCCGATTGCTGTTGCGCCTCCTGCAGCCCACCTCCGGGGAGGTTCGCTTCGACGGGACCGAACTCACCCGGCTCGCGGCGACCCGGATGGGCAGCTTGCGCCGGCGGATGCAGATCGTGTTTCAGGACCCGTATTCGTCGCTGGACCCGCGAATGACCGTCGGCAGCGCCCTCATGACCCCGATGAAAATTCAGAAGCTCTACGACGGCCGCCGCCGGGAACGGGCCGCCTACCTGATGGAGCGCGTCGGCCTCAATGCGTCGGACATGGAACGCTACCCGCACGAGTTCTCCGGCGGGCAGCGGCAACGCATCGGTATTGCCCGGGCGCTGGCCGTGGACCCGGAGTTCATTGTCGCCGACGAACCGGTGTCCGCCCTGGATGTTTCGATCCAGGCCCAGGTGCTCAACCTGTTCAAGGAACTGCAGGAGGAGTTGCACCTGACCTGTCTCTTTATCTCGCACGATCTGAGTGTGGTGCAGTTCATCAGCGACAAGGTGGCCATCGTGTACATGGGCAAAATCGTAGAGATGGCCCCCGCCGACATTTTTTACCACGCCCATCGACACCCGTACACCAAAAACCTGCTCTCGGCGATCCCCTATCCGGATCCCCAGGTCGAGCAGAACAAACCGGATTATTCCATGGCGGGCGAGATTGCGAGCCCCATCAATCCGCCCCCGGGATGCCGTTTTTACTCCCGCTGCCCGTCGCGGGACGATACCTGCCGGCAGGAAATGCCGCCGCTGATGGAAATCGCCCGGGATCATTTTGTCGCCTGTTTCCAGGAGCACTAGCCCCGCTTCAAAGACAACCGTCTTGAAGATGCCGGCGCGGCGGGGTGCGGCAGAGCGCGCGGCCCGAGGGCGCGGTTTCGTTTAACAGGGTTGAAAAACTGCCCCTAAGGCCGTGATCCAGCGTTGTGCGGCTATTGCAAATGCTCACATATGATAGAATATGCTGCGCTTTCCAAAACGCCGCACGCCTTGGCTGACGGCCTGATGCTTGTTTTTCAACACCCTGTTAAGACCGGAGGTAGTGGAGTCCATGCTGCGCTACATTTTGAGGCGTCTTGCTTTTTTTACCCCCACCCTCCTGGGTGTGTCGCTGCTCGTGTTCACCATCATGCATCTGACCCCGGGTGACCCTGCCGAGATCATGCTCGGAACGGAGGCTTCCCAGGCCCAAGTCGAGCAGCTTCGCCAGAACCTGGGGTTGGACAAGCCGGTGTATATCCAATATCTTATTTTTCTGAAAAATGCCTTGCAGGGCGACCTCGGCCGCAGCATCCGCACCAACAACCCCGTGCTGGAAGAGATCCTGAGTCGGTTTCCGGCGACCCTGATGCTGGCCGCAACCGGTTTGCTGCTCGCGATCTTGATGGGCTTGCCGCTGGGGTTGATTGCCGCACTGCGCCAGAACTCCCTCACGGACGCCGTGGCCAGTTTCTGCGCCCTGCTCGGCTTTTCCATCCCCAATTTCTGGGCCTCCCTGATGCTCATGCTGCTCCTGTCCATCATGATCCCCGTGCTGCCCTCGTCGGGTTACGGCACGTGGCAGCATTTGGTGCTGCCGTCCCTGACGCTTGCCATTCAACTCATGGCCGTCATCGCGCGGATGACCCGTTCCAGCGTGCTGGAGGTGGTCCGCCAGGATTACGTCCGGACGGCGCAGGCCAAAGGGATCCCGGCCGTTTTTGTGCTCACCCACCACATCGTCCGCAACGCCCTGATACCCGTGGTGACCATTGCCGGCCTCTATTTCGGACTCCTGCTGGGTGGCGTGGTGGTGACTGAAACCGTGTTTTCCTACCCCGGAATCGGCCGGATGCTCATTGATGCCATCCGGGCTCACGATTATCCGTTGATTCAGGGGGGCGTTCTTATTTTTGGCGTCTCTATCTGCACCGTGAATCTTATGGTCGATGTTCTCTACGCATTTTTGGACCCGCGCATCCGGGCCCAGTATCGCTCTCAAAAGCACGGCGCGGCATAGCCGTTACGGAAAAGGACCGTCCCATGCCGGTGGATAAAAGCCGCCCCCTTCTGGAAACCTGGCGGCGATTGAAAATGAACCGGGCCGCCATCTGCGGCCTTGCGGTTATCGTGGTCTTGGTGACCGGTGCGCTGCTGGCGCCCTGGGTCGCGCCCTACGACCCGGCCAAGATGGATATTCGGGCGAGACTCCAGGGCCCCTCTCTGCAGCATCTCCTCGGGACCGACAATTTCGGCCGCGACATCTTCAGCCGCATCGTGTATGCCAGCCGTATCTCCCTGGTGATCGGATTCGTGGCGGTCGGTATCGGCGCCGTCTTCGGGGGGATGACCGGTGCCGTCAGCGGCTACTACGGGAGGCGGCTGGACAGCCTCCTCATGCGGGTGATGGACGTGCTTCTGTCCATCCCCCAGATTATTCTGGCCATCGCCATCGTCGGCGCCCTGGGGGCCAGTCTGCTCAATTTGATGATCGCCGTGGGCATCAGCGTGCTCCCGCGCTATGCCCGGCTGGTGCGGGCTTCGGCCATGTCCCTGCGGGACCTGGAATTCATCGAGGCCGCCCGGGCCGCCGGGGCGAGCGACCTGCGCATCATTCTGCAGAACATCATCCCGAACTGCATGGCCCCGCTGATCGTCCTCAGCACGCTGGGGGTGGCCCAGGCGATTCTCTCGGCCGCGACCCTGAGTTTTCTGGGCCTGGGGATTCAGCCCCCCACCCCGGAATGGGGCTCGATGCTGAGCGACGGGAGGCAGTTTTTGCGCAATGCCCCCCACATCACCATTTTCCCGGGGCTGGCCATCGTCATCGTCGTCATGGCCCTGAACATGTTGGGCGATGGATTACGGGACGCATTGGATCCGAAATTGAGACGTTGACAGGGTTTCGAAAAACGAGCATGGGGTATTATTCAATTCATTTTTCACAGGAGGATCAAAGATGAAGAAAGTGCTGACGGGAAGTATCGTTTTGCTGGCGCTGCTCACCGGTGCCGGCGCATGGGGCGCGGAAGCCGTCCTGCGGGTTGCACAGGTCGCCGACGTCAGCAACCTGGACCCCCACAAGATGAACGACGTCTACACGGCCAATGTCACCAAGCAGATTTTCAACAACCTGGTCAAGATGAACAAAGACATGGAAATCCAGAAAGACCTGGCCGCCGCCTGGGAGAATCCGGACGCCCAGACCTGGATTTTCCGTCTGAAGAAAGGGGTGAAGTTCCACAACGGAGAAGAATTTACCGCCAACGATGTCAAATTTTCGCTCGAGCGCGTGCTGGACCCGAAAATCGCCTCGCCGGGCAAACGGCTGGTGAGCGAGCTGCAGCAGGTCGACGTCGTCGATCGCTACACGGTGCGCCTCGTCACCAAAAAACCTTTTGCCCCGCTGCTGACCAACCTGACTCGCTATGAAATGGCCATGCTCAACGAGAAGGCTGTTAAGGCGGCCGGTGACGACTTCGGCAAATATCCCGTGGGGACCGGCCCCTTCCGGTTCAAGGAGCACCACCATGGGGACCGGGTGATCCTGAGCCGCTTTGACGGCTATTTCGAGGGGCCGGCCAAGGTCGACACCATCATCTACCGGGCGATCCCGGAGGACGCCACCCGGGTGGTCGAAATGGAGTCCGGCGGCATCGATATCATGTTCAACCTGCCGGCCCAGGATTTCGACCGGCTGAACAAGAACCCCAACGTGCAAACCATCGATGCCCTGTTTCAGGCTACCACCTTTGTCGGTTTCAACACGCAGGTAAAACCCTTCGACAACCCGCTGGTGCGCCAGGCCCTCAACTATGCCGTGGACAAGCAGGCCATTATCGAGGCCGTCTGGTTCAACCGGGGAGCCCCGTCCTTCGGGCCGCTTTCCCCCAGCATCTGGGGGTTCGACCCCACCCTCCCTCCGGCCTACCCCTATAACGTGGAAAAGGCCAAGGGGCTTCTCAAGGCGGCCGGCTTTCCCAACGGTTTCGACTGCGTCATCTGGACCGATCCCCGCACGGAGCGCAAGAGCATCGTCGAAATGGTGCAGGCCTATTTAGCCCAGGTGGGTGTGCGGGCCACCATCGAAAGCTACGAGTGGGGCCAATTTCTGGCCGAAACCCGCAAGGGTGCCAAAGGCCTTTATATCCTGGGCTACACCGGCACCGGCGATGCGGACGGCGGGCTTTTTTCAAGATTTCACAGCTCGGGCATCGGGTCCGACAACCGAGATTTCTGGAGCAGCCCCGAGTTGGACAAACTTCTGGAGGCGGGGCGGACGAACCTCAACATGGAACAACGCAAAGAGGTATATAAAAAGATTCAGCGCCTGATCGTGGAAGCGGCTCCCGACATTTTCATCGGCATTCCCAAAAATTTGGCGGCGGTCCGCAAGAACGTGAAGGGCTTCGAGCTTTTTGCCAACAACATCAACCCGCTCTATCCGGTTTCCATCGGAAAATAGGGCAAACACCATCCAGTTGTGACAGGAAGTGCCCATGACCAGTGATTTGAAAAAAGATGACGCGGTTCCGGCCGGGGTCGGCGGTCCGGAACCAGTGGAGGGGGATTTTATCGTCCGTGATTTTCCCTTCACCACGGGGGAGCCGCTGGCGGAGCTCAGGCTGCATTATACCACGCTGGGAACACCGGTGCGCGACGCCGAGGGGGTGGTGCGCAATGCAGTTCTCATCCTGCACGGGACCGGCGGCAACGGGCGCGTTTTTTTAAACGAGCCTTTCGCCGGCGTGCTCTTTGGACCCGGGCAACCGCTCGACGCCACCCGGCACTACATTGTTCTCCCGGACGGGATCGGACACGGTCAATCCAGCAAACCCAGCGACGGGCTGCGGGCCCGTTTCCCCCGCTACACGTATGCCGACATGGTCTGCGCTCAGCACCGGCTGCTGACCGAAGGGCTCGGGGTGAACCATCTGCGGCTGGTCATGGGCACTTCCATGGGGGGAATGCACACCTGGATGTGGGGCGAGCTATACCCGCAGTTCATGGACGCTTTGATGCCCCTGGCGAGTCTGCCGGCCGCGATTGCCGGGCGCAATCGGATGATGCGGCGCATGGTAACCGATGCCATACGCAATGATCCGGAGTGGCGGGGCGGCGATTACCGCGAGCAGCCGCGGGGCCTGCTATCGGCCATTTACACTCTGCTGTTCATGGTCAGCGTGCCGTTGCAGTGGCAGCAGCAGGCATCGACCCGGGAGGCCGCCGATGCGCTGTTCGACCGGCTGGTCGCGGAGTATGCCGCGAAGCTCGATGCCAACGACGTGCTGTATCATTTCGACGCCTCCCGCGATTACGACCCGGCCTCCGATTTAGAGCGGATCGCAGCGCCGCTGCTCGCGATCAATTCCGCCGACGACCAAGTCAACCCGCCGGAGCTCGGCATCCTGGAAAAAGAGATCCGCCGGGTAAAGCGGGGCCGGCACATCGTGATCCCCATTAGCGCAAAAACCTGCGGACACCGCAGCCATTCAGTGGCCGAACTCTGGCAGGCAGATTTGGCCGAACTCCTGGAGGCGACCAGCGCTTGAGCGGGGCGCGGGGAATGTGTACGGAAGATTTCAGTCAGCCCAGAAAACGCGCCATCCGGGTCATGGCTTCACCCAGGCGCTCGGTCGGGTGGGTCAGGGCGATGCGGAAGTAGCCTTCGCCGTACTGGCCGTACATGGAGCCGGGGATCATCCAGACCGCCTCCTTCTCCAGGAAGCTGAAGCAGAACTCCTTGGAAGTGCCCTGCCCCTTGGGCACGGGCGCCCACACGTAAAAAGTGGCCTTGGGCCGCGCGGCCATGATCCCCAGCTTGCCCAGGGCGTCAACCACCACGTCCCGCCTTTCGGTGAACATCTTGTTCCGGCCTTCCATGAAATCGATGGGGCCGTTGAGCGCGGCCGTCGCCGCCACCTGGATGGGGTAGTAAATACCGCGGTCGGAGTGGGACTTGACCTTGGCCATGGCGGCGATGATCTCCTTGTTGCCCAAGGCCATGCCGATCCGCCAGCCGCAGCAGTTGTAGGCCTTGGACAAGGAGTTGAACTCGATGCCCACCTCGCGGGCCCCCTCGGCCATGAGAAAGCTGGGCGGGCAGAAGTCGTCGAAGCAGATCTCGGAGTAGGGGTTGTCGGCGATTACGGCCACGTCATATCGCCGCGCCCAATCCACCAGGTCCTTATAGAATCCCAGGTTCGCGTCGGCCGAGGTGGGGTTGTTGGGATAATTGACCCAGATCATCTTGGCCTGCCGGGCCACATCCTGGGGAATGGCCGCAAGATCCGGCAGGAAGTTGTTCTCTTCCAGCAGGGGCACCTTGACTTCAACTCCGCCGGCGATCGCCACCCCGGCGGCGTAGGCCGGGTAGGCCGGGTCGGGCACCAAGGCCACATCCCCCGGGTCGAGCAGGCAGCTGTGAATGTGGAACAGCCCTTCGGCCGAGCCCAAGAGGGGCAGGACTTCGGTTTCCGGGTCCAGGACCGACCCGAAGCGCCGCTGGTACCAGTTGGCCATGGCCTCCTTTAACGGCCGGGGCGAGTAAAAGCTGGGATAGTGGTGATGGTTGACGTCCAGGCAGGCGTCGGCGAGTGCCCGGCGCAGATGTTCAGGAGGCTGCACGTCCGGGTCCCCCAGGCCCAGGTTGATGACGTCCTTGCCCTCCGCTCTCATCTTGGTCAGGATGAGGTTCATGGCCGTGCCCAGATAGGCGTCAAAACTCTTCAGGCGATTGGATAGTCTCACGTTTCGCTCTAAACGGTTTTAAACCGTCCCTCCTTCATCGTAGACGTTGCAGATGCAGCAGAGGAAGGTGGCCTCCTCGGTTTGGCTCAAGTTCCGCATGCCGTGGGGCTCCATCGAGGGGATGTAGATGGAGGTTCCGGCCGGACAGACCACTTTTTCCGCCAGTTGATCGGTCTGGAAGTCGAACTTCCAGCATTCAAAGGAGCCGCTCAGGATGTACATGGTCTGGTGATAGAAATGATTATGGATCGGGATCTCCCCGCCCGGGGCGGCGGTAAACAGCCGCAACCCGTAATCCGGATAGCCGTGGCCGTCGTCACCGAACTTGGACAGCCAGCGGACGCTGATCCCCTTGACGTCTAGCAGGTTGCCTTTGTAGGGAAACTTGTCGATCTTGACATCCGTGACGTCGGTCGCCTTGATTACTTCCATGCTCTCTCCTCCTCTGCTGCGGGCGCAGTTGCTATAACAGCTGGGCCTTCAGCTTGTTGATGAAATACTGAACGTGCTCCTCGGCCAGTCGACCGGCCACTTCGGCCTGCCGATCTTTAAGGGAAACATAAATGGACTGAAGCTGATCGATGATGTCGGCCAGGGAGGCCAACGTGCCCAACGAAGAGTTCCACAGCCTGGCGCAGCGGCTGTGAAGGTTCTCCAGGAACTCATGCAGGATGGTGTTTTGGCAGGCCTGGTAGATGATCTCATGGAACTTGGCGTCGAGACCGATGAGGGTCCGCTGGTCAAACTCCTTTGGCCCCATCAGCCCCTTTACCTCCTGGATCACCCCGGCCAGCTCGGCCAACTTGTCCGGTGTGATCCGCCGGGCCGCGGCCGCGGCCGCCAACCCCTCGAGGCTGATCTTGACCTCGAAGGCGCAGCGGATCTCGTTGATGTCGATGGCCGCAACGTGGGTCCCGTAGCGGGGCATGACCGTCGCCAGATTCATCTCCTCCAGCTTGCGGATCGCCTCCCGCAGCGGGGTCCGGCTCACCTTGAACTCCTCGCACAAATCTTTCTCTATCAGGGGCATGCCGGGTGGATACTCGAGATAGACGATCCGGTCCCGTAGGGTCGCGAAGATGTCGACATGTAAGTTTTTCTTTGTAATACCCATGGTTATGACTTATAAAATTCTATAAGTATGATCTTTGATATTTCAGTATCACCCCCACTATTTGGTTGTCAAGAGCCAAGCGCGGTTGCCGCCCGACCGATCTGTTCCTTAACAGCGTTGAAAAACAAGCATCAGGCCGTCAGTCAAGGCATGCGGCGTTTTGGAAAGCGCAGCATATTCAGGAATATGTGAGCATTTACAATAGCCGCACAACGCAGGTTCCCGGCGCGAGGCGCAGTTTTTCAACACCCTGTTGAATCCAAACGAAACAACATCATAGGCGGCATCTTCTTTCTGACGGTAGGGCTTATCTTCGCCGTATACTCCAGGAGCGTAGACATCGGGGATTGGAGCGAGCCCGGGGCGGGTTTTCTGCCCTTCTACGGCGGTCTGTGCATGATTGGAATGGCGGCGCTGCTGTTGGTGAACAGCTGGGTCGGCAAGGGTCCGGGCACGGCCGATGATCCGTTTTTTCCGGAGAGTGACTCCTGGAAAAGGGTCCTGAGCACCCTGCTTGCGCTCGTGGCCTACAACTTGCTCCTGCGGCCGCTGGGGTTTGTGCTGGTCACATTTTTTTTCGTTGCATTTCTCGTTAAATTCATCTTCCCGGAAAGCTGGGTCAGGTCGCTGACGACGGCCGCTTTGTCCACCGTTTGCGCGCAGGTCGTGTTTGCGTACTTGCTTGAAATCAACTTTCCAAAAGGAATTTTGGGATTTTAAGAGGAGGCTGAAAAACGGATACTCTTCACTTTCTCCTTCAAGGCGCACAAGTTGCTTTCGAGCCCATGAACCTCATGTATTGTTTTGTCGGGGTTCTCATGGGCACGATGGTGGGGGTGCTGCCCGGGCTCGGCCCGACCGCGGCCATCGCGTTGCTCCTGCCGGTAAGCTTCCACATTCCTCCGGTATCCACGATCATCATGCTCGCAGGGATTTATTACGGTGCCATGTACGGCGGTTCCACCACCTCCATCCTTGTGAACATCCCGGGAGAAGCCGCCTCGGTCATCACCTGCCTGGACGGCTACAAAATGGCCAAAAAGGGCCGGGCCGGGCCGGCATTGGGAATCGCCGCCTTCGGCTCTTTCATCGCCGGAACCTTCGGGGTGATCGGGATCATGCTGGTGGCTCCCCCCATGGCCAGGTTCGCGCTGGCTTTCGGGCCCGCCGAGTATTTTTCCCTGCTGCTCATGGGCATCGTCATCATCATCTACATGTCCTCGGGCTCGATCCTTAAGGACCTCCTCAGCGCCATGTTCGGCTTGCTTTTGGGCACCATCGGCATGGACAGCATCTCCGGCACGCAGCGCCTCACTTTCGGCATCCTGGAGTTGACGGACGGCATCGGCTTCATACCGGCGGTCATGGGGCTCTTCGGCGTTTCCGAGATCCTGGTGAACGTGGAGCGCGCGGTGGCGACCACGCTGGTGACCGATAAGGTGAAAAACCTTCTGCCCAACCTCCAGGAGTGGAAAGAGTCTTTCTGGCCCATCATCCGTGGAACCGTTCTGGGGTTTTTCATGGGCGTTCTTCCCGGACCGGCACCGGTTATCTCCACCTACTCCTCCTACGCAATGGAGAAAAGGCTTTCCAAGACCCCGGAGAAGTTCGGCACCGGATACATCGTGGGAGTGGCCGGTCCGGAGTCGGCCAACAATGCCGCCTCCAGCGGCGCCATGATCCCGCTCTTCACTCTCGGCATCCCGGCTAATTCAGTGATTGCCGTGCTCCTGGGTGCGTTCATGATCCATGGGCTTCAGCCCGGCCCCATGTTCATCACCAAGTACCCGGATGTCTTCTGGGCCACCATCGTGAGCATGTATTTAGGCAATGCCATGCTCCTGGTCTTGAATCTGCCCCTGATTCCCCTCTGGATCAAGGTCTTGAAGGTGCCTTACACCATTCTCTTCCCGCTGATCCTCGTTTTTTGCCTCATCGGCGTTTACAGCCTGAACTTCAGCCAGGTGGAGATCTCGCTCATGATCGGCTTCGGGGTCTTGGGCTACCTGATGAAAAAGTATAAATTCGAGATGCCGCCCCTGGTTCTGGCGTTGGTGCTGGGGCCGATGATCGAAAGCAATCTCAGGCTTTCGCTTCTCATGTCCCAGGGCGACCCGACCACGTTTCTGCGGCGGCCGCTGTCGGCGGCGTTCATGATTATTTCAATTGTATTGATCGTTTTGTCCATGGTGCCCAGCCTCCAAAAGCGCCGGGCGGCGTTGAAAGAGAAGCTGGGAGACGAGGAGGTCTGAACTTTATCGAGCGGCGAAGGATGCTTTCCGGCATCCCTGCCTGCCGCGAGCCTTCAGGCCAAACGCATTCACCCAAACATGAAAGGAAAAAGAAAAGATGAAATGGAAGAACCTGTTCAGTGTTGTTGCAGTCCTGCTGGTGGCCCTCTGCCTGACTCCGTTGGCCTCAGGGGCGGGTTACCCCGCCAAGGAGATCAACTACATCGTCGCCTTCAACCCGGGCGGGGAGTCGGACATCGAATTCCGGATCATGCAACCCTTCCTCGAGAAGGCGTTCGGCGTTCGGTTCACCCCCGAGTACAAACCGGCCGCCGGCGGAGCTCTTGCCTGGAGCTTTCTGTCCGCTGCGACGCCGGATGGCTACGTCATCGGTGGGTTCAACGCGCCGCACATCAGTATCCAACCCCTGGCCATGAACGATGTCACCTACAAGACGGACGGCTTCACCTACCTGTGCATGATTGAAAACACGCCGGTGGCGCTGTGTGTCAAGAAAGACTTTCCGGCAAACACGCTCAAGGAACTCATCGATTACGCCAAGGCCAACCCGGGCAAGGTAACCGCCGGGGGCGTAGGCAAGAACTCCGGCCCGCATCTGGCCGCGCTCCAGTTCCAGAAACTGGCCGGCGTGAAGTTCACCTATATACCGTTCCAGGGGACCGGCCAGTTGAAACCGGCCATCATGGGCGGGCACGTGGACGTGGTCTTTACCAACTCGCCCGCGGCAGTGGAAATGCTGCCGCTGGGGATCAAGACCCTGGCGGTCGGTACCGAGAAGCGCATGATGCAGCTGCCCGATGTGCCCACCTTTGCCGAGGCTGGGATCAAATACTACCCGCGCATCGATCGCGGCATTTTCGCCCCCAAGGGTCTGCCCAAGGATGTCTACGACACGCTGGACAAGAAACTGTTCGCGATCGTGAGCAGCAAGGAGGTTCAGGACAAGCTCATCGAGGGAGGTTTCGTGCCCAACCCGATGAACGGGGAGGCCGCCGCCAAATACATCAAGGAGCTTACGGAGGATATCAAGAAACTATTGGAAGAAGAGAAGCTGATGCCGACGAAATAGGTCGATGCCGGGCTGACAAATCGGTCGAGAAGCCAAGCAGCAGCGGAGGAAGCGATAGACCCCTCGCGATTAAGCCCTTGAGGGAAGGCTCACTTGCCGGTATGGGGTGGGCCTTCTTTATTAAGGCGATCTTCTTGAGTTGATGAAAGTTAGCTGCGAACCTCATGCGCACCAACACCCTGGCAGCGGACTATTGTCAGAATTACGACCCGAGTTACGGCACCAGCCTCAACGGCCCCTGCCGAACGAAGCTGCTGGAGAACGAATGTTTTTGACATTCTATTTTCTGCCATTTAAAGTGGTTATGTGGATTAGGTGCTTTAAACGACTTGGAAACGAATCGGAGATGACCTGCTAAAGGCGGAATGGCCTGTCCTCTTCGAGGCGGGTGGAAGATCCCAAACGCGCTGCCGTTGCATACTAACCGGCGGCCGCTATACTATTCGGAGGGAGGTGGCGTATGGCACAGGTCCCACTTCAGAAGAACCCCATCGTGAAGCAGTGCACCGGGTGCGAAAACATCGAAGGTGAGGTATGCCGCATCTGGGCATCCCCGGCTGCAAAATGGAGGCTGGGGGCTTGCCCATCGGCCACTCACATAAAGATTGAATCCAAGAGGCCCGAAGAGAAGGTCCGCGTCGGGCAGCAAAAGCAGAAAAAGAAGTAGGCTGCGCCTTTTCACCGCGCCTGCGTCTGCCCGCGCGCTGTAGTTCACGGGGCGGCGGCCAATGGGTGTGGACAGGCTTCTGGGGCAGTCCTCCGGCTTGCCATTGGGGGCAACGGTGAATATCATTGCCGGTATGCACTCATTAGCGGATGAGGCGGCCTATGAAGAAAGTACCCCTCTACAGCAACTCCAGCCGGTCATGGACGGCCGGCCGGACTGGTAGAGCCAAACCTGCGGACCCCTTCGAAGCGAACGACCCCGCCCGCGAACGTCCACCCCCTAAAACTCCCGGCCGCACGAGCCTGCCGCGGAAGTTCGACGACCGTCTTAAACTCCCCCTGTGGGTCGCAGCCGGCGGCCTCTTCGCCCTCTTGCTGGTCTATTGGCATGCGTCCCTGATGCCTTCACCACACCCCTTGACTCAAAAGGACATCGACGCGGCCGTGCTGCGCACGCTGGAGACCAAAACCCTGCCGTCGCCTGCCGCGAAGGCCTACGAGGTCATCCGGCCCTCCGTGGTGCGCGTGCGGGGGGTGGACACCGACCCGGACGGAGACGATGAGGTCGAAAAAGGGGTCGGAACCGGGGTCGTCATCGTCGACAAGGGGATCATTTTAACCAACCTCCACGTGGTGGCCAGAGCCATGCGGGTGAAAGTGGTCTTCGCCGACGGGCTGGAATCAGATGCCACCATCATCGCATTGAAGCCGGAGAACGATCTGGCCGTGCTGCAGGCGAAGATCATCCCCGACGATCTGGCCGCGGCCACCCTGCGATCCACCCGGGACCTCGCCGTGGGCGACCACGTCGTTGCCGTGGGCTTTCCGTTCGGCATCGGCCCGTCGGTGTCGGCCGGAGTGGTTTCCGGCTTGGGGGCCGAATTCCGTTCCCCGGAAGGTCAGCGCGTGCTGACCAATCTCATCCAGTTCGACGCGGCGGCCAACCCCGGAAACTCGGGCGGCCCTCTGGTGAATGCGGACGGCGAGGTGGTTGGAATCGTGACGGCCATTCTGAACCCGACCAACCAGGGGGTCTTCGTCGGCATCGGGTTTGCGGTCACCATGGAGAGTGCCGCGTCCGCTGTTGGATTGCCGCCGTTCTAGCAGGGTGTTGAAAAACACGCATCAGGCCGTCAGTCAAGGCGACTATGGGCTGGAGGCTTGGAGGCTGGAACGCTAGGAGGCTAAAAAAAGCACAAACGGTTTTCCTTCAAGCTTCCCAGCCTTCAAGCTCCTGACATACAACGCATTTACAAAAGCCGCACAACGCCGGATCACGGCGCGAGGCGCCGTTTTTCAACACCCTGCTGATATCCGGAATGAAAACCGAGAGAGGGTTTATGGACATGAGAGAATCGGGTCGCGCCGAAGTATCCTCACTGATGGAGCGCATCCTCTACGAGGTGAAGAAGGTCGTCGTCGGCCAGGATCATTTTCTCGAGCGCGTGCTGGTGGCCATCCTGGCGCAGGGTCACCTGCTCGTGGAGGGGGTTCCGGGGCTGGCCAAGACCCTCACGGTCAAGACCCTCGCCCGAACCATTCGCGGAAAGTTCCGGAGAATTCAATTCACGCCGGATCTCGTCCCGGCGGACCTGGTGGGAACGCGCATCTACAACCAGAAGACCGGCGAATTCAGCACGTCGCTGGGCCCCGTCTTCACCCATCTTCTGCTGGCCGACGAGATCAACCGCGCCCCGGCGAAAGTGCAAAGCGCGCTGCTCGAGGTGATGCAGGAGTACCAGGTCACCATCGCCGGCGAGACCCACCGGGTGCCGGAGCCGTTTCTCGTCATGGCGACGCAGAACCCGATCGAAACAGAAGGGACGTACCCACTGCCCGAGGCGCAGGTGGACCGCTTCATGATGAAGGTGCTGGTCGGCTACCCCAGCGAGGAAGAGGAGTTTGTCATCGTCGACCGCGTCACCGGCGTTGCGAAGGAGGTCACTGCCGTGGCCACGACCGAGCAGTTGATTGCGATTCAACGTGAGTGCCGCAGCGGGTACGTGGACCCCGCTCTCATTCAATACGCCGTGCGGCTTGCCTCCGCGACACGGGATCCGGCGCGCTACGGCATTGCCGACCTGTCGCGCTACCTCTCTTACGGCGCCAGCCCCCGTGCTTCCATCCACCTGATAGAGGCGGCGCGGGCGCTGGCCTATCTGCGCGGGCGCAGCTATGTTCTGCCGGAGGACGTGACCGATCTGGCGACCGATGTGCTTCGGCACCGGCTGGTGCTTTCCTACCAGGCCCTCAGCGACGCGCTCAGCCCGGATGAGCTGATCCATCGAATCATGCAGCACATAAAGGCTCCCGAAAAGCCGCTGGAGGCCCATGTCAGCATCGACGCCGGATCCTGAAAGAACGCTGCTGCGGTTGGAGTGGACCGTGATCCGCCGCCTGGACGGGCTGCTTCATGGCGACTACCGCACCCTGTTGCGCGGGTTCGGGCTGGATCTGGCCGACCTGCGCGAGTACCAGTATCACGACGATGTCCGCTACATCGATTGGAACGTGACCGCGCGCCTCCAGACGCCTTACGTGAGAGAATACAACGAAGACCGGGACGTCACGGCGTGGTTCCTGCTGGACCTGAGCCCGTCCGTGAATTTCGGCTCCCGGACCGTGAAGAAGGCCTCCCTTGCGGCCGAATTCGTAACCGTTCTGGCGCGGCTCTTGACCCGCCGCGGGAACCCCGTGGGGGCGCTGCTCTATGGCGACCGTGTCGACACGGTGATCCCGGCCCGCAGCGGCCGTCGTCACGTGCTCCACATCCTGCACACGATGCTTTCCCGGCCCGAGCGCCCCCAATCGGGTGCGACCAACCTGCAGGATCTCTTGCAGAACGCCCTGCGAGTCATGCGCAGACGATCGCTCGTTTTCGTCGTCTCCGATTTCATCAGCACGCCCGGGTGGGCGGAGCCGCTGGGCCACCTGGCGCGGCGCCATGAAACCGTGGCCGTGCGGCTTTTTGATCCGCTGGAGCGGGAATTGCCCGACCTGGGGCTTGTGGTCGTTCAGGATGCCGAAACCGGCGAGCAGGTGTGGGTCGACACCCACGATCGCGGCTTCCGGAAGCGCTTCGCGGCGGCGGCCCAGCTCCGCGAGAGAAAACTCCGCTCGGCGTTTGGCCGGGCGGGTGTGGATGCCCTGGAGTTGTCCACGGACGAGAATCTCGTCGATGCCATTCTGCGGTTCGCCGATCTGCGCAAGCGGCGAAGCGGGTTGGCGGCGGGCGCCCGCCTGCCCAAGCACCTGGAGGCCAGCCATGACATTTCTATGGCCTGACATGCTCTGGCTGCTGCTGAGCGTGCCGGCGCTCGTTGGCGGATACATCCTGCTGGTGCGCCGAAAGAAGAGGGCGGCGCTCAGGTATGCGAGCCTGAGTATAATGAAGGAGGCCATGGGCGCGGGCCACCGATTCCGGCGTCACCTCCCGCCGCTTCTGTTCCTGGCGGCCCTGGCCGTGATGATCGCCGCCGTCGCGCGCCCGGCCGCCGTCATCACCCTGCCGTCCCAGCACGAAACCGTCATCCTCGCCATGGACACCTCCGGCAGCATGCGCGCCACCGACGTGGAACCCAGCCGAATTGCCGCAGCACAAGCGGCCGCGCGGGCTTTCGTTGCGGATCAGCCGCGCCACACCCGCATCGGGGTGGTGGCGTTCGCCGGAACGGCGTCGGTCGTGCAGGCGCCCACCCATGATCGCGAGGAGATCCTGGCGGCCATTGACCGGTTCCAACTTCAGCGCGCCACCGCTATCGGCAGCGGCATTCTCATCTCGCTCAAAACGATTTTTCCGGATGCGGAATTCGACCTGCGATCGTGGAATCCCCGGGCGGACTCATTGCGCGATTCCGGGCGCGGCCTCCTTCCGGATCCGGCGGGGGAGTCGAAAAAACAGGCGTTCAAGCCGGTTGCACCCGGCGCCTATACATCTGCGGTCATTATTCTGCTTACGGACGGCCAGTCGAATGTGGGGCCCAACCCCATCGAGGCGGCCCGCATGGCAGCCGAGCGCGGGGTTCGGATCTTCACCGTGGGGGTCGGCACCGCCGAAGGCTGGGTCCTGAACTTTGAAGGCTGGTCCATGCGCGTGCGCCTCGATGAGGAGGCTCTAAAGGCCATTGCGGACGTGACCCGCGGTGAGTATTTCTACGCGAGCACCGCTACGGACCTGAAAAAGGTTTATCAGGCCCTGACCGCCCGGCTTGTCCTGGAAACCAAAGAGACCGAAATCACCGCTCTGTTTTCCGCAGCGGCGGCCGTCCTGGCGCTCCTGGCGGCCCTGCTTTCACTCCTGTGGTTCAACCGCATACTTTAGCCGTTCCACGTCGCACTCGCAGCCCACCAGCCCGCGCCCCTTTCGCGGCATCCGGAGAAATCGACCGGGCCTTTGTTCCCGGAGGGCCTTGCCCTCCGGGATTCTTCCGTTGTACTTGCCTCCGGCGGTCACCGTTCTTAGCATATCTCTATCAGAGAGTTGAAAAACCGCGCCCCGGTCTCCACGGGAGCCGGACGCGGGTTCAAACGAACACAGGGAGGTGTTTCATGAAAACCAAGGCTGTCGTGATCCTCGCCGTGGCAGCTATTTTTTTCGGGGGCCACCCGGCCCAAAGCATGGATGCCAAAACGGAGAAACCCATGAACGCTAAACCCCAAAAGACTCAAACGGCCGTCTTTGCCGGAGGGTGTTTCTGGTGCACGGAGTCCGATTTCGAGAAGGTTGACGGAGTGGTCGAGGTCATTTCAGGCTACACCGGCGGCCGCACAGCCAACCCCACCTACGAGCAGGTCTCGGCCGGCGGCAGCGGCCACGTCGAGGCCGTGCAGGTGGTCTACGACCCGGACAGGCTGACCTACGCGCAGCTGCTCCAGGTGTTCTGGCGCCACGTGGACCCCACGGACGGCGGCGGCCAGTTCGTGGACCGGGGTTCCCAGTACCGCAGCGTCATCTTCTACGCCAACGACCAGGAGCGGAAGCTGGGCGAGGCTTCCAAGCAAAGTTTAGCCGCTTCGGGCCGCTTCGCCAAACCGATCGCAACCGAGATCCTGCCGCTGGGCGAATTCTACCCGGCGGAGAGCTATCACCAGGATTACTACAAAAAAGATCCGATCCGCTACCACGATTACCGCTCCGGCTCCGGCCGGGACCAGTTCCTTGAAAAGGCCTGGGCCGGCGAGACGTCGGGCATGAAGGCCGATACGGCAAAGGTCGGGGTGGCCCCCGGAATGACCGGCACCGCTTACACCCGCCCCGGCGAGAAGGAGCTGCGGCGGCGGCTGACCCCCATGCAGTACAAGGTCGCCCGGCAGGACGGCACCGAGCCGCCCTTCAATAACGAATACCACGACAACCACGCACCCGGCATATACGTCGACATCGTCTCGGGCGAGCCGCTCTTCAGCTCAAAGGACAAGTTCGACTCCGGGACGGGCTGGCCGAGCTTCACCCGGCCGCTCGTGCCGGAGAACGTCGTGGAGAAGACGGACCGCAGCTTTTTCATGGTGCGCACCGAGGTGCGCAGCAAACAGGCCGATTCGCACCTGGGACACCTCTTCAACGACGGGCCCAAGCCCACCGGCCTGCGCTACTGCATGAATTCAGCGGCCATGCGCTTCATTCCCCTGGCGGACCTGGAAAAGGAAGGCTACGGGCAATACCGCAAGCTGTTCGAGTGATGAAGCAAAAAAGGCGGAACCCGGTTGGGTTTCCGCCTTTTTTGCAGTCGAAGCGGATATGGATGACTCGTCTACGCAACCACCGGCTTTTCTGTCACGGGGCTGAAGCAGGGGCCGGTTGCGGCGGCGACGCATTGTCCAGACCCGGCAGCCGCAACTTTTCAGGCATCACGCTGAAGAGCGACAACAATACAGACGCCGCATAGGGCAGCGCCTGGATCAGCAGGAGCACCGCCCACACCAGCCGCTCCTCGGTCTGGTCTCTTCCGAAGTTGAGCTGGATCACCACCGCCATGAGCAGCCCCAGCATCATCAGGGCCTCGCTGCGGGCCATCATCAGGCCCTTGACCACCGCGCTCCTGTTTTCGCACTTCGGCGTGCGCAGGAACGGCTTGCTGGAGGTCAACAGACCGCTCAGGATGCCGGTGGCGATGGTGTGGGTCAGCGCCAGGCCGGCCAGCGCCGCACCGAGCCGCTGCTTGAACGTGCACGGCACCCGCGCCGTGTACAGCCACAGAAAATGCAGCAGTTTGAACAGGAATGCCCCGATGGGCGGCAGCATCAGCACGTAGAGCGGCGAGCCGAAGTACTTTGGAAAAAGGAACATGCCGACCGCCCAGAGGATGCAGAGCACGTTCATGACGAAGCTGATGGCATCCCCAAACCAGGGCAGCCAGCCGGCGATGAAGTGGTAGCGTTGCACCAGGTTCAAGCCGCTCTTGCGGTTGAGCGGGGATAGATCCGACCAGTGGCGCTTCATGATCTGAACCGCGCCGTACACCCAACGGAAGCGCTGGCGCTTGTAGCCGCCAAACGAATCCGGGGTGAGCCCCTTACCGAAGCTCTCCTTGATATAGACGGTGTCCCCGCCCAGGCTCTGGATCCGCAGCCCGAGCTCGGCATCCTCGCAGATGCACCACTCGGCCCACTTGCCGGACGCCAGCAGCATCGCCTTGCGAATGATCGTCATGGTGCCGTGTTGAATGATGGCGTTGCGTTCGTTGCGGTGCACCATGCCGATCTCGAAGAACCCGTGGTACTCCCAGTTGATCATCTCCTTGAAGAGGTTTCCCTGCCAGCCCCGGTGGTCCTGGGGCGCCTGGACAATACCCACCTTCGGTCGCTCGAAGTGCGGCACGAGGGTGGCCAGCCAGTCGCTCCGCACGATGTAGTCGCTGTCGACCACCGCCACGAACTCGGCTGTCGGATCGGTGTGCGCCAACGCGAAATTGAGCGCCCCGGCCTTGTAGCCCGGGTGGGTCTCGAGGTGGAAGAATCGAAACTTCCCGCCCAGCGCCGCGCAGTGCGCCTCGACCGGCTGCCACAGCTCAGGGTGCGGGTTGTTGTTGTCGACGACAAGCACCTCGAAGTTGGAGTAGTCGAGCGCCGCCAGGCTGTTCAGGGTGTCGATCACCATCTCCGGCGGCTCTTTGCAGATGGGCACGTGAATCGAAACCCGCGGGGGTAAACCTTCGGCCGGGGGGGGCAGGGGCTGGAAGCGGCGCTTGAGCCCTTCGGTCCAGATCATCTCGGACATCTCAAAGCCGTTGACCAGGATGATCATGAGCAGCCCCACCTGCATGGGCAGTAGGACCGCCCAGATGAAGGTCTCCCAGAACAAAAACTCGCCTATCAGCGGGGAGACCGTGACCCACACGAACACGGAAGCCGTGGTCTGCAGCAGCAGCGCGAAGAAAAGCTTGCCGCTGAAGGGCTGCGCGGGTTTTCGGCCCAGGTAAAGCGCGACAAACAGAAGCCCCGTCAGCACGGCCGCGATTTCGTAATACCACATCGAGCTGTCCAGGATCGGGCCCTCGAAGGTGAACTTGGGCTTGCGCTCGACGTCGTAGATGCCCCAGAATGCGCCGACGACACCTTCGTGCGGCTTTTTCCAGGGCTGGTCGAAGACCTCCATGATGCAGTAGTCGATCCCGCGCTGGTCGGCCACGTTGAGGAAACGCCTCAGGAAGCGGGCCTCGGCCTCCCGGCCGGGCTTGGCCTTGCCGAAGTTTTCGCCGTTGCTCGGCCAGCCCACTTCCGCGAGGAACACCGGCTTGCCCGGGAACGCCTCCTTCACCTGCTTGTAGCGGTCGAAGACCCAGCCGATCGCGTCTTTGAAAGAAACCTTCTCCCAGTAAGGCAGCACGTGGATGGCAATGAAGTCCACGTGCTTGACCAGTTCGGGATTTTTGATGAACACGTGCCAGGGCTCGGCCGTGCCGACCGGCACGCGCAGGGCGGCGCGGACGCGGTCCAGGTAGCCGATCATCTCCTGAACGCTGAGGTCGCCGCGATAGAGGGCCTCGTTGCCAACGATCACCCGCTTGATGGTCGCAGGATAGCGCTGGGCGTTGGCGATCAGGTTGTAGATCTCATCCTCGTTGCGCTCGTAGCGGCCGTCGAGCCAGGCGCCGGCGGTCACCTCGTAACCCAGGCGGGTGGCCATGCCGGGGATGACTTCCATCCCGTCCAGTGACGAGTAAGTGCGGATGCCCTTGGTCTTGCCTTTGAGGAAATTGAGGTCGTCCCAAATCTCCTCCGGGGCCGGGAACTTGTTTTCGATGGGATCCTGGCCTTTTTGGTAGGGGCTGAACGAGACGTAGTTGAACATGCCGTGCCACCCGGGTTCCGGGGACTCCGGGCGGTTGAAAACCGACCACAACGCGATGTTGAACAAGCAAGTGATGCCGATGATGGCCCACGTGGATTTGCGCATACCCCTGAGGGCTCCTGACCCTCTGATGACGAGTCGATTTCTTTTTTTAGCGTTGATAGCTGCGTGAAAAAGCCGAGCAGCAATTGAAGATGAATATATTTTTTCGGCAACAGGGTGGTTGCAAAAAAAAAGAAGCAGAGGCCATTCCCTGCTTTTCCTGTTTGTATTCAGCCATATCGTCACCCAACTGGCGCGCGAATATAACACGTCTATGGCGGGATGCAAGCGGAATTTTTGCCGCCGTACCGGGGCGGAGCTTTGCTGAAAAGACATGTTCGGTGGCAATTGCAAGCAGTGCCATCCGTTGACCTTCAAAAAAATTAATATGCTGAAATAGTTTTAAATACCTCCGATTTCATCTGAACGGCCGGCAGGAATTGGTTTTTTTCGAATAGCTATGCAGCGATTTTCACAACGACTGGTGAATTTACTGCACAATGAGGCGGTCCGGGGCTTTCCCGGAGGGGGGGCGGCCATGCGGATTTATTTTAACATACTAAATTAATGTGCAAATCTGGCTTTCCTGGGAGTGTGGAACAAATCTTGCTCCATCGCTTAGGGAAAGCCTGGCGCCTGGCATATTGCAAGCCCGGAATAGCAGATTTCAGTTTTTTTGATTTGACATTTGGACCGGTATGGATGTAAATAAATACAATTTTTCAGCAGGTTACATTGCTGGAGATTATGACGTGA
The DNA here is from genome assembly GCA_035467535.1 of Desulfobacterales bacterium. Taxonomy (GTDB): domain Bacteria; phylum Desulfobacterota; class Desulfobacteria; order Desulfobacterales; family SpSt-501; genus SpSt-501. The sequence continues at coordinate 23,128 of DATITS010000186.1, forward strand.
CTGCAGGCTATCTACCACATGTTGGAGTAAACGTCATGCTTGGCTACAACCGGTGCGGTTCTAGTCATCTCTGCCGCCTGACACTGCCCCGATCGAAGACCGGCCCCAAAGGCTTTTCGCTGATCGAAATGCTGGTGGTCATTTCCATCCTCGTCATCGTCGCGGCCGCCGCCATCCCCAACCTGATCGCCTGGCGCAGCGGCATGCAGTTCAGGGCCGCAGTCAACGAACTGCGCAACGACCTTGAATCTGCAAAAACCCGGGCCGTCAAGGAAAACGCGAGAGTTACCGTCGCTTTCAATCCGACGGCCGGGCAGTACGATATGACCTACCAGGACCCGGGCTCCAACACCATCCTGCTCAAGTCCCAAACGCTTCCCGCGGGCGTGCGCATCAATTCCAGCACCAGCTTCAGTACCAGCTTCAGTTCACGCGGGACCGCCGACACGGGCACGATCGTTCTGGCCAATCAACAGGGCAAGACCAAATCGATCAGCATCTCCTTCATCGGCAAAATCGAGGTCAAGGACGGAACATGAAAAATATGCCTGCTGACGATCGGGGATCCCGCAGCCGACCCGCTATCGGCCGGGACAACAACGGTTATCTTCTGCTTGAGATCCTGATGGCTGTTGCCATTTTTTCAGTGGGGTTCCTGGCGGTGGGCACTTTGATCATTTCCACTACCCGCAACAACACCACGGGCAATGTCATCACCCAGGCCACCATGCTGGCGGCCGAGAAGCTCGAAAGTTTAAAGGACACAACAAATATCACAACCCTGGCGTCCGAGGTTGACCCCAGCAACCCGATCGACGACCAGGGCAATAATGGCGGCATCTATACCCGCAGCTGGACCATCGATCCGCTTCCAGCCGACGACACGGCGCGGCGCATCAAGGTGCGCGTCAGCTGGAACCGGCTGGGCCAAAACCGCGCGGTGGAGCTGACCACGATCAGCCGTGGGAACGGCACATGATGAACCGGACCGACCGTCAAGCAACGAGCCGCGGCTTCACTGTTGTGGAGCTTCTGGTGGCGCTCGGCCTGGCCGCGGTCGTCTTTGGGCTGATCGTTTCCTTCTTCGCCAACATGGGCCGCTCGACCACCACCCAGAACGCGGCGGCGGTGGCCCAGCAAACAGCGCGGGCCGGGGTGGACTTCATGGCGCAGGAGCTCAGACTGGCCGGCCTCGACCCGCTCAAAAGTGCCGGAGCCGGCATCGAGGAGATCTCGGCCGCCGGAACCAAGATCCGTTTCACGTCCGACAGCTGCAATGTGGGGATCGGAGACAGCGGCACCTGCGAGAACCCGGTGCCGGACGGGAATGTCAACGGAAAGAACGAGCGTGTGACGTACTGGTACGATGCCGGCAGCCGAGTGCTGCGCCGCTACCTGTACGAGGGCACCACCAGTCAAACCTGGATGCCGCTGCTGGAGCAGGTCGAACCGAATCCCGGCAGCGTCCCGCTTTTCACGTTTCTGGACGGAAACGGCTTCCAGATCACCGACAATGATCAACGCGGCGAGATCCGGACCGTGCAGATCACGCTGACGGTCCAGGAACCGGCCGGGCGCTCGAAGATGGTTACGAGAACCTACTCGTCGCGGGTGCGGCTGCGCAACATCGGCCTTTAGCAGGTTGGCAGGAGAATCGCATGCTGAAATCATCGCCCCTTAAGTCGCAAGACGGGCATGTGGCCATCGTGGCGGCGCTGGTCATTCTGACGCTGCTCACGATCATCGGCTTCTCCGCCTCGCGCGTGGCCAACAACGAGGTGACCATGGCCCGCAACGAGAGCGTCCACCAGCGCAACTTCTACCTGGCGGAAGGGGCGGCCATGGAAGCCGCCGACATCCTGGCCAACACCCCCAACTTGAAAGACAACGTGCCCGCCTGGATGGAAACGACGCCTGCCAACCTGAAGGTCGACACCCTGCGAAGCTACTTGAACGACCCGGATATACGGAAGGCATCCGCGGTGGATGATGCGAACCACGCGACGTTCGTCGGAGGCGTGGAAGGTGTCGCCCCCGGGGGCTCCCTGGGCATGCACGCGCCCACGGTCTATGTCCTCGGCATCTACGGGCGCTGCGAGTGGAACGGCGAGTCGATCGTCAAAATCGGCTACCGTGCGGCGTTCTGATCCGAAAAAGGCTTTCGCTTTAAATTATGACAACGGAGAATTCATGATGTCGGAATTCAGAGATGGCATAAAACTGAGACACTCACGGGCCATCGCCAAGGGGTGGCTCGCGGTGGTGGGCGCAGCACTTCTGATCCTGTCGGTCCCCCCCGGGGCTCTGGCCGTCATCGATTCCGGCAACGATCTTTCCGACACCCCGATGTTCACGCGCGTCCTGCCGCCGCCGGCCAACATCATGTTTCTGCTGGACGACTCCGGCAGCATGAACTTCGAAATCCTCGTGACGCACCAGTTCGACGGGAGCTTCCCCAACCCGGACAAGTCGGCTTCGGATCTGGCCATCGATGGCCACGGTTTCTGCTACCTGTTCGACGACGTGGGCGACAACGTCTACAAATCATACAGCCAGCCCGACTGGTACGCGGGCCAAGAGGGCCGCAAGCTCTGGCGGACCCAATTTTACCAAACCAACACGATGTATTACAACCCGAACGTGACCTACTTGCCCTGGCCAGATTACACCGGCAAGACCTTCGCAGACGCCGACAAGGACAACCCCCGAAGCCACCCCGTCAACGGCAGCTACACCCTCAATCTGGGTAACCTATCGTACAGTGTCGGAAGCGCCAATGTTCCGCACTCGCGCTATGTCGTTTACTCCGCCAGCCAGAGCACGCCCTACCTGGTGGTGCTCGACAAGCCTTCCTCCTCGAAAAAATACTACACGTTCACCGTGACCGGGTCCGGCCTGGCCGAAAAGATCTCTGCGCTCACCCTGGTGTCGAGCCCGCCGGCCGACGTGATCTCGGCCCGCAGCTATTTAGAGGAGCGGCAGAACTTCGCCAACTGGTTCACCTACTACCGCCGCCGGGAGTTTGTGGCCAAGAATGCCTTGGCCAACGTAATCACGAGCTTGTCGCAAGTCCGGGTGGGGATCTACGGGATCAACAAAAAGGTCGTTCAGCCCCTTGCCGACGTGAAGGTGACCCAAGGGTTAACCGTCAACGACTCCACGAACACCCTGCTGGGATTGCTCTATCCTTACACATCCGGCGGGGGCACCCCACTGAAAGCCGGGCTTAAAACCATCGGCAACTACTTCAAGGACAATACCGGAACCCTGGACACCAAAACCGGCCCCAAACCCTATGGTACGGCGGCAGACAGCGCCTCTTGCCAGCAGTCCTTCACGATCATTCTCACCGACGGCTACTACGACGATCTGGGCACCACGCTCGCCGGCAACACGGACGGCGACAACGGCGCCCCCTATGCCGATGGCCACTCGGACACCTTGGCCGACATCGCCATGCATTACTATGAAAACGACCTCAACGCCCTTCTTGCCAATCAGGTGCCGAAGAACAAATACGACTGGGCCACCCACCAGCACACGACCACCTACGCCGTCGCCTTCGGCGTGAGCGGCACCCTGAACCCGGCGGACTAC
>DATITS010000187.1:0-27550 GCA_035467535.1 Desulfobacterales bacterium
CAAAGTGACGGGCCGGTTTGCCGGGAGCTCCGGGATCGATGTCGATGTAGGCGCCGGAGAAGACCGTGCCCAGGCCCGTCACCGAACTGGCACTCACCCGGGCGCGGACGACCCAGAAGCGCGAGTTTTCGGAAAGAAACGAATCCGCTTCTCGGACGAGTTGGGCTTTCACGATCACCTGGATCAGATCCTTGCTGAGGGAGATCTCCTCAACCAGCCCGATCTCCACATCCTTGCACTTGATCTTGGTCTTGCCGGCCTCGAGCCCTTCGGCGGTATTGAAGGTGATCGTGATCTCCGGGCCTTTTTCGGAAATGGCCTTGTAGATCAGCCAGCCGCCGATCAGGATCGCCACCACCGGGACGAGCCACACGATGGAGATCTGGCGCTTGCCGGAGCGGATGACGGGCTCGGGCAGTTCGGAGGCGTCGGGTTCACGCGGGGTATTCGCATTCATCTTGGGGCTCCTTTACGTCCCAGATTAGACGGGGGTCGAAGCTCATGGCGGCCAGCATGGTGATGACCACCACGGCGGCGAAGAACACCGCGCCCGCCTGGGCTTCGATGTTCGCCAGCGCGCCTAAGTGCACCAGGGCCACCAGGATGGTCACCACGAAGATGTCGGTCATCGACCAGCGGCCGATCGCCTCGGTGATGCGGTAGAGGCGGGTGCGGTCTTTCGGCCGCCAGGTGGACCGGCGTTGGACGGAAATCACGAGGAAGAGCAGCATGAGAAGCTTCAGCACGGGGACAAAAATGCTGGCGATGAAGATGACCAGGGCGATCGGCCACATGCCGGTCTGGACAAAGTAGATGACGCCGCTCATGATGGTGTCCGACTGGGTCATGCCCAGGGAGGTGACCTTGGTAATGGGCAGCACGTTGGCGGGGATGTAGAAAATGAAGGCTGCGATCACCAGCGCCCAGGTGCGGGCGATGCTGTTGGGCTTGCGTGCATGCAGGGCGGCCCGGCAGCGCGGGCAGTTTCCGACCGGCCCGGATGCTGCAGGGCGCCGGCGCAAGAGCAGATGGCATACCGTGCAGCTCACCAGGGATGCGGTCTGGGCTGTCCGGGCGGCGGGGCTCATTGATTTTCCTCCCATTGCTCCCAGACCACGTGCGGGTCCAGAGATGCCATGCAGGCCGCCAGAACGAAAATAAGCGCCATAAAGCAGAAGGAGGCAATCCCCGGGATGATCTGCGCCATCTTGGCCAGCTTCACGACGGAGACGAGGATTCCCAGCATGAACACCTCCATCATGCTCCAGGGCTCGATTCTGCGCAGCCAGCGGAAGACCCGGAACATTCCGGGCGCCCGGCGGTTGAGCTTCAGGGGTAGCAGGATGTAGACCAGCGCCATGAGCTGCGTGAGCGGCGCGAGGACGGTCGTGATGAACACTAGGACCGCCACTGCTTCCATGTCCTGCATGTACAGCTGCCGGATTCCGGTTAGAAGCAGCGTTTCCCGAACCTGGCCCTGGATCTTGAAGCCCAGAAAGGGGAAGCTGTTGGCCAACACGAGCAGGACCAGCCCGGTGAGGGCGAGCGCCAGGGCCCGCTCCAGGCCGTTGCGCTTCGGCCGGGCGAGTGCGGCCCCGCAGCGGCAGCAGTTGGCCCGCATCCCGTCGGCAACCGCGGGCAGCCGGTGCAGCAGATCGCAGTCGTGGCATGCCATGATGTGGCCGGCCGTCATCTTCTCGATCCTTTCCATAGAAGTGGTTTCACAACCTCGGATCACACCTGAGGGCAAGGCGCGGGCCACCTCGAAAGCGCAGCAACCACGGCAGTATGTGAGCATTTCGAGAGGCCTGCAACGCCGCCATCGGGGGTCAGACGGGGTCATGAAACCACTGATAGTCAATCTCATATCATGCCACCCGCTGGGCCTGCAAGGTCTCAATTCGCTGAACCGGTTGAAATGGCGCTCCGGGTGGTTAGCTTCGAAGTAGCCGCTACGCGGGTCCCGGGTCGTAGCAGTTGCAGAGGCGGCTGCGACTCCGGAAGGGCGGCCGAAACGAATTTAGAACTCTCAAGGAAAAATGCTTATGGCCTATTTGGATAGAACCAAGGAAGGTTTGGAATTTTTCATGACCGTTGCAGAAGCCGCCCGCTATTTGGGCGTCGGCCGCAAGATCGTCTATCAACTGGTAGAGTTTGAACGCATCCGGTCCCTCCGCAGGGGCCGGGTCCTGTGGGTGGACAAGGGCAGTCTGGATGAATTTCGGCGCACGGGGCAACTGGCCTGATGAGAAGGCACAGGTAAGTTGAACACTCAACGCTGGATCACGGCGCGCGGCGCCGTTTTTGAAGAACCCTGCAGCAAGCTGCAGGGAATCTTCGACCGTAAGGAATGCGCTCGCTGTTCGGTTCAACGCCCTGTTAGACGCTTCCGTTGCGGCGGCGGTGCTCCTGGATACGGTCGTTCAGGTTGCGCTTCACGTGTGCGGTGATCTGCCGCGAGGTGGTGTTGAGGTAACGCAGATTTTTCTGGACCAGGTCCGGGTAGTGCCGCATGCTCGTGCGCAGCTTGGCGCCGCTGGAGGTCATCTTGCGAAGGATGTCGATCTCCTTGCCGATGACCCGGACCTTGCGGCGCCGGACGGCGTCCAGAAAAGACCGGCGCCTCCAGGCGCAGCCGGCGGCCGTGACCACCCGTCCCATCTGCACCAGGCGATGGCCGTCGCTGCCGCCCGTGATGCTTTGGTTCAGGTTGAAGCCCAGCAGCGCGCTCTTCAGGTTCCACTTGTTGAGGTTTTCCGAGTTGATGACCTCCACCCCGTCCGCCAGGCCAAGGATGCGCTCGAAGCGCTCGCCGGTAAAGTAAGGGTTGTGGATACCGGTGTAGGTCCCGCAATAGGGGTGGGGGAAGATGATCACCGTCTCGAACCCACGGGCCCGGCGGATGATCTCCTCCATCCCCAGCGCAAGCGAGGACATGATCTCGGCCCCCATGAATGGCTGCACGTCGCGGCTGTAGAACTTCAGCAAGCTCCGGATGTCGTAAAAGTAAACGAGCAGGTGGGTGCCTTCATAGGAGGTCAGCTCGATGCCGGGGATGCTGAACACCTCCTTGAACCGGTCGATTTCAACCGCGCCATGGATGGAGTTGTGGTCGGTCACGGCGATCCCGATGCCCAGTTCCACGGCCCGGCGGGCGATGGCCTCGATGGAGTCGTGCCCGTCGGAGAGGTCGCTGTGGAAATGCATGTCCACGACCGCGCCGTGACGCGTCAGTTCTTCCAGGTCGGGCCGTTCGAACGCTATCCGATGAGTGTCTTTCATATTCATCAGCAGGCTATTTTCTATGATGCTTGTTGCGTGCCAGGTACCAAGATAACATCAAGCCGTGGGTTTGCAATCAAAATCATGCGGATCGACCGGCGAAAGACTCTCGCAAGCGGCGTTTTTGGAAAAGCGTCCAGTGCAAATCGATAAGGTCTCGATCGGGTTAGAGCCGGTAGGGATATCGGCGGAAGCTGGAAAAAACTTTAGCAGGCGGTTTCATATCATTTATTAAGCCGGTACCAGCGCGCCAGGCGATCGGTGGAAACGCCCAGGTGGTAGGCGGCGATCAGCCATTGGTTCAGCAGCCAGGTTTTCAGAATGCCCTGCTGCTGCCAGCGGCGGGCGGAGGTGGCGGCAACGCCGGGCGCCAAGGCGACCCGGCCCCGGCGCCTGAGCCGGCGGAGCATCTCGAAGTCTTCCATGATGGCGAGCGGGCGGAAACCCGCAAGCTCCCAGAACGTCCCCATCGGCATGAAAAGCGCCTGGTCCCCGTAGGGCAGCTGCAGGAAATGCGCCCGCCAGTTGGCCGCTCGTTCAATCAGTCTCAAGCCGTGTGTCGTCGCATCGATGTGAAGATGAAAGGCCCCGGCGCAAACCCCGGGCGCTGCGAGGGTGGATGTGACCTGGTGCGCGAAGTCATCCGGCAGCCGGGTGTCGGCGTGCAGAAAGATCAGGATGTCGCCGCGGGCGGCGGCGGCGCCGGCATTCATCTGAACGGCCCGGGGAGGCGGCGATCTCAGGATGCGGGCGCCCGCCGCGGCGGCAATGGCAACCGTCGCGTCGCGGCTGCCGCCGTCGACCACGACGATCTCTGCCGCGGCTGTTTTCGAGAGGGCCGAAACGGTGCCGCCGATCTCACCGGCTTCGTTCAGGGCCGGGATGATGACGGACAGGGCGCACCGCCCCGGCCCTTGGGAGAGCGCCTGCATGCCTTCCGCGAGGTCTCCCGGCCGGTCGATATCCGTGAGGCGGGCCAGCAGCGCATGTCTCAAACCCATCGCCCGCAGGCTGCCCAGGGTCTGCTCCAGCACCCCAGCAGTACCCCAGTCGATGCCGGCGTCGAGGAAGGGCGCCCCGCGCCGGAAGCACGCCGCGTTGCCGCCGATCAGATAGTAGCCCCCGTCCGCCGCCGGGCCGAACACCAGGTCATGGGGGCGCAGGCGGTCGAAGGCCTCGGCCATCAACGCGGAGCTGATCCCGGGGATGTCCGAACCGACAAGGACCGCCCGCCGGCATCCCTCTGCGAATGCCTGAGCGAGCGCCCGGGACATCCGCCGGCCGATGTCCCCTTCCCCCTGGGGCCGGTAGGCGAACCCCGCGCCGAGCCACTGCTGCATGCGCTCGCAGCTTCCGCCCTCGAAGCGGATCTCCACCGTGAGCGGCCGGTCTTTTCGCAACTCTTCCGCCGCCTGCGCTACCTGCAGGGTCATGCGCCGCTGAAGCTCCGCCGCCCCCTCGGGGCCCAGGACCGGGATCAGCCGGGTCTTGGTGGTCCCCGGTTCCGGGTAGCGGGTAAAAACGATCAGGCGTTCAGGGCCGTCGCTCATATGAGCAAAAAAATGAACCTCCCCGCGGCGAATGACCGCGGGGAGGTTCATTTTGCGGCTGCGATCTTGCGCAGGACGTACGGCATGATGCCGCCGTGGGTGTAGTAATCGATGTCGATATCGGTGTCCAGCCGCGCGGTCACCGCGAAGCGGATCTCCCGGCCGTCCGCCTTCACGGCTTTCACCTGCAGCGCCGCGCGCAGGGTGATGTTTTCGATGCCGGTGATCGTGAACAGCTCGGAGCCGTCCAGGCCGAGGCTCTGGCAATTCTGGCCCTCTTTGAAAACGAGCGGCAGCACGCCCATGCCGACCAGGTTGCTGCGGTGGATGCGCTCGAAGGATTCGGCGATGACCGCCTTCACCCCCAGGAGTTGAACCCCCTTGGCGGCCCAGTCCCGTGACGACCCGCTGCCGTACTCCTTGCCCCCGATCACAATGAGCGGGCGTGACTCGGATGCGTAGGCCAGGGCGGCCTCGTAGACGAACATCTCCCGGCCTTCCGGGAACTTCACGGTGAAGCTGCCCTCCTTGGGTGCGGCCAGCTGGTTCTTGACACGGATGTTGCCGAAGGTGCCGCGCAGCATGACCTCGTGGTTGCCGCGGCGGGCGCCGTAGGAGTTGAAGTCCTGTTTCTCGACGTGCTTCTCGATGAGGTACTGGCCGGCCGGGTATTGGCCCGGGATGGCCCCGGCCGGCGAGATGTGGTCGGTGGTGACCGAGTCTCCCAGCAGCATCAGCACGCGCGCCTCCGTGATGTCGGAGGGGTGGCCGGTTTCCATGGCGAACCCATCGAAATAGGGTGGCTGGCGGATGTAGGTGGAGGCCTCATCCCAAGCATAGGTGGTGCTGCCCGTCACCTTGAGCCGCTCCCAGAATTCATCCCCCTTGAAGATCTGGCGATACGCGTCGCGGAAGAATTTCGGCTTGACGTGTTTGGCCGCCAGCGCCTGCACCTCGGCCGCAGTGGGCCAGATGTCCCTGAGATGCACCGGCCGCCCCTGGGGGTCGTGGCCCACCGGTTCGCTGGTCAGGTCCTTGTCCACTCGCCCGGCGAGGGCAAAGGCCACCACGAGCATCGGCGACATGAGGAAGTTGGCCTTCACACGCTGGTGGATGCGGGCCTCGAAGTTGCGGTTGCCGGAGAGAACCGCGGCCACGGTCAGGTCGTTCTGGGCGATGGCGGCCTCGATTTCGGGCAGCAGGGGGCCGCTGTTGCCGATGCAGGTCGTGCAGCCGAACGCGGCCAGGTGAAACCCCAGCGCCTCCAGGTAGGGCAGCAGGCCGGCCGCTCCCAGATAGTCCAAGACGACCCGGGAGCCGGGCGCCAGCGAGGTTTTCACGGTGGCCGGGACCCGCAGACCGTGTTCGACGGCCTTCCGGGCAACCAGTCCGGCGCCCAGCAGGACATCCGGGTTGGACGTGTTGGTGCAGGAGGTGATGGCGGCGATGACCACGTCGCCGTCGCACAGTTTCACCTCGTTACCGTTCACCACCAGGGAGCAGGTCTTGCGCCGCGGCAGGCACTCCTCGGGCCGGCGGGTGCCGGTACCGGATTCCTGGTGGTAGGTCGAGATGCCGGCCACGTCGGCGTTACGCTCGTGGGCGCAGCCGAGCACAGTTGCGAACTTGCGCGGCAGATCCTGGAGGCGGATGCGGTCCTGGGGCCGGGCGGGGCCTGCAACCGAGGGCTCGACCGTGTCCAGGTCGAGTTTCAGCACCTGGGTGTATTCGGGCGTTTCCGTGCCGCTGTAGAAGAGGCCGAGGGCCTTGGCGATCTTCTCGACCATGTCCGCGCGACTGCCGCGGTTGGTCAGGCGCAGGTAGTCGATGGTTTTTTCGTCGATCGGGAAGAACCCGATGGTGGCCCCGTACTCGGGGGCCATGTTGGCGATGGTGGCCCGGTCGGGGACCTTGAGGCTCTGCATGCCGGGCCCGAAGAACTCGACGAATTTTTCCACCACCCCGTGCCGGCGCAGCATCTCGGTAACGGTCAGCACCAAGTCGGTGGCGGTGACTCCCTCCCGCAGGCAGCCGTGCATGCGCACCCCGATCACCTCGGGGATGGCCATGTAGTAAGGCTGGCCCAGCATCACGGCCTCGGCCTCGATGCCGCCGACCCCCCAGCCCACGACCCCGACGCTGTTGATCATGGTGGTGTGGGAGTCCAGGCCCACGACGGTGTCAGGGAAGGCCGTGAGGCTGCCGTTCCCCTTCTCCGTCATGATGACCCGGCCGATGTTCTCCAGGTTCACCTGATGGCAGATGCCGGAGTTCGGGGGCACCACCTGGAAGTTGTTGAAGCTCTTCTGCGCCCACTTGAGGAAGGCGTAGCGTTCGCCGTTGCGCTGGTATTCCCGGGCGACGTTCTCGGTCAGGGCCTCCCGGGTCCCCCAGGCGTCCACCTGGATCGAGTGATCGACAATCAGGTCCACCGGCACGAGAGGGTTGATTTTGCGGGGGTCTCCGCCGAGGGCCTTCAGCGCATCCCGCATGGCCGCCAGATCCACCACGGCCGGGACCCCGGTGAAGTCCTGCATCAGCACCCGGGCCGGGTGATAGGGGATCTCCACGGGTGCCGCGTAGCGCTTTTTCCAGCGGGCGATGTTGAGCACATCCTTTTCAGTGACGATCCGGCCGTCGAGTTTGCGCAGCAGGTTTTCCACGAGAACCCGGATGGAATACGGCAGCCGGCCGATCTTGGCCAAACCTTTCTTCTCCAGCACGCCGATGTCGAAAAACCGGTACGCCTTCTTTTGAATAGTGACTTTGCGCAGGAAATCTGTCTTTTTCATGCTCGCCCCCCTTTCAGTAACTCTCTCAACGTGCTTCGATATTAACAGGGTGTTGAAAAACAAGCATCAGGCCGTCAGCCAAGGTGGATATTCGCTTGAGGCAAGAGGCTTGAGGCTCAAAACAAATCAGACCCGAAACGGTCTGCGGCCATCTCCCGCAGGGGAAATCCGTGTTTCTGGCGACATGTTTATATGGTTCAGGGGTTGCGTGTCAGCTGGCGGATCCCGTCCCTGCCGGCGACGATGACGGCATGGGTCAGCCCGATGAAAAGGCCGTGCTCCACGATCCCGGCCCGTGCGTTCAACTGCTCGGCGATGCGGCCCGGGTCCGGCATCGGGCCGAAGCGCGCATCGAGCAGGATGTTGCCCTGGTCGGTTGCCACGGTCTTGCCGTCCTTGACGCGGACGGCGACGGCGGCCCCGATGGATTTCAGGAAATGCTCCTCCACGACCCGGGCAAACGGTACCACCTCGACCGGCAGGGCCCACGTGGTTCCCAGCAACGGCGAGAGTTTGCCCTCGTCCACGATGATGATGTTGCAGCGGCTGGCCTGGGCCAGGACTTTCTCCCGCAGCAGGGCGCCGCCGCCGCCCTTGATCAGGTTCAGGTCCGGGTCGACCTCGTCCGCTCCGTCGATGGTCAGGTCGATCGCGGGGTGGGTCGCAAAGTCGGTGAGCGGGATCCCGAGTTTCTGCGCTGCCGCCTCGGTGCGCAGGGAACTGGGAATGCCGACGATGCCTTTCAATTTTCCGATGTTGATCAACTCGGCCAGACGCTCCAGCGCGAACTGGGTCGTGCTGCCCGTGCCGAGACCGACCACCATCCCGGATTCAACCCGCGCGACCGCGGCAACTGCGGCCTGCTGTTTCAGTTCGTCCTGAGGGGTCATGGGGCAAATCCTTTACGCCATCAAGCGCCGGCGCTTGGCCTCGATGCTGTCCATGAGGGACTGGAAGGGTTTGGCAAAGGCGGCGACCCCCTCTTCCTGGAGCCGGCGGGTGACGCCGTCGAAGTCGATGCCCAGTTCGGCAAGCCGACCGACCTGTTTCCGGGCCGTGGCAAGTGCCTGCGTGAGCGTTTCAGCGGGCTGGCCGTGGTCGATGAAGGCCTTGACCGTCTCCGGCGGCATCGTGTTGACGGTCTCCGGGCCGATGAGTTCGTCCACGTACAGCGTGTCCGGGTAGGCCGGGTTCTTGGTGCTGGTGCTGGCCCACAGCACGCGCTGCGGCCGGGCGCCCCGGACGGCGAGCGTTTTCCAGCGGGGGCCGGCGGTGATGCGCTTGAACTCGGCGTAGGCGAGCTTGCAGTTGGCGATGGCGATTTTCCCCTGCAGGTCGGAGACCCCTCGCTTTTCGAGCTCCTTGTCCACGGCGCTGTCGACCCGGCTCACGAAAAAGGATGCCACCGACGCAACCGCGTTGACCGGGTGCCCGCCGGTGACGGAAGGCCCCGCAACGGAGAGCTGATCCAGGCCGGCCATGTAGGCATCGGCCACGGCCTGGTAGTTCGCGAGCGCGAAGATCAGTGTGACGTTGACGTTGACCCCGGCCGCGATGGTCTCGGTGATGGCCGGCAGCCCCGCGGCGGTGGCCGGGATTTTGATCATGACGTTCGGCCGGCCCACGGCCTGGAAAAGGCGCCGGGCTTCCGCCACCGTCCGCGTGGTATCGTTTGCCAGCAAGGGGCTGACCTCCAGGCTCACATAGCCGTCGCGGCCGCCCGTCGCATCGTAGACGCTGCGCATGACGTCCGCGGCGAGCTGGATGTCCTTGATCGCCAGCGTTTCGTAGATCTCCGGAACGGATTTTCCGGCCGTGATGAGCGCTTTCATCTCCTCGTCGTAATCCGAGGATCCGGCAATGGCCTTTTCGAAAATGGCCGGGTTCGAGGTGACCCCCTGGACCCCCTGAACGGCCAGCCGCGCCAGCTCCCCGGAGGTGATCAGCGAGCGCCGGATGAAATCAAACCAGACCGACTGATCGAATTTTTTCAGTTCCGAAAGTGCGGGCATCTGGGATTCCTTTCAAATTCGGATTCACTCCCATCGCAGGTCATGTCTTGCCAGAAATGCTGCGATTTTTCAATAGCATCCGCAGCGAGCAATCTCAGCTTGGCGGTTTTTCATTCGCTGCGGCAGCACCCACCGGTGACTCCAGCAAGGCGGCCGCCGCCGGGTCGAGGACCCAGGTCACGCGGCCGCAGAGCGGCCGGACGCGCTGCGCGGGCAGATCCGGTGGCCATGCCGTCAGCACCCGGCGGACCACGGCGGCCTTGATTGCACCGCAGGCCAGGAACACGACCCGCCGGGCCCGGTTCAGGACCGCGTAGGTGAGGCTGACCCGCCACACCTCCGGCTGACCGCCCTTTACGGCAGCCGTCCAGCGCCGGCACTCCTCCAGCGCCGGGCTGCCCGGAAACAGCGATGCGGTGTGGCCGTCCGCACCCACCCCGAGGATGATCAGGTCAAAAACCGGCTCGGCGAGTCGACGCATGCGAAAATGCGCTCCCAGCTCCTCTTCGTAGCGCTGCGCCAGGCGCTCGGGGTCTCCCGCCACCGGCACGGGGTGGACCCCGGCCGGCGGCCGGGCGAGCTTTTCAATGAAATCGGCGCGGGCCGCCCCGAAGTTGCTGTCGGGGTGCGCATAGGGCACCAGGCGCTCATCCGCCCAGAACAGGTGCAGCCGATCCCACGCGATAGCCGACGCATAGGGGCTCCGGGCCAATAGACGGTGCATGCCCCGGGGGGTCGACCCGCCCGAGATCGCGATGGAAACGCACCCCCCCCCGGCAGCGTCCGCGGCCGAGCGGGCCGTTTCCAGCAGCACATCGGCGGCCGCCTGCTGCGCAGCCCCGGTATCCGCCGCCACCCGGATGTCGATGCCCGTGTTCATGCCGATCGATCGCCTCCCTTCACGCCGGCAACTGCCCGACATTGTCGCCTATCAGGGCGGGCTTATTCCTTGCGCACCTTCCGGATCAATTTGGGGATGAAAAAGGAGATGACGAACAGCCCGATCGAGAAAAAAACTTTGAACGACCACAGCGCGCCCCAGTCGCCCGACGCCCAGACCTCTTTGAGAGTGCCGATGAAGAATGTAAAAATAAATGTCCCCACGAAGATCCCCAGGCCCGTGCCGAAGAAGTAGTCCCGGAAATGGACCTTGGTCAACCCCAGGCCGAAATTCAATGGGGTGAAAGGGAAATAGAGCAGGCGCAGGTAGAGCACCGCGGTAAAACCATTGCGCTCGATACTGTCGTCGTACTTCCGGAGCCTGTCGCCGATAAGCGCCGCGGCGAAATCGCGGCCGAGGGTCCGGCCGATGTAGAAGGCCGCCGCCGCCCCGATCATGGCGCCGAGCCAAACGTAGACGAACCCCCAATAGGCCCCGAAGATAATGGCGCCGAGCCCGGTCAGGATCGAGCCCGGCACGAACAGACAGACGCCGATGGCGTAGATCAGGATGAAGGCCAACGGCGCCCACAGGCCGGCACCGGCAAGCAACCCGCCCAGGGCGTCCGCCGTCAGATAGCCCTGCACGGGCGTGAATCGGACCAGGCCGACCGCGGCGGCAATGAAGGCGGCAAAGAGGACAGCCTTGATCAGCGCCTTGCGGCGGTTGGCGACGGGCGTCTTGTCGGTGGCAGCTGGCATGGCATCGGTTTCCTCTCGAGGGCTGTCGGCCCCCGCCCCGCTATGGCCTGAAATTGAAGAGCCCTGCAGCAAGCTGCAGGGAATCTTCGACCGTAAGGAATACGGTCCTTTTTAGGATTCGCTCGCATTCCCCGCCGCAAGCGGCGGGGAATGCGCTCGCTGTTCGGTTCACGCCGGGTTGAAAAGGCGGCGGCCTTCGGCAGGGCCTCCACTGCCGGCCGCGTAGAAACTCAACCGGCTTCCCCGGTCCGGGCAGCGCTCGCACGCATCGAGGATCGGGTTCAGAAATGCCCAGGACCGCTCCACACCATCCTGCCGCCAGAAAAGCATCTGATCTCCCAACATGCAGTCGAGCAGCGCCTTTTCATAGGCGTCCAGCACCGGGCCGGAGTAGTTCTGCTGGTAGTTGAAGTCCATGGTCACGGTGCGCAGGCAGACCGTGGCCCCGGGATTCTTGGTCTGAAACGTGAGAATGATCGTTTCATCCGGGTAGATACCCAGAACCAACCGGTTGGCGGAGATGAGCCCCCCCAGCGTGTGTCGGAACATGGAATACGGAACCTGTTTGAACTGGATGGTGATCTCGGTGGCCTTCTGCGCCAGACGCTTGCCGGAGGTGATGTAAAACGGGACCCCCTGCCAGCGCCAATTGTCCACCTGGATCTTCATCATGGCGTAGGTGGGTGTCAGGGAGGCGGGGTCAACGCCCTGCTCCTCGCGGTACGCCGGAACCGGGTTGCCGTCGATCATGCCGGCCCGGTACTGCCCGAGAACGAGATACTCCTCGATGTGATCGAGCGGAAACGGCCGCAGGGCGCTGAACAGTTTGGCCTTTTCATCCCGCACCAGCTCGGCCTCGAAGCGCGGCGGGGGTTCCATGGCCATGAGCGAAAGGAGCTGCATCATGTGGTTCTGGAACATGTCGCGCAGCACCCCGGACGTCTCGTAGTAGCCGGCCCGGTGCTCGACGCCCAGGGATTCGGTGGCACGGATACTGACGTGGTCGATGTAGCGCCGGTTCCAGAGCGGCTCGAAAATCGAGTTGGCGAAGCGGAACATGAGGATGTTCTGGACCGTCTCCTTGGCCAGGTAGTGATCGATGCGGAAGACCTGGTGCTCCTGGAAGTGCTCGTGCAGGCTGCGGTCGAGCTGCCGGCTCGTGGCGAGGTCCGTTCCGAACGGTTTTTCAAGCACGATGCGCGCCCAGCCGTTGCCGTCCCGTTTTTCGGCGCCCAACCCGGCCTGACCCAGGTTCCGGGCCACGGGCTGGTAGAGACCGGGCGGCAGCGCCAGGTAGAAAATCCGGTTTCCGCCGGTGGCGGCATCGGGGTCGAGGGCCCGGAGAAAGCGGGCAAGCTCGCCGATGGATGGGGCCTCCGCGTAGTTCACGCTGCGGTAGTGCAGGCGGACGGAAAACCGTTGCCACGCGGCGCTGTCCCGTTCGCCGTCAGGTTGCACCGCGGCCTGCATCCGGCCGCGGAACTCCACGTCGGTCCACTCCGTGCGCCCGCACCCGACAATCAGGAACGGGTCCGGCAGCCCGCCGTTGCGGTAGAGGTTGAAAAGCGCCGGCATCAGCTTACGGGAGGCGAGATCGCCGGTCACCCCCAGGATAACGATGCTGCATGGGTCGGCGGGCACGGCCGCGACACACGCCGCGACGTCCATTCCCAGGTCCGGAGCGCTGACGCTCGCCATCACGGGTGCACTGCTGTTTACTGGGCGTGTGCCGGTTTTCATGAACGCCTGTCTCCCGGTTGAACCGTGGGGCCGATGCGGCCCGCCCGTGTTGCCGGTGTGCATAGCCGCCAAGCAGGGTGTTAAAAAACAAGCATCAGGCCGTCAGCCAAGGCGTGCGGCGTTTTGGAAAGCGCAGCCTATTCATCGATAGGTGAGCATTTGCAATAGCTGCACAACGCTGGATCACGGCCTCAGGCGCAGTTTTTTAAAACCCTGCTATCGTTGAACGAGCCCCCCTTCGTTCAGCGTGCAGGCCCGGCCCTTGAGGTGGAAGAAGAACTTGAGGCCCTTGCGTACTTTGTCCGAGAAAATTTTTTCGGAAAGGACTTTGCCGGCTACGCGCTTGTTGATTTCACCCCGGGTCGGGTAGGGGTGAACCGCGGTGGCCAGGGTCGTCAGTTTCACCTTTGCGTTCAGCACCGCCACCCACTCCGCCAGCAGGTCCCCGGCCCCGTGTCCCAGGATCTGCACCCCGATGGGCTTCTCCTGCGCATCCAGGATCAGCTTGATCTTGCCGACCCCCTCGCCTTCGGCCAGGCTGCGGTCGTTGTCGCGGAACGACTCCGTCCACACCATATAGTCGACGCCGGCCGCCTTGGCCGCCTTCTCGTTCATGCCGATGCTGGCAAGCGGCGGGTCCGTGTAGGTGCACCAGGGCAGGTAGGTGTAGTTCACCCTGCGCGGCAGGCGAAAGACGGCGTTGCTGACCACGATGCCGCCTTCGTAACCGGCCGCATGCGTGAACTGCGGGCCACCGTTGACATCCCCGGCGGCGTAGATATGCTTCTGCGTGGTCCGCAACCTTGCGTCCACCTGGATGCCCCGGCGGTCGTGCGCGACCCCGATCGACGCGAGCCCCAGGCCGCCCACGTTGACCGCACGGCCCAGTGCGACGAGAATGACCTCGGCCTCCAGGGTGAGCGTCTTGCCGTCGACGGTTCGAATTCGGACTTCGCGGGCCCGGCCGAGGTCCTGCACCGCTTCGATCGTGCAGTTCAGGTGGAACACGACCCCTTCCGCCGCCAATACAGCTTTCAATTCATCCGACAGGTCGCGGTCTTCCTTGGCCAGGATCTGCTGGCCCATGTCGACCACGGTGACCCGTGTACCCAGCCGCACAAACGCCTGTGACATTTCAACGCCGATGGGCCCGGCCCCCAGGACGATCATGGACGCCGGCAGGCGGTCCAGGTAGAAGATCTCACGGTTGGTAATAAAGGGGGTGCGGTCAAGTCCTGCAACCGGAGGCACCGCGGCCGAAGAGCCGGTGGCGATCACCCAGTTCTTCGCCGACACCGATCGGCCGTTCAGGCGAACGGAGTGTTCGTCGGCGAACCCCGGGCTGCCGAACTCCACCTTGGCCCCCAGGCCGCAGAAGCGCTCCTCCGAATCATGCTTCTGGATTTCGGCGATCACCGAGCGGATGCGTTCGGACACCCGCCGGAAATCCACCGGCGGCACCTCCACCCGCGGCAGGCCATAGCGGTCGGCGTGTTTGAGCTGGTGGTAGACCCTGGCGGAGGCGATCAGTGTCTTGCTGGGAACGCAGCCGAAATGCAGGCAGTCACCGCCCAGTTCGCTTTCCTTTTCCACGAGAAGTGTCTTGGCGCCGAGCTGCGAGGCGCCGGCGGCCACCGTGAGACCGGCAGCGCCGCCGCCGATAATGCCGATGTCGTAATCATAGACTGCCATGCTTCCTCCACTACCAAGACCGGCTACGCGCCGTTCAGACTCCAGTCATAATCCAGATAGTTCACGTCGATGCGGTCGCGTTCGGCCTGCAGTTCTTGTTTCAGCCCGCCTTGCGCAAATTTCAGGTAGAAGCCGAGCACATCCTTGTTGAAATCTTCCGCAAACCACTTGAAGATCGAGCTGACCCGGAACGTGCTGCGGTCGAGACGATAGTTGGCCGGGGCGTTCAAGAAATCACGGGTCGACCGGTTCAGCTGGTCGTCCAGGACCGCTCCGCGATACGGCTCGGAGATAAGCGGCGGGCAGCTTTTCGAGGCGCAGACAATCGCAAAGTGCACGCGCGGGTCCTTGAAGCGCGGCCGGAGGATGTTGTGCTCGATGTCGTCCAGCGTGAAGGTCTTCCCGTTGATGCGCACGAACTCCTTTTTCCAGGGCGACTGAAACAGGCTGCCCAGTTCCTTGATGGACTTGACCCCGGGGTAGCCGGTCAGAATCAACTTGATGGTCCAGGCGTTGTAGGCGTTGATGTAGAAGGCGAACTGCTCCTCCCGCGGCAGGCGTTCGGGGTCGACCTGATCGAGGAGTTTGAGGTAGCGATCCAGCCGGGCTTCATCGCGTTTGAAACCGGCGTAGTCGACGTGGCCGTTGGCGACGTATTTTGTCAGGAGATCGGCGTAGAGGCTGTCGTCGACCCCGCCGCCGAAGGCCGGGATCAAAACGGCGAGCGTTACAGCACCCGCCACCAGTGACTGCACGATTCGATCGCGCATGGGCTGCTTTCTCACTTGTCCACCGTGGGGTTGTCGCGACAATTTTTTGCACTCGATCGGGTGCCGGCGGTGTCGTTCGGGCTTCCAAAGAAGTAAGGCAGGATAGACGGGTGTCAATCGGGGCGGCCGCCGCCGGGGTCGTTGACTTGCCGCCGGACCGTCTTACTATCACTTCACCATGTCAATTGCTTCCACTGTAAACAAACCCACACGCAAAGGAGATCATACCATGGAAGAACGCAAAGGGGCGGTCACGCTCAGGGGCAACTCTTTCACCCTCGTCGGAAAAGAAGTAAAGGTCGGGGACAAGGCCCCGGATGTCGAACTGCTGGACAACGACCTCAAGCCGGTCACGTTTTCCGCTTACAAAGGCAAGGTGGTCATCGTCTCCAGCGTGCCGTCGCTCGATACCCCGACGTGCGACATGGAAACCCGCCGGTTCAACACCGAAGCGGCCGGCCTGGGGGACCATGTCGTCATTCTCACCGTCAGCACGGATCTTCCGTTCGCCCAGAAGCGCTGGTGCGGCGCCGCCGGTGTGGACAAGGTCAAGACACTTTCCGATCACCGCGAGGCGGCTTTCGGCAAGAGCTACGGCGTGTTGATCAAGGAGCTGCGGCTGCTGGCGCGCACGATCTTCGTCCTGGACAAGAACGGGATGGTTCAATACGTGCAGCTCGTGAAGGAGATCTCCCAGGAGCCGGATTATGCGGCGGTCATCGCAGCAGTCAAAAAGCTGGTGTGACAGGGCGTTGAACAACAGCGCCTGAGGCCGTGATCCGGCGTTGTGCGGCTTTTGTAAATGCTCACCTATACTGAATAGGCTGCGCTTCCCAAAGCCCCGCACGCCGTGGCTGACTGCCTGATGCTCGTTTCTAAACACCCTGGATGAGCTGGTCATGGTTGCCGCCGGTGCGACAAACATGCAAAGGGCAGCCTCGCTGGAGGCTGCCCTTTGCATTCGCTCACACAAGATGCCCTGTCCGCCCCGCTGAAGCCTTCCGGTCGAGAGTGAGGCTTTCAAAACACTTCGGATCTCACACGGCTGCTTCAGCCCCGACGGGTTTTGGCGGGTTGAGATTATTCACTCTCCCTGTTTTTTACGAAACAATTCGCGCCGCTCGATAATCTCGCCGTCCCAGAAGTTGCCGTCAATCCGCCGATCGTTGGTCCGGCGGCGATCGATGCTGGCTCGGCGGTCAAAGCCTCTGCGGCGGTCTCGACCCGACCGGCGTTCAGAGCCCTCGCTCTCCCCGGGAATCTGCCGGCGGTCGACGCCAGACCGGGTGCCCCCCTTGTCCTTGATCCGGATAATTTCAAGATCCGGAACAGCCGCCTCGGGTCCGTCTTTCGGTATCGTCATCCGATTCCTTCCCGCTGCTACGCAACGCGTCGAAGTGTGCCCCATGAATCCTCTATAACCCGAGCAATCCTCATGCCATATGGCCCGATCGTGGAACCGGCCGGATTTACCTGCTCGGCGGGTGAACGGCCGCAGGCGATGGGCGGTTTGGGTGCTAAGATTGAGAAACGGATTGGAGCGCGGTGTGGAAAAGAATCCCCACCGTTTTCACCCGGCCTCACTTGACACGCCGCAGGGCGTGCGTGCGGCGCAGCAGTTTCCAGAGTTCGCGGATAATCAGGCGGGCCGCCGCCTCTTCGGTCTTGATCGACCGCCGGGCCACCCAGCGGCAGGACCGCATGAGCGGGATGTTCCCGGCGGGCAGGCCGAAACGGTGAACGATGTACTCCCCCAGGGTCGGAAGCAGGGCGGGCAGCTCCCCTTCGGTCATGTTCGCAATCGTAACCCTGTCCTTGAGAGGCATACCGGCGCTCAGCTGCTGCAAGGCATCCCTGACGCAGGACGGAGGCTCTGCGGCGACTTCCGGCGCAATACCGGATTCTGCGGGCTTTTCCGGGATCCCATCGGCCAGGCTCAGATAGAACACGCTTTCGAGCATCGCCAGGGTGTCGTTGTAGATCCGAGGGTCCTTGCTGGCCCGGGGCCCGGCCACGTTCAGCACCATGATGCGCTGGGCGGCGATCCACTCCCGGATCGCCAGGGCGGCACGGAAGGCCGGCGTCTGGCGCAGGTCGACGTGCAGCCAGGGACGGCCGTGTTTCACGGCCATATCGCGGGTGTATGCGGTCCCGCCGCAAAGTTTTCCACGTGCGATGATGAGCGTACCGTCGGCGTCGAGCACGTTCTTTTCGGTACGCTCGGCGTAAACCGCGGAAGCCGTCTCCTTGAGGGTGTAGCTCTCCGGCAGCGGGCCGTCCTCGGCCAGGCGGCCCTTGGGGATCCATCCGCCGTGCGGGACGCCCAGCCGGATGGCCGCGTCCAGGGCTGCCCGGTCGACGCCGGTTTGCCCTCCGGAAATGATTTTCACGATCATGCCGACCCGTCGTCGCACGAAAAAGAAGACCGTGCGGGCCCGGCCGCACGGTCAGATATTGTTGCGATTTGCCGGGGCGCTACTGTTCGATGACGAAATGCGCTCTGCGGTTTTTCGCGAACGCCTCTTCGCTGCGCCCCTGAACCAGCGGCCGCTCCTCGCCGTAGCTGATGGTGGCCATGCGGGCCGCCGGGATGCCCAGGTCCACCATAAAAACCTTGGCCGACTTGGCGCGCGCCTCCCCGAGGGCCAGGTTGTATTCATTCGTGCCGCGCTCGTCGCAGTGCCCCTCGATAGTGACCTTGACATTCGGGTTGGCCTTCAGGAACGCGGCTTTCTTGCGCAGCACGTCCTGGGCCTGCGTGGTCAGGGACGAACTGTCGTAGCCGTAGAAGATGTCCTCGTTTTCAAACGAGGATCGCTCGCCGGCGCCGATGGCCCCGCCCGCGCCCATGCCCGGGCGACCGGCAGCACCGCCCAGGTCCTGTTCGCCGATACCTTTGCGGCCCGCCGCACCCCCCATGCCGGCACCGCTGCCGGATACCGCACTCGGGTCCGAACTGATCTGTTTTTTCTGGCATGCCGGAATGGTGAAGAGCAACCCCATCACGAGCATCAGCACCAGAAGTCTGCAACCTATTTTCTTCATTGTTTTCTCCTTGAATGGATGTGGCTGAAACCGCCTTTTCCCCGGCGTATCGCCCGATGTCCGGTTTCTCTACTGAATTTTTATATACCACGTCGGATGAATTGTCAAAAGGAGCCGCGCGGAGTGTGCGGCAGATGGGGCGCGCGCCGGGGGGGATTCCGGACTGTCGCCACGGGTGCGGATGCGCCACAAAGAAATACATAAACGTAAGTATCTAATATAAAAAATACAAAATAGTAAATATCAACAAACAGCCACGCATCACCCATTGTCGTGCTAAATCGATATATTTCAAATGGTTATTATGCGCCATACGGCGTGGCACGCTAATTGATAAAGACGCCTACCATGCATCCCGGAGGCAGGCTCCGCAATTTCGAACCATGGGAGAGAACAGGATGAAAAAAATCGAAGCAATCATCAAGCCTTTCAAACTGGACGAGGTGAAGACGGCCCTGACTGAGATCGGCGTCACCGGCATGACCATCACCGAGGTCAAGGGATTCGGTCGCCAGAGAGGCCACAAGGAAGTCTATCGCGGGGCCGAGTACCAGGTGGACCTGGTGCCCAAAATCCACCTGGGAATTGTGGTGGAATCCGGGCAGACAGAGGCGGTGGTCGGCCTTATCCGCAAGGCGGCCAACACGGGGAAAATCGGGGACGGCAAAATTTTCGTTACCTCACTGGACCAGGCCGTAAGGATTCGCACCGGCGAGACCGGACGGGACGCCATTTAACCTAATAATCTCTGCGGCCTCAAAAGGTAGCAGAAAATCAGAGGAGGACATGTGATGGGAAAAGTAGTGTTGTGGGCATGCGCTTTGGTGATCGGAGGTGTTCGAGCCTGGGCCGGCGACGAACCCCCTACGCTGGAATCCAACAGGGCCGCCATCGAACTGGTCCAGGTCCACGCGAACTACGTCTGGACCCTGGTGGCGGCCGCCCTCGTTTTCTTCATGCAGGCCGGCTTTGCCATGGTTGAGACCGGCTTCACGCGCGCCAAGAACGCCATCAACATCATGATGAAGAACCTCATGGACTTTGCCATCGGCTCGATCGCCTACTGGGCGATCGGCTTCGGCATCATGTTCGGGGCAAGCGGCACGGGTTGGTTCGGCACCTCGGGCTTTTTCTTGAGCGACTATACACCAGGAGAAGACCCGTGGGTGCTCGCCTTCTGGATGTTTCAGGTGGTTTTCGCAGCCACTGCGGCCACTATCGTTTCCGGCGCCATGGCCGAGCGCACCAAGTTTATAGGCTATCTGATCTACAGCGCCGTCATCAGTGCAGTGATTTACCCGGTCATCGGTTCCTGGGCCTGGGGCGGGCTTTTCAAGGGCAAAGGTTGGCTTGAGGCCATGGGGTTCATCGATTTCGCCGGATCCACGGTGGTCCACTCGGTCGGCGGCTGGGCGGCACTGGCCGGGGCCATTGTCCTCGGCCCGCGGCTCGGCAAATACGCAAAAGATGGGCGAATCAAACCGATCCTGGGCCACAACATGCCGTTGGCGGCCCTCGGGGTTTTCATTCTGTGGCTGGGGTGGTTCGGGTTCAACCCCGGCTCGACGACCGCCGCCAATAAGGACACCGCCCTGATTTTTGTCAACACCAACATGGCGGCAGCAGCCGGTTGTGTCATGGCCCTGATCACCTCCTGGATCAAGTTCGGAAAACCGGAGATCGGCATGACCCTCAACGGCGCACTGGCCGGGCTGGTGGCGATCACGAGCCCTTGCGCCACGGTGACCCCGCTCAGCGCCGTCGTCATCGGCGCGATCGGCGGAGTGCTCGTGGTGCTGGCGGTGCTCTTTTTCGATCGCATTCGAATCGACGATCCCGTGGGCGCTATCTCCGTCCACGCGGTGAACGGTGTCTGGGGTACTCTATCGGCGGGACTGTTTCACGTCAAAGGCTTCGACCTGGCGCAGGTTGGTGTCCAGTTGCTGGGCATCGCCGCCTGCTTCCTTTGGGTGTTTCCCACATCGTTCATCATGTTCAAAATCATCGCCAAGACAATCGGATTGCGGGTTTCACCCGAAGAAGAACTCGAAGGCCTCGACATCAGCGAACACGGCGGTGTGGCCTATCCCGACTTCGAGGTGCTCTCCCACGGCGGCGGCATCACGGCGGCGACGCTGTCGGCGGCCGGCCTCAAAGCCGAACCGTCGATGCGTCCACAGATGTCCCCGGTTAAACAGTCCTGACGAAGGCCCCGGCATGTTATCAGGCGGCGGGAGCCTGCCCGAGCGTCCCGCCGCCCTTCGATTGACTAAAGGATACGAGACCCAAAACTGCGGAAACATAAAAGGAGAAGACACGTGAAGAAAATTAAGAACTCAATTCTTGCGATGAGTATCGGGTTGTTGGTTTACGCTCTGGGTATTACAAATGCAATGTCAGAGGATTGGTGGACCGAGGCAACCGATCCGAAGAACTTCAGCGCCACCCTGACCTTCGCCACGGATTATCTCTTCCGGGGCGTGTCGCAGACGGACAACAAACCCGCGGTTCAGGGCAGTTTCGACTACAAGCATCCGATCGGCGCCTACCTCGGCATCTGGGGATCGAACGTGGACGACTATGTTTCCAAGGGCAACGTGGAGCTGGATGTTTACGGCGGCTACGGCAGGGAGCTGTTCACCGACCTAAACATGGATGCCTCGCTGATTTACTACTATTACCCCGGCAGCGGTGATGACCCCCGGAAGAGCTACGGGGAGGGGCACCTGGGCCTGGACTACACGTTCAAAGAACTTCCGCTCAGCCCCAAAATCATCGGCGGCTACAACTATTCACCGAATTTTTTCGGCCAGGACGGCGATGCGCATTACGGCAGCGGCCGGCTGGACCTGTCGCTGCCTTATGAATTCACGCTCTCCGGCCTGGTCGGATACCAGTGGGTGGAGGGCAACCAAACCACCGGCCATGGCAATGGCGACAACGGCCATGACGGCTATGACTACACCCACTGGCGCATCGGGATCTCACGGCCGCTCTTGGGTTTTGTCATAGACCTGAGCTACAACGACACGAACAACGCCAATTTCCTTGGCAAGGACATCGCCGACGAGCGTGTCGTCTTTTCCGTCTCGCGCACCTTTTAACAAGATATCGAAAAACCGCGCCTGAGACTGTGATCCGTCGCGGCGGCTATTGTAAATGCTCACATATAGATGAATATGCTTCGCTTTCCAAAACGCCGCGCACCTTGGCTGACGTCTTGATGCTTGTTTTTCAACACCCTATTGGCCCGCAAGGCTGACACCCGAAGCCCACCGGTCGGCGGCCGCTCCTGCCGCCGATCGGTGGATGGACTCAAAGGCCGCGGCCCGGCCCTATTTCCGATCGTAATAAACGCCGGCGTTGCGGGTCTGCTCCCCCACCTTGAAGGCGACCAGCAATTGGTATTGCCCCTTGTCCGCCAGTTTGAAGTAGTTGTCGTAGCTCTTCATGGCTTCGGAGACGCGCAGGGACTTGACCTGATCGGCGCCCTTGGGATCGATTAGTTTCATCTTGACCTGGGCGTCCATGATCTCCTTCTTGGTCTTCTCGTCGGTCAGCACGACCGCGATGTTATGCGTGGTCCCCTTTTCGGGTTCCTCCTTTGACTTCATGTCGGTGAGCATTTTCTGGTGTTCGGCGTTGGTCATGATCTGAAAGACCACTTTGACGCCTTCCACCAGGACTTCGCGCGTATCCATTTTCATGCCGCCACCCGACGCCGCACCCTGACCATGCGCGTGTTGGGCAAGGGTCACGGACGGAATGGCCAGGCCGGCCGCCGCTGCCGTAATCAGAACGAAGATCCATTTTTTCATGACGCCTCCTGCTATGGTTCAATGTTGATGGGCCCGTAAAAAGTCATCATGACCGATGGCTTTGTAAAACGCCCAAGTTCAAGGCGCGCGAATCCCGTGGAGTGAGGCGTACTTCCTGTACGCCGCAGCGACAGCGGGATGAAGCGCAACGCCGAAATTGGGTTTTTTACGAAGCCATCAATGGTGGCTTTCCGATGCGCGCAGCGTACCTCGCCTCAGGGCCCGCTCCTTCACCATGGCAAAAATCACAGGGGTGATGATGAGCACGTGGATGGTCGAGGTGATGACCCCGCCGATGACCGGGGCGGCGATGGGTTTCATGACGTCCGCGCCGACCCCGGACGACCACATGATGGGCAGCAGGCCGATCAGGGTGGTGCCGACGGTCATGATCTTCGGCCGCAGCCGCAGCACCGAACCCTCGACCGTGGCTGCGTGTATATCCTCCAGGGTCACCGTACCCTTATGTAAACGCTTGTCCAGGGCCTCGTGCAGGTAGATGATCATCACCACCCCGGTTTCCACCGCAATCCCGTACAGTGCGATGTAGCCGATCCAGACGGCAACACTGTAGTTGTATCCGAGCAGGTACTGGAGGATCACCCCGCCGGTCATGGCATAGATCACGGCCACCATCAGGATGGCGGACTCCGCCACCGAGTGAAAGGTCATGTAGAGCAAGATGAAGATGACGAAGAAAACGACGGGCAGAAGGACCTTCAGCCGCTCCTTGGCCCGCAACTGGAATTCATACTGGCCGCTCCAGGAGAGAAAATACCCGGCCGGCAGCTTGAGTTGGTCCTGAATGATCTGCTTGGCCTCCTCCACGTAGCCACCGACGTCTCTGCCGGCGACGTCGATGAACACATATCCGGCGAGCATGGCATCCTCGTCTCGGATCATGGCGGGCCCGGTGGTCAGGCTGATATCGGCCAACTGGGCGAGCGGGATCTGCGCCATCGCCGCCGGCCCTGCGGCCGACGCCTTGCCCATGCCGGAGGCGCCGTCCAGCCTCACCGGCACCAGGATGCGCTTGATCTTATCGATATCGTCCCGCAGTTCTCTCGGGTAGCGCACGTTCACGGGGTAGCGCTCCCGACCCTCTATGGTACGCGTGATGTTCATGCCCCCGATGGCCGACTGGATGACCTCCTGGACATCGCCGACGGTCAGCCCATAGCGGGCGATGGCGTCCCGGCGAATGTTGATGTCGGTAAAATACCCTCCCGCCACCCGCTCGGCATAAACACTGCGGGTCCCGGCAACCCCCTTCAGCATCGTCTCGATGCGGGTGCCGATCTCCTCGATGGTGCTCAAATCCGGGCCGAAGATCTTGATGCCCACCGGTGTGCGGATGCCGGTGCTGAGCATGTCGATCCGCGCCCGGATCGGCATGGTCCACGCGTTCTGCATCCCCGGAAACTGCATCTGCGCATCCATGGCCTCCACGAGTTCCTCATAGGTCCTCGGCCGCTCGGCGCCAAACCATTTTTCGGCCAGAGGCCGAAGCCACTGCGGCAGAAAGGAGTAGTCCTTTTTAACCTTGAGCCACTGGTCTTGCGGCTTCAACTGGATGGTGGTTTCCATCATGCTTAAGGGCGCCGGGTCGGTGGAGGTCTCGGCCCGGCCCGCCTTTCCGTAAACGGTCAGGACCTCGGGGAAGCTTTTGATGATCTTGTCCTGGACGGCCAGAAGATTCCCGGCCTCGGTGACCGACAGGCCCGGGCTGGTGACGGGCATGTAGAAAATGGTGCCTTCGTACAACGGCGGCATGAACTCGCTGCCGATGCGAAGCGCTAAAAAAAGACTCAGCGGGATGAGGAGAAAATTGACCGCAAGGGCGGTTTTCTTGAACCGCAGCACCCAGCGAATGACCGGGGTGTAGAACCACCGCATGAAACGCGAGATGGGATTTTCGGCCTCCGGCCGCAGGCGCTTGCCCTTCATGAAGATCGTCATCAGCACCGGAACCAGGGTGATGGCCAGAATGGAGGAGGCCGCCATGGTGAAGGTCTTGGTGAAGGCCAGAGGCCGGAAAAGCCTCCCTTCCTGTGCCTCGAGCATAAAAACGGGCACAAATGAAACGATGATGATCACGAGTGCAAAAAAGATCCCCCGCCCCACCTGCTGGCAGGACCTCACAATGGTGGCGGTGCTGTTTTTGCGATCTTCGTCGCTGCCCTCGGACAGGTGTCGGTAGCCGTTTTCCACCATCACGATGGAGGCGTCCACCAAGACACCGATGGAGAGCGCAATCCCCCCGAGGCTCATGATGTTGGCGGAGATTCGCAGGGCAAACATGGGGATGAACCCGATGAGGACGGCGATCGGCAGGGCAAAAATCGGCACCAGGGCGGATCGGAAATGCAGCAGGAAAACGATCACCACCAGGCTGACCACAACGATTTCTTCCAGAAGTGTCCGCTGCAGGTTTTCGATGGACAGGCGAATCAGCTGCGAACGATCGTAAGTGGGAACGATCTTGATCCCCTCCGGCAGACCGGGGCGGATCTCCTCGATTTTGGCCTTGACGGCCTCGATGACGCTCAGGGCGTTCTCGCCGAAGCGCATCACGACAACACCGCCCGCGACTTCCCCGCGGCCGTCCAACTCGACGATTCCCCGGCGCATGTCGGAACCCACGACCACCTGGGCGATGTCGCGCACCAGCACCGGGGTCCCGGCCTTGCTTCCGACCACGATCGACTGGATGTCCGCGACGGACTTGATGTAGCCCCGGCCCCGCACCATGTATTCCCGGCCGCCGAATTCGAGCAGGCGCCCCTCCACGTCATTGTTGGAGGCCTTGACGCGGTCGATGACCTCCCGGATGGAAATCCCGTAAGCCGAAAGCCGGGTGGGGTCGATGTTGATCTGGTACTGCTTTACGAAGCCCCCGACGCTGGCCACCTCCGAGACGCCCTCGACGCTGGCCAGGGCGTAGCGCAGATACCAATCCTGAAGCGTCCGCAGGTAGGCCAGGTCGTGCCGGCCGCTCTCGTCCACCAGCGCGTAGGTAAACACCCAGCCGACGCCGGTCGCATCGGGTCCCAGCACCGGTGACGCACCTTCGGGAAGTTTGGCGGTGATCTGCTGCAGGTATTCGAGCACCCGCGAGCGCGCCCAGTAGATGTCGGTGCCGTCCTCGAAGATCACGTAGACATAGGAGAAGCCGAAATCCGACAGCCCCCGCACGGTTTTGACCTTCGGCGCGGAGATGAGGGCCGAGACGATGGGGTAGGTGACCTGGTCTTCGATCAGGTCCGGGCTGCGGCCCTCCCACGGGGTGTAGACGATCACCTGAACATCGGAGATGTCCGGTATGGCGTCCAGCGGGATGTGCTTCATGGCGTAGACCCCGGCGAGCATCAGCAGCAGGACGCCGGTAAATACCAGGAACCGGTTCCGGGCGCAGGCGTCAATGATTTTTTCGATCATGGGGTCCCCTCTACTGCCCATGCTGGTGGCCCGCACCACCGACGGCTTCCTTGAGCTTGGATTCGGAGTCGATCAGGAAATTGGCGCTGATGACCACTCGTTCTCCGACCTTGAGGCCGTCGAGGACTTCATAATAGTCACCCGCTTTTGTCCCCAGCTTGACATCCCTGGGCTCGAAATATCCGGCGCCTTTTTCGACGATCGCCACTTTGCGAATCCCGGTGTCGATGATAGCCCCTTCCGGGACCGCGACTTTATCACCGAGCCGGATGGTGATCTCGACCCCGGCATACATCTCCGGCTTGAGCGTGCCGCGCGGATTGGCAAACTCAAACCTCACCCTGGCGGTGCGGGTCTGAGCGTCCAGGTAAGGGTAGATGAAAACAGCCTTCCCGGTAAACGCCTCCCCGGGCAGGTACGAAAGGTTGATGGAGGCCTGTTGCCCAAGCCGGATGAGCGGCAGCTCGTACTCGTAGATGTCGGCGATGAGCCAGACCACCGTCAGGTCGGCCAGCTTGTAGAGCGCCATCCCGGGTTCGACCCGCATCCCCTTGAAAGCCATCTTTTCAAGGACAATGCCGCTATAGGGGGAATACAGGGTCAGACTCTTGCGCACGTGGCCGGTCTGCTCGAGCTCCCGGATCTGCTCCTCGCTGATGTCCCAGAGCCTGAGCCGTCGGCGCGCGGATTCGACCAGCGCGTTGCCGCTGGCGGCGACTTCCGGGTAGGGGCTGGCCGCGAGCTCTTGCCGGGCGCGCAGGGCGGCAAGGTACTCCTCCTGGGTCGAGACGAGCTCCGGGCTGTAGAGCGTGAGCAGCGGCGCGCCCTTCTTCACCGGGGCCCCCGTGAAGTCGACATACAGCTCCTCGATCCAGCCGCCAATCTTGGGGGATATCGTCGCCAGCCGCTTCTCGTCGAATTCCACCCGGCCGTTGGTGCGGATCACTTTCTGCAAGGGCCTTTTCTCGACCGTGCCGATGCGCACTCCGATTAACTGTTGCCGCTCGGGTGAGATCTGCACGGTGCCCGGCGCGACCTCGACCATCTTGCCCTCTTTCTGCAGGGACTCCATGGTCAGGCCGCTTATGTCGAGGTCGTCCGCCTTGGCCGGCGCCGTGGCGGAATGGCCCGCGTGTCCGGACTGGGCGGCGACCGGTGCGGCCGCCGCGCCGACCAGCAACAGGACCGCTGCCACAAACGCCAGTGCGCGAAAGACGAAAGGCTTCATTTTGCCACCTCCTGCGGCCTAAGGGGCTGCCCCACGGAAGCCTCCAGGGCGGCGAGACTCTTCTCGTAGTCCGTGAGGGCCTGGTGGTAGTCGAGTTCGAAACGGTGCAGCCGGATGTGGCTTTCGAGCAGGCCGTTGAAATCCACCTTGCTCACCGCATACGAGCTCATCGTCGATTGGGCCTGGAGCCTCGCCTGGGGCAGGATCCCGGTCTGATAGAGCTCGATCTGGCGTTCCAGGCGCTGCACCATGGCCCCCATGCTGGCCACCATGTAGAGCACCTCGTTGCGCGCGGCACGGTAGCGCGCCTCGGCACTGCGCACGTCCGCCCGGGACTCGGCAACCTTGGGCCCCTGTTTCAACGGGTAGTAGATGGGTATGCTGATCCCCACCATCCCGGTCATGAGATCCTTGCGGTCGCCGCCGCCGGGTTCGTCGTCGCGCTGGCCGTAGGCGAACCGGAAATCGAAATCCGGGTAGACGTCGCGCTCGGCCAGTTCCTTGCCCTTCTCCCTGGCTTCGACCATGGTCCGCAAGCCTTT
>DATITS010000188.1:0-1941 GCA_035467535.1 Desulfobacterales bacterium
CGCGAGGTCGTCGCGGCGGGCGGCCTCCAGCAGGTCTTCGCCCACCCCCGACTCGGCCGCCATGCCGTCGTCGAAGAGCCGGCGGCGGAATTCGTCCAGGTCGTAGAGGGCGGTGTAAACACGTTCGGCCGACGACGGCGATAGCGGCCCCCGACGCAAACTGTTTTTGAGGCTGATCACGTCGAGCATCCGGTCGTTCTCGGTGTTGTAGTCTGCGATCCTCTGGTCCGCGGTCCACTGCCGTGCGGTCTGGGTTCGGTTTCCGGCAAACCCGCGGCAATGCGGTTCGGTCAAAATATAATAGGAGGCGACGGCGGCACCCGTCTCCCGCGAGCGGCGCACCGAGCGCACGAGCGGGTAGGTGCGGCAGGAGGCCGGGCGGTCCGGGTAGACCCGGCAACCGGCTGCGGACACAAACGGGCAGGCCAGGGTTTGCGGGTCGGCCGGCGCGAGGGTGACCACCGGCAGCCCCGACCCTGGGCCGGTGTGACGCCGGGTGTACTGCGCAAGGAAGCGACCGGACGGCACGCCGAGACCGCGCTTCAGGCGCAGCGTGTCATACGGTGTCAGCGCCTGGTTCAGGTCCCGGCAGCAGTCGTTGAAGCAGGCCACCTCAGGCCCGCAGGCAAACCGGAACTCCTCGTCCAACCCCAAGGCGGTCAATCGATCGTCCATGCCCATGTGCCTCACAGAAAAACGACCCTCCGAATTGATTTGCTCAATTTCTTAGGCCGTGTCAATCGGAATATTTTCAGGGCGCCGGCAGCGGGTGCAGCAGCGGTGTTTGGCCTGCATTTTGTGCCCTTTGTGCGAATTAATTCAATATGTGGAACTCCCGTCCGGGGCCCTCGAAAGCCGAAATTCTGTTTAAATTTCCGTTCTCAAAAATTCTTGACAAGCCATATATCGGGATGGTATTGGTCATCTTCTCCTAAAAATTTATCCTACTGATTTGAATGAATATTCTTCTTTTTCTGCAGCGATGGTCATGTTCGCCGCGGGCTGCAAAACTGGCAGGCGACGATGAACAGGGAAGCGGATTTTAGCCCACATACGGCTGAGCATCAATAAAACCAACGAAGGGAGGTGCAAAACCAGTTCACCACGCCGGACACCGTAGCAGTTCGTAACGCCAACTCTTTTAATCACACCACTCCCAAGGAGGTATTTACATGCCAAGCTTTGTCATTAATGAAAAGTGCGACGGTTGCAAGGGCGGCGATAAAACCGCCTGCATGTACATCTGCCCGAACGACCTGATGGTTCTGGACCCGACGGCCATGAAGGCCTACAACCAGGAGCCAGATCAGTGCTGGGAATGCTTCTCTTGCGTCAAGATCTGCCCCACCCAGGCGATCGAGGTGCGCGGCTATGCCGACTTCGTTCCGTTGGGAAGCAACATCATGCCGATGCTGGGCACCGAGGATGTCATGTGGACCTGCAAATTCCGCAACGGCCTGATCAAACGGTTCAAGTTCCCCATCCGGACCACTCCCGAGGGCCAGGCCAATTCCTATGATGGCCTGAAGGGCAAGGACATCGAAAGCCAGCTCCTGTCCACGGACGAGGCCGAAGGCCGGGCACTGCCGCGGCCCAAGGAACTCGTGAAGTAGGCAGCGGGACCCTTTCACCAAGCGACGATCAGCTTACGACTACATCAAGGAGGAAATAATATGGCATTGCCGAATAAACCCAAGGGTGAACTCAAGGCCGTGAAGGATCCGGAAGTTGTCGAGAAGGAAGTGGATGTCCTCATCGTCGGCGGCGGCATGGCTGCCTGCGGCACGGCTTTCGAAATCAAGAAATGGCTCCAGCCGAACCAGACGGTTCTGCTGGTGGACAAGGCCGCTCTCGAGCGGTCCGGCGCGGTGGCCCAGGGCCTCTCCGCCATCAACACCTACATCGGCGAGAACAGCCCGGACGACTACGTCCGCATGGTCC
>DATITS010000189.1:0-5402 GCA_035467535.1 Desulfobacterales bacterium
AAAGAGCACATCGCCGAGCCGCTCCCGGACCCAGGCCGAAGCCGCGTCTATGCGGCCGACGGCCTCGGCTTCAACCGGGCCGCTCGTGTAGAGCTTGACCTGGACCTCGGGAAACTTGGCGCGCAGGCCCAGCTTGATACCGGGGAACCGTTCTGCGACCCCCCCCACCCGCTCGCCGGTCAGCGATTCGGTCAACCCGAAGCAGGCGAAGGTCTTGATCAGGCGGGTTTCACGGCCCTCGCCCCGCATCCGGTCGATCTGCGGCAGCACGTGGTCCGCCAGCATGCGCTTCATCTCGAACGGCACGCCCGGCAGGAAGAAGAACGCACAGCGGCCGATCCGCAGGCGGAATCCCGGTGCGGTACCGACCGGGTTGGGGAGCATGTCCGCGCCCGCGGGCAGAAAGGCCTGCTTCCGGACCGAGGGGTTCATCGGCCGGTTGCGCTGTCGGTAAAACTCCTCGATGGCGGCGAGAGCGGCCGGTTCTATGACCAGCCCGACGCCGGCGGCGGCGGCCGCCGCCTCTGTGGAAAGATCGTCCACCGTCGGCCCCAGCCCCCCGGTAACGACGGCGACATCGGCCCGGCCGCCAATCTCCTTCAGGATCCCGGTCAACTGCTCGAGATCGTCCCCGACCCCATTGAGGCGGGCCACGGCAACGCCGGCCTCTTCGAGCGCCTGTGCGATCCAGGCCGAGTTGGAATCGACCAGGGCGCCGGTGCGGATCTCGTCGCCGCTGGCTAGAATTTCAGCATGCATAGCAGCGACTCGGGTAGAGAGGGTTCAAGGGTTATGGAAAAAACCAGGGCGCCAGCCATAGTGGATTTCCTGAACCCTGGGACCTGAGTAGTTACCGCCA
Organism: Desulfobacterales bacterium; assembly: GCA_035467535.1. Classification (GTDB taxonomy): domain Bacteria; phylum Desulfobacterota; class Desulfobacteria; order Desulfobacterales; family SpSt-501; genus SpSt-501. The sequence continues at coordinate 860 of DATITS010000189.1, forward strand.
CCTTGGCTATCCCGGCGGCAGCGCGAGCACGAACATGTCAGGCGTGACAGGCACATCGACCCAATACTTCTCGACCAGCACCTGGACCATGGCGTCTTTCCCGCGGGAGACCACCAGTCGCGACGGCACCCTGTAGCCGCTCACCACCTGCATTTCGACAAAGTTCGCCTGGAAGACCAGCCGGCCCCAAGAGTCGTAGACCTCGGTCTGCCGGGTCTCCGATTTGGTTTCGTCGAAGAAGATCTTCTGCCGCACCGACCGGCCGTCCATGAGCAGCAGCACATAGCCCTGGCCTGAGGCCAGCGGCTGAATCGTCGCTCGGTTGTGCTCCTTGAGGGGCATCTTGCCGCTCATTAGGGCAATGATGTCGCTCGCCAGGATCGGGATGGACAGGATGCGTTTGAAATCCGGGTCGCTCGCGCGCAACCGTTTCACCGGCGCACCGGGCTCCTGGCCGTCCTGGTAGTAGAACCACTCCCCGTCGCCGGCCATGCGCAAGGCCGGAAAGCTTGCCGCAAACAGCACCACGCTCAATTTGAGCGGCGGCGCCCCGACCCAGACCATACGCTCATCGACCAGGACCTTGCCCTCCTGCCGGACCGTCAATCGCCCTAAGCCCTTGAACGTCTTGAGGGTGCTGTTGGCCTGCTGCAACTGGGCGATCACCCTGAGCGCCTCGGCCGCCGCGGCGGGGTCCTCGACAATCTCCGGCCGCTTGTCGATACCCCCGGTCATGCTGCTGCAACCGCCGAGAAGCGCCGCCGTCAGCACCGCCAAGAGGGACGCGCACACGCGGTGCCGCCAGGTTGCGCACCGCCGCTCAAAAAAAACATTCCCCTTCAACGCGCGCCCTCCTTCAGCTGCCTGATTTTCTTCTGCAGATCTTCTTTTTCCTTGTCTTTCTTCGGAATCGCCTTCTGGTAGTATTTGAGGGCGTTCACCTTGTCGTTCAGCTTGAGATAGGCATCCCCGACGTGCTCCATGATCGTGGGGTCGTCCGGAACCAGCTCGTGGGCCTTTTTCAGGTATTCGAGCGCCTTCGCATACTCGCCCTTCTTGTAGTACACCCACCCCAGGCTGTCCGTGATGAACCCGTCATCGGCCTTGTATTTGAGCGCCTCGATGATCAGCTGTTCGGCCTCGTCCAGGTTTTGGCCCAGGTCGGCGTAGGTGTAGCCGAGATAGTTGAGGGCGTTGGCGTTCTTGGGGTCCAGCTCGATGACTTTGCGCATCGCCGCGATGGAAGCCTCTTTGTTGTTCTGCTTGTCGTAGACGACACCCAGGCGGAAGTGGTAGTTGGCGTTTCCGGGAGCCTTTTCAATCGCCTGCTTGAGGTAGTTTTCGGCCTCGCCGAGACGCCCGGCCTCTTCGCAGATGGTCCCGAGGTAATAGGGCAGCTCCGGGTTCGTCGGGTCCTGTTCGGCGGCGGAGGTCAGCTGCTGCAGGGCCTCATCGGTTTTCCCCTGCTCCTGCAATATGAAGGCGATGTGGACCACGGCGTCCTGGTAAAAGCGTGATTCGCGTGTCACCCGACGGAACTCGGCCAGGGCTTCGGGGTGCTGCTTGAGTCCGAAAAGGCTGAACCCCTTGAGGTGATGCAGATCCGGGCTCTCGGGCGCCCCCTTCAACATCCCGTTGATGAGGAAGAGGGCCTCGTCGTATTTCCTCGGGTCCACGTAGAGTTGAACCAGCTGGAGAATGACCTCGAACTCGCTCGCGCTCTTTTCACCGAGCTGCTTGAGGATGGCGTCGGCTTCGCCTTTCATCCGGGCCTGCCGGTAGAACAGGGCCAGCTCCAGAGCGGCACGGCTGTTTTCGGGGTCGCGCTGGAGGATTTCCTGGTTGACCTTGAGCATGTCCTGCTTTTTCCCCTGCTGCCGGTACAGCTTGAGGAGCTCGAACAGCGGCTCCAGGCTGTCGGGGTCGATTTCCGCGCACCGCCAGAACTCCTTCTCGGCCTGAACCTGATTGCCGCGCACCAGGTGGAGCCGGCCCATTAGAAAATGGCCGGCGTAGGACGTGGGGAACCGCTCCGTCATCTGCCGCAGGACCCGTTCCGCGTTTCCCAAATCGTTCCCCTCCAGGTACAAGCCGCTCAGCAGCGCATGAATTTTTTCCTGGGAGGGGTCCAGCCGGATCACCTGTTCGTAGGCCTGGGTGGCCGCAGCGTTGTCTTTGGCCATCTGCTGGATGCCGCCGTAAAGGATGAGCCCCTTGACGTCGTCGGGGTGCCGGGCGAGCAGCTCCTCGACGAGCCGCAGCGCGTTTTCATTCTCCTTGTTCTGGAGGTATATGGTGGCCAGCTCTCGCTGAAGGTAGGCGGAATCCGGGTCAAGCGCGATCGCCTTGCGGATGAGCAGGATCGCATGGTCTGTTTTCCCGCCCATGCGCTCCTTCTGCGCGGCCATGAAGTAGAAGTAGGCGTTCTCCGGCGGCTCCACCACGGTGCGCGGTGGGGTCGATGCGACGGGGGTGCTGATAGCGTGGGTGCAGCCGGCCAGGCTGCCGAAAAGGCAGATCAAGGCCGTAAGTGTGAACAGTCGGTTTTTCATGAGAAGGTTTCCTAACAGGGTGTTGAAGAACCGCGCCTGAGGCCTTGATCCGGCGTTGTGCGGCTTTTGTAAATGCTCATATGCAATCGGCTGGAAGTTGGAGGCTCGAAGCTGGAAGCTTGGCTGACGGTGGCTGGTTTTTTTTGAGCTTCGAGCCTCAAGCTTCTTGCCTCAAGCTTCTCTCTGCCTTGGCTGACGGCCGAATGCTTGTTGTTGACCACCCTGCTGATGCCGGGGCAAGACGCGTCATCAGGCAGAATCGTCACTCCGCGTCGGTGTCTTCAGAATAGGATGCAAAGTCGGGAATCTCGCTTCTTAAAAACGTCCGCATCTTCCGGATGATGTTTTTCTCGATCTGCCGGACCCGTTCCCGGGAGATGCCGTAGCGGTCCCCGATTTCCTGGAGGGTGACGGGATTGTCGGAAAAAATGCGCAGTTCAAAAATCTCGATCTCCCGCGGCGACATTTTCTTTCTGAATTCGGCGATCTTGTTGTGCAGCAGGAGTTCGATTTCTTTTTTCGACACCTGATCCTCGACGGACTCGCTTTCCGTGCTGAGGAACTCGATGCGTTCAGTTTCGGAGTCGTTTTTGAGAGGGGCATCCAGCGACACGTCCCAGCTGTCCAAACGCTGGTCCATGTCCACAATTTCCCGCTCCGACACCCCGAGTCGCTCGGACAGCAGCTTGGGTTTGGGGTCGAATCCCTGCTCGATCAGATGCTGCTTTTCCTTTTTCAATTTGAAGAACAGTTTGCGCTGGCCCTGGGTCGTCCCGATCTTGACGAGCCGCCAGTTGTCCATGATGAACTTCAGGATGTAGGCCTTGATCCAGAACGAGGCATAGTAGGAGAACTTGACGTTCTTGTAAGGGTCGAACTTCTTCACGGCCTGCATGAGGCCGATGTTGCCTTCCTGGATGAGGTCGAGCAGGTTCTGCATCCACACCCGCTGAAATTCCAGCGCGATCTTGACGACCAGCCTCAGGTTGGCGGTGACCAGCACGTACGCCGCCTCCTTGTCGTCCTGCTCCTTGACGCGGGCGCCGAGGTCACGCTCCTGCTCCCGGGTGAGCAGCTTGTAGCGGCTGATCTCCGAGAGATACCGCTGAAGCGGGTCGAACTTGACGAGCGCCTTGTCGTCGGATTCCGGCTTTTTCTTCTTGGTGGGCTTCTTCTCGGCCTTCTCGACAACGGGCGTCTTCCGCGGCGTCTTCGATTTCTTGACTGTCTTCACTTCCTCGCGCGCCTTCGCCGCGGTGTCGGATTCGAGGCTCTTCGACGTGGTCGCCTGGATTACGCCGGCGGAAGGTGCGGCTTTCGCCGGCTTGGTCTTCCGGGGGGGGGTTGCGGCTTTAACCTTGACCACCGCCCGCGGCGCGGAGGATGGCTTCGCCTTGCCGGACGGCATGGCCGCCTTACGCGCTGCCGGCTGTTTGCTAGAAACAGAACCGGTTTTTTGAACTTTTCCGGCCTTTTCCGGGCGCGTCTTGGCTCCAGGTTTTACTTTAGGTTTTGATTTGGATGCCGCGGCGGCCTTGGGTTTGGCTTTGGGTGCGGCGACGGCTTTGGTTTTCTTCTTGGTTTGCGGCTTATTTTTGTTGGCCTCTTTTTTCATCAGGCTGCCCGTGTGGTCAGAATGTTAAGAACATGCAACGCCGGCGGCGGCGAATGGCTATGGACAGCGTCTGCGACATGTGTTAGAAAAAACGGCGCTGTGCGCCTGTAGCTCAGCTGGATAGAGCAACGGACTTCTAATCCGTAGGCCGGGGGTTCAAATCCCTCCAGGCGCGCCATCAATCATAGGTATCGGTCCGCCCCGATCAAATCCACAAGGGCTTACTATACTAGAACTGTCGAAGATTTCAATGACAATTTCCGTTTCAGCGGTGGGCCGGCCCGGCCCCAACGTCAACGCACTGCTTGACGACTCCCCCACATCCATGAAAGACGGCAGTGATGATTGAATTCGCCAAAATGATTTCGGTCCTGTT
>DATITS010000190.1:0-8511 GCA_035467535.1 Desulfobacterales bacterium
GGAAAAAATACGCGGGCCTGGAACTCGAATCCAGCACCCGCTATCTTGTCCGTGTTGACACCGGCCTGAGCCTGGAGGAAAAGTACGCCGCCCTGGTGCTCGAGTTGGGCCGCATTTTCTGCGGGCACCTGGGCATCGACAGCGACGCCTGGTGGGTAGACCGCAAGGACCTGGACCTGAACCGGACCGACCTCGAAGCCGATGCAGTGGCCTTCATCGTCTGCCGCCGCAGAGGGCTCGCGCAGGTGCCACACCAGCGGTTCAGCGACTGCCGTGGCGAGGATCGTGAACTGCCCCCCATCAGTCTGAACGCCGTCTTCCAGGCGGTGAGCTACATTGAAGACATGGGAAAGGCCCTGTGGCGCAAACCCCGCAAACAGAGCCGTTCCTGACGGCGTGCCCGCAGCAGCCCATGACCGACACACCGACCGAAATCGTCATCCCGCGCGAAAAGGCCGTGTTCCGGCTCGACCGCAACGGCCGCTGGCGCAACGCGTCCGGCCTCTTCCAGAACCGACGCATCATCGACTACTTTAACGCCGCCATCCGTCGGGACGAGGGCGGCTACTATGTCAGCCAGCAGCGCGACCACATTTTTGAAAAGGTGTATTTCCCCTACGAGGACACCGCCCTGTTCGTCGTCGACGTGCAGATCGGGGAGGAGATCACGCTCGTCCTGAACACCCAGCGGCGCCTTTCGCTCGAAACCGGCCGCCTCTGGATTGAAAACGACGGCCTCTACCTGACCGACGCGGGCGAACGCATCAAGTTCTCGGACCGGGCATTGCTGAAGCTGGCCGACCGGCTTGATTTCGAGCAGGAGGCTTACTTCATCCGAGCGGGAGGCGGACGCCACCGCATCCGGGTCGATAGCCAGGCAGATAGACTGAAGGCTGAAGACTCAAGTTTTTCAGGCCCCCCGCATAAGGAGATTGGCCTGTACAAAGTGAGCGTGATGTACCCGAACCAGAAAGGCAGCCGTTTCGATCTGGAATACTACCGCACAACGCACATGGCCCTGGTGGAAAAGCACATGAAGCCCTTTGGCCTCCTGCGGGCGGAAGTCCTGCGAGGCATCTCCGGCGGCGGCGGTCAGCCGGCGCCGTACGTCTGCATCGGCAACCTCTATTTCGACTCGGCCGACGGCTATGAGAAGGGCGGGGCCGCCTCCGGCGGCATTCTGCGCGCGGACATCCCCAATTTCACCGATGTGACGCCCACACGCCAGATTAGCGAAGTGCTTACGATCGGATGACGGCCGGATTGAATGCAACCGTCGCGACCCCATAGACCGGCACATCCCCTGAAGGGCATTGTGCTGCTCGCCCTGCTCAGCCTTTTCTGGGGTCTGGCCTGGCCGGCCATGAAGATCGTCCTGGGCGAGATCCGCCCCTGGACCTTCCGGGCCATCTGTCTTGCGGCCGGCGGGGCCGGCCTATTGGCGCTGGCCCGCGCCGGCGGGGCTGCCCTGCGGGTGCCGGCCGGGGATCTCACGCCGCTCATCGTCACCTCCCTGATCAACATCACCGGCTGGCACATCCTCTCCGCCTACGGCATTTCCATGCTGCACGCCGGGCGGGCAGCGATCATCGCCTACACCATGCCCCTGTGGGCGATCCTTCTAAGCCGCCTGCTGCTGAAGGAGCAAATAACCTCCGCCCGGCTGTGGGCCCTATGTGTCGGGTCCACAGGGCTGGCGCTGCTGCTGGCACCCGACCTGCAGGCGGTCGGTGCCGCGCCGATAGGCGCTCTGATGATGGTGGGCGCCGCTGTCTGTTGGGGGGCCGGAACGGTGCTGGTCAAATTCTTCAAATGGCACATGCCCGGGACCCTGGTCATGGGATGGCAGCTCCTTATCGGGGGGGTACCCATCGTCTTGGGCGCGATCCTGATCGATCCCGTCACCGCGATCGCCGCGGTCTCCTGGAAGGCCATCGCCGCCCTTATATTCGTGGTCGCGCTGCCGACCATCTTCTGCCATTGGGCGTTTTTCATGGTCGTGCAGATTTTCCCGGCCAATGTCGCCGCGCTGTGCACCTTGGGCATCCCGGTGATCGGCGCCTTCAGCAGCGCCCTGATCCTGGAAGAGCCCGTGACGGCCACCGAGATGGTCGCCCTTTTTATGATCGTACTATCACTGGGGCTCACCAGCCTGGGCGGCCGGCGGACCGACTGAAGCCGACTCGCCTCATGGACGCTCGCAAACGACCATCCCCTACCACGTCTTGGCTTACGAACCGACCGGAAGATCTTAAGTTTCAATTAAGACCAGCTGATATCCATAAATAAGCATCTTGCATTGCGCCGGTTTTTGCCATATTGGTAACATTTTTGAATTACTCAGGCGGTCATGATGGATGGAAAAGAGGAAACTCCCAAATACGCGAATAGACACTAATAATTTCTGTCGATTGGCGTTCATTCGCGTCCATTAGCGGTTCCTCTCAGCCTAAACACCTTAGAAGTGGTTTTAAAACCACTTCCAAGCACTTTCGCGGTTTTCGCGCATTTCGTTGTTAAACGTGATTCCAAACAGCTGAGTAGTGAAGAGGTGTTTCCGTGCGAAAATGGTTCTCGGGCTTCGGTGTTGCGCTCACGCTGGCGGCGGTTCTGACCATCTCCCTAGCCTTCGCCTCACCCGGACGCTTCGGGTGCCACTATGACCGGATCCCCGAACCCAACCCGCCCACGCTCGAGCGGGACGTGCCCGAGGCCTCCAGTTCGGCAACGGAGTTGCGCTGGAAGGCGCCGTCCGCTCTGACCGAGTGGACCTATCACAAGACCGACGACAACCTGCACCCGGACGGCAACGAGCAGCAGATGGTGTGGCTCATGAACCGCGCGCGCTCGGATCCCGCTCAGGAAGGGGTGTGGCTGGCCACCATGACCGACCCGGACGTGGCGGCCGCCCGGAGCTTCTGGCAGGTGGACACCACCGTTCTGCAGGAGGAGTTCGCGGCCATTCCTGCCAAACCGCCGGCTGCTTTCGATGTAAGGCTTTACAACGCTGCCAGGGCCCACTCGGACTATCTCATCAGCATCGACGCTCAGAACCATACCGGGCAGTTCGACCGCATCGATGCGGCAGGGTTCGAATTCGCCTCGGCCGCTGGGATCGTTTATTCCTATTCAGATCACACGGTCTACGGCCATGCCGGCTTCAATATCGACTGGGGTTTTGGGACCGATGGGACCCAGGATCCCCCCGGCCACCGCAACGCCATCATGTCGGTCAACGGCAACTACACCAATGTGGGCTATGCCGTCGTCGCCGAATCCAACCCTGCCACCTGGGTCGGCCCTCAGGTCATCACAGGCAACCTCTGCTACGCCAACACAGGGTATGCAAACCATTACAACCGTTTTTTGGTCGGCACCGTCTGGGTCGACCGCAACGGCAACAACCAGTACGACCCGGGCGAGGGCATCGGCGGGGTCCGAGTTGAGACAGACCAGGGCGAGTTTTTTGCCGTCACCGCGAACAGCGGCGGCTACGCCATCCCCGTCACGGCGCCCGGCGACTACGTGGTCACTTTCTCCGGCTCGATGATCACAATACCAGAGACAACCACGATAACGGTGGCCGCGACCAGTGTGCTCTTGGATCTATATTACACAGGTGACAGCACCGTGCCCGAGGCCAACACCGGCAGGTCCGTAGCCATTGATGCCACGTCGGCCGTCCTGAACGGCACCGTCAGCCCCAACGGCCTGACCACCACCTACTATTTTGAATACGGCACGACCGACGCCTACGGGCTGGCGACCGCCAACCGTGCCACCGACGCGGATGCCTCGGTTTCAGAAACCGTCAACGATCTTTCCGCTGGTACCAACTATCACTACCGCCTGGTTGCCACCAACTCCTCCGGTACAAGCTACGGTTCCGACCGCTCCTTCCAGACCGCATCAACCTACCCGGCGCCCAGCAGTGGCGGCGGGGGCGGGGGCACTGGGTGCTTCCTCACCACCGCGGATGCCGGAATGGACCCGACAGCGCCGGCCGTGCTGGCCGGCACCATCGGCGCCTCAGCCGTCTGGCTTGCACTCCTCAGCCGTCGCCGGGTGCGGATCGCCGTCGATTCCCGCCCGGCGATCAACCCGCCCTATCAGAGTGTTGAAAAACAGCGCCTAAGTCCGTAATCCGGCGTTGTGCGGCTTTTGTAAATGCTCACATGCAACGGCTGGATGCTTGAGGCGAGAAGCTGGAAGCGAACGTGATGGTATCTGTTTCCTTGAGCCTCGAGCCTCCAGCTTCAGGCTTCAAGCGAATGACCGCCTTGGCGGACGGCCTCATGCTTGCTTTTCAACAACCTGCTAAGGAAATGATCTCCTCAAGTTTTCACTGAAACGGCCGATAGTTTATTCCTGGAATGGTGCCGTGAAGCCGCCACGAGCAACAGTACTCGGGACACCGAGCAGGCCGTGCAGTCACTTGCTGCGAAACAGGCCTCAGGCCGGGGAAAATCAGGATGGACTACGGCTGGGACTTCTCCCGCAAAATCAGGTGCAGCAGCCAGGACAAGCGACAGTGCCTGGGGATGGTGGGCGAGGTAATCAGCCTCGCTAAAAAGGCCAGAAACCTCGGGCTGATGTCGCTGGTGGATTACATCGAACAGTGTCCGAACTACTTCCTTAAGAAGGGGCTGGAGCTGATCGTCGCCGGTGAGAAGCCCCAAGCGGTGCGAGGGATCCTGGAGCTCTATATCCTCGCGGGGGGCTACCGCGGCAAGGAACTCCTGGAGCGCTGTGTCATCCTGGAGGGGCTGATGGGCATCCAGAACGGCCTCAGCCCGAAGCGCCTAACGGAACTGCTGGTCGCGTTTTTCGGCGAGGAGGGCGCGCGGCTTTACGCAGCGGAATTCACCGATACCTCCCCGGGCGACATGGAATCCTTCCTCAGGGGCCTCGAACGCGCCACCCCCTCCCCCGACCGGCCGGACGGACTGAACGCCGCCATGGACCGACTCAACGACGAGGAGATCCAACACTGTCTGCGGGAGGTCGGCACCATGGACCTCGCCAAGGCCTTCAAAGGCTTCAGCCCCAAAATCCAGCGGCGCGTCTTCAACAATCTGCCGCAGCGCGGGGCCACGTTCCTGAGGGAGGTGATCGAGCACATGGAGGCAGTGGCCCCGCCGGATGCCGCCGAAGCCCAAGAGCGCATCGCGGCGATCCTCTCGGACCTTAGGGCTGACGCCCCAGGCCGTGCCCGCCCGTCGGCGGCGGGATGAGTCCGCGGGCTATCGGGCCGCAACGCCTGCTTCCCTGAATTCCCGCAGCCGTTCGATGTGACGATTTTCCTCCGCGATGACCCGTTGCAGGTGCCCGCGCGTCTCCTCGTCCTCGATGAAGGGTGCAATCAGCTCGTAGAACAGGACGGTGTCCTGCTCGAACTCGATGAAAATGGAGATGAGTGCCTGCGTGCCGCTCACCTTCGAGAAGTCCACTTCCTTGAGCGAAAAACTCTGCCCGCCGACCAGATCCTTGAACACCTGCCTGCCCATTTCCTCGACAAAAGGGTTCTTCACCCCGCTGTCGAGGTCTGATTTCAAAGCCGCAAACCACTCCCGGTGGCTGACCTCTTCGTCCGCCATCCACTGGAGCAGCGCGATCATGGACCCATCGGAGCACGACGCCATGGCCTTGCGGTAGGTGGCCTCGCCGTTTTTCTCCAGCTGGATGGCCAACTCCAGGATTTCCTTGATTTCAAACACAGCCACCTCCTGCGGTTCCTGCGCAAACAACCGGTTGTCCGCCTTTACGCTACCTACATAACAGATGCTCCGGAATTTTCAAACCCGGGATGCTTTTCCGACGGCGTAACTACTCAGGTTGCGAGAGTTCAGGGTTCGGGGTTCAGGAAAGAAGCAGTTGCCGGGGCCTGATCGCCGCCTGCCTGATTCTTACATGCCGGAGGAGGTCGAGGGTTATGGCGCCGGTCTTCGTTGATTGCTTGAACCCTGTACCCCGATACCTGAGGTGTTACCCGGCCGGCCTTTCCCCCTGCTCCCGCAGCCGGTGGAATCAGCCGACCACAATTCTATAACCTATTCTTCACAGTCCTCCTCCACCCATCTGCCGGCAATGGCATAACCATTTCTAATAAATACATAAATTTTATCATGTGGGTTTTGCACGAATCTTGCCTACCAATTTAAACAGGACCGAACCAACCGGATAAACTTCTCACGCGAGCGCATGACCATGGACATGCAAGACATTCTTGGCGCCATCATCGCACTCACCGCCCTGGCCAGGCTGATCTTCGTTTAACAGGATGTTGAAAAACGGCGCCTCAGGCCGTGATCCTGCGTTGCGCGGCTTTTGTAAATGCTCACATGCAACTGCTGGATGCTTGAGGCGAGAAGCTGGAAGCGAACGTGATGGTATCTTTTTCCTTGAGCCTCGAGCCTCCAGCTTCAGGCTTCAAGCTTATGATCGCCTTGGCTGACGACCCGATGCTCGTTTTTAAGCACCCTGCCGGCCCGACCGATCGCCCGCACAGACCCTTCCCCCGCTGGGGTTAAACGGCCGGCCATGCGGCCGCCGCTCCCTCCGACACCATCCCTTGACAGGTTGTTGAAAAACATCACCTCCGGCCGTGGCTCGCGTTGCGCAGCTTTTGGATATTAATCGTTGCGAAAGAGTATCGACCGAGAGCGGCCCCCTCTCCTTAATCCTCTCCCCCACTCCTGGGGGAGAGGGCAGGGTGAAGGGGGAGGCTCGCGTCAATACAAATTTGCGACCTTTAATATGCTTCGCATTCAGCCACTCCGGCTTGTGCTTCCCAAAACCCCGCGCACCGGGCGGTCGTTGACTTCCGCAACCGCACCTATTATGAATCCTCGAGACACGATACCGGACACCAAAGATTGCGAAAAAGGGGGAGGCTGCCATGACGGATTTTGAAAAGCTCGGCGTTTTTTATCTGGGCAAGACATTCGACATGAACTCCGGAAAGCTCGGAGAGGAAGTGGCCCTGTACGACTCCAAGGACCTGACCACCCACGCCGTCATCATCGGCATGACCGGCAGCGGCAAGACCGGCCTGGCACTCGGCCTGCTGGAGGAGGCGTTGATCGACAACATCCCCGTTATCGCCATCGACCCCAAGGGCGATCTGCCCAACCTGCTGCTCACCTTCCCGAATCTCTCCGCGGAGGAGTTCCTGCCCTGGGTGGACGAGCAGGAGGCCCTGGCGGCCGGCCTCACGCGGCCGCAGTTCGCCGCCAAGCAGGCCGAGGTCTGGCGCAAGGGGCTCGCCGATTGGGGCCAGGGCCCGGAGCGCATCGCCCGCCTGCGGGCGGCCGCGGAACTGGCCGTCTACACGCCGGGCAGCCGGTCGGGCCTGCCGGTGAACGCCCTGGGCAGCTTCGCGCCGCCGCCCGCGGCCGTCATGGAGGATCGCGACCTTGTGCGCGAGCGCGTCCAGAGTACGACCACCTCGCTGCTGGCGCTCGCGGGGATCGACGCCGACCCCATCAGCAGCCGTGAGCACATCCTCGTTGCCAACCTGTTCGACACGGTCTGGTCCCAAGGCAAGGGGCTGGACCTGCCGAGCCTGGTGCGTGCCATCCAGGAGCCGCCCTTTTCCCGCGTGGGGGTCATGGACCTCGACGCCTTTTACCCCCCCAAGGAACGCTTCCAGCTGGCCATGCGATTCAACAACCTATTGGCCGCACCCGGGTTCGAGGCCTGGCTGGAGGGCGAGTCGCTGGAAATCGGGCGCCTGCTGTATACGGCCGAAGGCCGCCCGCGCGCCTCCATCTTCACCCTCAGCCATCTCGGCGAGGCCGAGCGCATGTTCTTCGTCTCCAGGCTGCTGAACGAAATTCTGGCCTGGGTCCGGACCCAGCCCGGCACCTCCAGCCTGCGGGCCGTCCTGTACATGGATGAAATCTTCGGCTTCTTCCCGCCGGTCCAGAACCCGCCTTCCAAGCAACCCCTGCTGACCCTACTCAAACAAGCCCGCGCCTACGGGCTAGGGGTGGTGCTGGCCACCCAGAACCCGGTGGACCTCGACTACAAGGGGCTCGCCAACACCGGCACCTGGTTCATCGGCCGACTGCAGACCGAGGGCGACAAGCAGCGGGTGATGGCCGGACTGGAGGGGGCCGCCGGCGGCGGCAGCTTCGATCGCGGCCGCATGGAGCGACTTCTGGCGGGGCTGGGCAAACGCGTCTTCCTGCTGAACAACGTGCACGAAAACGCGCCGGTCACCTTCCAGACCCGCTGGACCCTATCCTATCTGCGCGGCCCCATGACGCGCGAGCACATCAAGGCCCTGACCGCCGCGGCAGCGGCCGCCACACCCCCCGCACCGCCTGCGCCGGCGACAGTGCCGCCGCCCGTGGGGCCGGCACCCGCTGCGAGCGCCGCCGGCGAAACCCAGCCGCCGCTGCTGCCGCCGGGGATCACCGCCTATTACCTGCCGGCTTCCGAAGACGCGCCTGGGATCGAATATTTCCCGGCGGTGACGGCCAGCCTGGAGATTCACTACACCAACGC